>CAZDVV010000124.1:0-2772 GCA_964508875.1 uncultured Desulfobacteraceae bacterium | reverse complement strand
TTACCCGCCAATGAGGTGTGGCGGGCTTGCCCGCTTATGGCGCCCTGGAAGAGTGGAATGCTGTAATTATGGGAGGAGATTAAGGGATTGCGAACTGAGAGATTGCGGATTCGGGAATTACGAATTGAGAAATTACCCATATCGAATAACGAATATTGAATGTAGAGGTGACAAATTCCCGGCTGCTTGGCCGTTGCAGACATTTTTTTTGGTCATTTGAGCATTTGACATTCATTTGACATTTGAGCTTTGATATTTGACATTCTTGTATTCTGCCTTCTACCTCCTGAGTTCTTTGATTCCCTTATCCTTCAACCTTGGACCTTTCCCCTTGTACCTATTAAATTAAAACTCTTGCAATCAAATGGTGGTTTCCTGTATAGAACTACACTTCGCTACAAAGATGAGGTTATAGATATTTTAAATAGATACTTATAGATACTTAGGGGGGTGCTTGGAAATGGGCTCACAATTCTATGTAGATGAAAACAAACCGTGGTTCAAACCAGAGGCTGGTTGGCCTGATCAAGTTTCAAAAAACTATGAGTTCCCCGAAATTACACTTCACGAGATGTTTTCAGAGGCTGCCCGCAAGTTCGGTCAGTCTAGGGTCATGTGGTTTCTGGATACCTATATGACATTTGCTGAGATGGAACGTCATGTAAATTCCCTGGCAACAGCGCTTCACAATCTTGGGATAAGAAAGGGCGACGTGGTGGCCCTTGTGCTACCCAATTCATTCCAGTACGTCATATCCTACTATGCCTGTGCCCGCATTGGTGCCATTGTAACCGGGGTCAATCCTACATACAAGCCGGGGGAGGTGCTTCACCAATTTCAGGTTACCGGTGTTAAGTCAGTGATAGTGCTTGATGCACTTTACCAGAGCCTGATGGAGCCGATTGCCGCGCAGTACCCGCTTAAGCACATCATTGTGACCAATATTGTTGATTTGGTAAAGATGTCGGGCTTAAAAAGGTGGCTGGGGATGAAACTAAAGAAGATTCCAACAGGCCCGGTGCCTAGTGATGCTCTTAAATTCAAGGATCTCCTGGAGACAAGCCCTGAGCCTCCTGAGGTGAAGATTGACCCACACGAACCTGCCACCTACATCATGACAGGAGGAACAACAGGCGTCCCCAAGGCAGCGGTACTGTCTCATTTCAATTGTGTTTCAAATGCCATTCAGTGTGAACTGTGGGTTTGGATGGGCGGCCATGGGTGTTGCGCAGTTGGTGTATTGCCATTGTTTCACTCTTTTGCCATGACAACTGTCATGAATCAATCCATTAGAAACGGAATGTGGATGATGCTTTTTCCCCGTCCGCCCGAGACAGGTGAGTTACTTAAGACAATATGCGCCATAGCCCCAGATAACAAGACATTTTATTGCGGGGCCGAGGTGTTATTTCAGCGAATTGCGGATTTTCGTGATATAAAGAAGTATCCGATTTACAAGAAGCTGAGAGCGTGCATATCTGGGGCAGGTCCGCTGCATGGCCCAGTACAGGAGAGATTCGAGAAGATTACGGGTGCAGTGCTCGTGGAGGGCTACGGGCTGACTGAGGCCTCACCCGTGGTCTCCGCAGGACCTTTGACGGATTTTCGCACAACAGGAACCATAGGGCTGCCATTCCCGGGGACGGAATGGAAGATCATGGATATTGAAACGGGGGAGAAGGAACTCCCGCCAGGAGAAAATGGAGAACTGATAGTGGCAGGACCCCAGGTTATGGTGGGTTATCTGAACCAGCCAGAGGAGACTGCAGAAACCATTAGGGAGTTTGGAGGAAAGCGGTGGCTTTATACCGGAGACATTGGCTATATGGACGAACTGGGCCGGGTGGTCATAAGTGACAGAAAGAAACAGCTTATTAAGGTGAAGGGATATTCAGTATTTCCAAAAGAGGTGGAGGAGCTTGTGGGACGGCATGAAGCGGTTGTTGAGGTGGCTGCTTCAGGCCTCCCGGACAAAGAAAAGGGTGAAGTTATAAAGGTATGGGTGGTGCTCAAAGAGGAGTGGAAGGGCAGGATTACGGAAGAAGACCTGAGGAATTGGTGTAAAGACAACATGACTCACTATAAGGTCCCCACGTATGTGGAGTTCCGCGATGAGCTGCCCAAGACCATGGTTGGCAAGGTGATGAGGCGCCAGCTTATGGAGGAAGAT
Source organism: uncultured Desulfobacteraceae bacterium (assembly GCA_964508875.1). Lineage (GTDB taxonomy): Bacteria > Desulfobacterota > DSM-4660 > Desulfatiglandales > Desulfatiglandaceae > B111-G9. The sequence goes on along the minus strand of CAZDVV010000124.1, from coordinate 602 downwards.
CCAGTTTATGAGGCCTATTATGGGGATAAGAAGGAGTGAGGTAGAAGGCTTGGACACAAAGCAAGCAATACTTGGATTTTCACAAGGTGAAAAGATAAAGGCCGGACTTATATGGGCCTCTCAGCTTATTGGCACGCTGGATTCAGTATTTGGGGGCCAAAGGCATGAAACAAGGCAGGTGGGCATAGCCCTGGTAGAAATGATACGCCAGGATATTGGCCTTGCAAAGAGAGTGGCGGGCGATGAGAGGTGGGAGGACGTGGACAATGCGATTGAAAAGGCCCTGGTGATGATAAGCTCTGGAGTTATGACAGAGTCGGTGACACATTTGACCAAGGCACTCAGCCATGTAACCACCATAGTTCAGAGGGCCATGACCACCCTTCAGGATCAAGGATTGCTGAAGTAAGGTTAAAGCCAAGAAAAGAGCCGGGAGTTAGCAGTCAGAAGACAGAAGATGTTCACCGTTTACTGTTGACCGTTCACAGATCAAGGCTATCAGAAGGCGGCGGTCATAAGGGCCCTGAATGCCAAATTCCAAAATCCCAATGTCAAATACCACAGAAGCCAGGATATAGGAGGCAGAAGTCAGAAGTTAGTAG
>CAZDVV010000123.1:0-6272 GCA_964508875.1 uncultured Desulfobacteraceae bacterium | reverse complement strand
TCTGTTTAGGGATTTCAAAAGCCAATTTTAGCCCTCCTTACTTTGGTTTACTCATGGTGGACAACACCTCCGAGCCTAACAGCACACTTCACCCGCAAGGAGTCTCCTTACCGGCTTAGTGATAATGTTGTGAAAAATATAACAAAAGATTACAAAAAAATTACCTCTGAGGAGGCAATTGATGGAGTAAAATAGACCATGTGTCTAGGCTTGTCAAGCAAATTCTACAATAATTAGGCTATGCTTAGTACACTATATATAGGACTACAAAAACCAACTACACTATATCTTGAACCAAATATGAACCCTTTATGGTATCCATAAGCCTTTTTTTATCTTACTTTTTGAATTTCACCACAAATTGATATTTCTGACCATATCAATGACAACCGACAAGCCTATCAAAGACTTCATATGCAGCCTGTAGGGCCTTATTATCCGATGGCAGCTTCATAGTTGGAATTCCTTTCAGGTCATAGGCCCGTATACCTTCATCCTCTGGCACAACCCCAATTAACTCGAGGCCAAAGGCATCTGCCCCCTCCTTAATATCTTCAGCCTGCCCGTCCTTAGCCAGATTAACTAGTACGTATTTATCCCTTATATTTAACTTGAGCTCTTCGGCCAAGCTGACTATTCTGGAGGCCGCCTGCAACCCTCTTCTTGTCGCATCGGAAACAGCCAATAGGGCATCTATATTGTTGGTAGTTAATCTACTGAGGTGTTCCATTCCTGCTTCATTGTCCATCACGATGTACTTGTAATTCCCAATAAGCCTTTCTAGATATTGTCTAAGCAGTGAGTTGGCTGCACAGTAACACCCCGCTCCTTCAGGCCTTCCCATAACGATAAGGTCAAACCCATCAGATTCCACAACAGCCTCTTGAATCTTCATTTCCATAAACACATCTTTTGTCATACCACTGCCGACACACTTTTTCATTTGCTCTCTTGCCTCTCCTAAAGTCTCTCTTACCTCAAGGCCCAGTACCTCGTTGAGGTTTGCATTAGCATCTGCATCAACTGCGAGCACAGGTGTTAGCCCCTTGTCCACCAAATACCTTATCAAGATGCCTGCAAGCGTAGTCTTTCCAGTACCACCCTTGCCCGCGAACGCTATAGAGTACATAAATAAGTCCTCCCCATTAATTTTTGTTGAAATTATCTAGTTACTTTAATAAGATTCAGCCACATCCCCTAGCTTGATCATACCAGTCGCTTTTGTAATTATGCCAAAAAAAAAAGACATATGGAAGCAAATCGTCCACATTCTTCAGTTGAGCCACGGGAAAAGCGAGATCGACCCATGGTTTTCAGGAACATCACTACAAAACCTGAGCAACAAAAAAGCCGTCATTCAAGTACCAAATCGCTTTGTGGCTATTTGGCTTAAGGATCACTTCCTCAATGAGCTCGAAAACGCCTTTGTGAAGCTTTGTGGATACCGCCCTCAAATCTCTTGTTCTTACGCCACACACCCCTCCATCTCTTCCCAATCGTTTTATGAGTCCCACAACACTTCGCCAACTTTTTTTCACCCTCTAGTTGCAGAGTATTCCTTTGATTCATTCATTGTCGACAATAGTAATAGATTTGCCCATGCAGCCGCTTTATCAATTGCTGACTCCCTATCATCTACTCTGGGTGGTCCCTTGGTAATTTTTAGTCCACTCACCTCTGGTAAGACCCATCTTCTCCACGCCATTGGTAACAGAATAAGACAAAAACAACCGCAGGCCCGCGTAGCATACGCAAATACAAGGCAGCTTCTGTGGATAGCGGACTCCGGCCACGATATGACCTCTTTGGCCCAGTGCGAGAGATCGTTGTCAGATTTGGATATTTTACTATTGGATGATATTCACCTTCTGGGAAAAAACACAAGGGCTCAGGCCTCATTGCTGTCCATCTGTAATTCATTTTTATCACACCAAAAGCCAATGGTGTTTGCGTCGTCGCAGTCGCCAACATCTATAGAAAACATGGATCCCCACCTAACCAGCAGACTGCAATCAGGAATTATCGCCGAAATAGCAGCAGTGGAGCAGAAAACGAGATTTGAGATAATTAAGAAAAGGCTAGCAAAGCAACTGATAGAAGTTACTGATGATATCGTATTTTATCTAATGAACATGACAGATGATATAAAAGAACTTCTCTCCTATTCGGATAAAATAGCAAGCCACATTGTCACCAAGCAGAGGCCTGTTGAATTGTCACAAATAAAAAGGCTTGTTGCCACTGAAAAATCCACAGATATAACCATCAGACAGATTCAAGATTGTGTTGCTCAATATTTTGGTGTCTCAAGTTCCGAACTTAGATCCAATTCAAGACAGCGAAGGGTATGCTATTGCAGACATGTGGCAATGTATCTTTGTAAAGAGATTCTTGGGTCACCTCTAAAAGAAATAGGGGAGGCATTTGGTAAAATGAATCATTCCAGCGTTTTATATGCTCTTCGAAAAATAGAAAGAGATATAGACCAGAATCAAACATTGGTAAATGAGATAGAAGAGTTAAAAAACGCAATAACATATTGTTAATTTTAAAATTTTCTGATATATTTAAAATAAATAGGATTTATCATGGCAGTAGATATTGCCAGAAGATAAACTATAAAATTGCAGATTATAAATGCAGCAATATTAATAGGATATTAGACTTTTAGAAATGTCTACATACCTTATTAACTATGACTATTATTTATAAGTTAGACCATCAAAGAAACAAGGAGAATATGCAATGAAATTTGCCGTGGATCGGGCTCTGTTTCTAAAGGCTTTAGGTAGAGTTCAGGGTATTATTGAGAAAAGAAGTAACATGCCCATACTGTCCATGATTCTATTAGAAGCGTCTGAATCGAACCTGGAGATATCGGCGACTGATCTCGAAATAGCCTACCGTCAGACAATCGACGCAAATGTAGAACAAAATGGATCTGTAGCAACTCATGGCAGAAAGCTATTTGAGATCCTCAGAGAAAGTGGAGGAGAGGTAATTGAGATAAGCAGCATGGAAAATAACTGGGTTCGTATTTCTGATAGGAGTGCCCGTTTCAATCTGGCAGGACTGGCAGCAGAAGAGTATCCGACTCAGATTGAACCATCAGATGTTGACCTAGTTGAAATTGATGGCTCCATCCTTAGCGAGATGATTACAAAGACCATATACGCCGTAACCTTAGAAGAAGCGGGTTTTAAACTATCAGGAATCTATATGGAGAGAGTGGGAGAACCTGACAGCAATATCCTAAGAATGGTGGGAACCGATGGGCACAGACTCTCGCTAGTAGATAAATCAATCGCAAGTCTAGAAAGACTTCAATTATCCAATGGGGTTATGATTCCCAAAAAGGGAATGAATGAAATCAATCGTCTCGCCTCAGAAGGAGGAACCATTAACTTGGGATTCAAACAGAACAATTGTGTTGTAAAGAAAGACGGAGCCCTGATTATTATTCGGCTGCTGGATACAAAATTTCCCGATTATCGCGCAGTAATTCCCAAGAACCCTCAACATAAATTCAACGTGGACAGACTGTTTCTCTTACAGGCAATGAAGAAAATGCTTATCCTTAGCAGTGAAAGATACAAGGCTGTAAAAATCACCGTTGCTGATGGAGTTTTGGATCTTCATTCCACCAATCCTGACCTCGGAGAGGCAGAGGAAAAAATAGCAGTACAGTACAATGAAGAACCTCTTGAGCTGGCCTTTAATGCCCGATATTTCATTGATGTTCTACAAAATATGGAGAGTGAACAGGTTGAATTGGGTTTTGTAGACAATTCAAAACCCTGTGTGATCAAGGGTGAATCAGACGAAGGTTTTCTTGGTTTGATTATGCCTATGAGGATATAACCATGAATGAACCAGTTATTGACTATGGTGCATCTGCAATAAAGGTGCTAGAGGGACTTGAAGCGGTCCGCAAGCGACCTGCTATGTATATAGGTAATACCTCTTCTGAGGGACTTCATCATCTTGTCTATGAAGTGGTGGACAACAGTATTGATGAGGCCTTGGCGGGGTACTGTGATTTTATCGATGTCCAGATTCTGCAGGATGAAAGCGTTGTTGTGGTGGACAATGGCAGAGGTATACCAGTTGATATTCATGAGGCAGAAGGTATACCTGCCCTTGAACTAGTAATGACAAGGCTCCACGCTGGTGGAAAGTTTGATAACAAGACGTATACCGTCTCGGGTGGCCTTCATGGGGTGGGGGTATCGGTTGTTAATGCCCTGTCAGAGTTCCTTGAGGTCGAGGTTTATCGTGGTGGAAAGATATATGCTCAAAGATTCGAGAAAGGGGATAAGGTTAGTGAATTACGTGTGTTAGGCGAGACAAAACGAAGAGGAACAAAGGTTCACTTTAGGCCTGATCCTGCCATATTTTCCGATACACACTTTGACTTTGAGACACTGGCCAGCCGAATGAGGGAGCTTTCTTTCCTGACAAAAGGGGTAAGAATACGGATCTCTGATGAGCGCACAGGAAAGAAAAAGGAATTCATTTATGAAGGAGGTATACGCTCCTTTGTCGAGTACCTCAATAGGAACCGGGAAGTTATACACCCTGAGCCAATCTACATTTCAGGGGAAAAGAACAAGGTTATAGCCGAGATAGCCTTTCAATATAACAATTCTTACAAGGAGAATATTTTTACTTTTGCCAATAACATAAACACTAAAGAAGGAGGAACTCACTTAATCGGTTTTAAATCCGCGTTGACCAGGAGTATAAACCAGTATCTCCAGAGTTCGCAGTTTGCAAAAAATTTTAAGGGGAAACTCACAGGAGATGACGTTAGGGAGGGGTTAACAGCTGTAGTGAGCGTAAAGCTGCCTGATCCGCAGTTTGAGGGGCAAACCAAGACAAAGCTGGGAAATAGTGAGGTAAAGGGTTATGTGGAAAACCTGGTAAATGAGGGTTTGAGTGCATTCTTTGAAGAAAATCCGGCGGTAATAAAGGCGATCCTTTCGAAGGTTATTGACGCAGCCCGTGCGAGAGAGGCTGCCAGGAAGGCCAAGGAACTGGCTAGGAGAAAAGGTGTACTTTCAGATCATTCGCTTCCTGGCAAATTGGCTGATTGCCAAGAGAGAGACCCCGCCAGGAGTGAAATATTTATCGTAGAGGGAGACTCTGCTGGTGGATCGGCCAAGCAGGGTAGAGACCGCAGGTTTCAGGCAATTCTTCCCTTGAAAGGCAAGATCCTCAATGTTGAAAAGGCCAGATTTGATAAGATGCTCTCCAGTGAAGAGATTCGAACGATGATATCAGCCCTTGGAACCGGAATAGGTGACAAGGATTTCAATATCGACTCTCTTCGTTATCACAAGGTCATCATCATGACCGATGCCGATGTAGATGGTTCACATATACGAACCCTTCTGTTGACCTTTTTCTTCCGGCAGATGCCAGAGTTGATCGAGAAGGGCTTTCTTTATGTTGCACAACCTCCTCTATATAGAATTGTAGATGGTAAGCAAGAACGCTATTTGAAAGACGAAGAGGAGTTTAATAACTTTGTTCTGCGTAGGGTATCCTCAAAGGGTTCTGTGAGTCTAGAAAACGGACGCCAGATCCAAGGGGCTCAGCTCATTACATTCTTAGGAGGTCTTATAAAGTTTTACGACAGTGTTGAGAGGCTAGTAAGAAAGGGTTTTTCCAGGAGCTTCCTGGATAGCCTGGCAAGATCAGGACTCGATGACCGGCGAAAGTTCAAAGACAGAGAATTCATGGAAAGGTTTTTTAGGCAGTTGCAAGATCAGGGATTTGAAATATCAGATATAAAGGTGAGAGAAGAGGACGGGTATTTTGAATTCAGAGTATTAAATGGCCCAGGAGTTACCCACGAGTTCTTGGTTGACTGGGAATTTGTTTCCAGCCCGGAGTTAAGACAGATCATATCCGTTTCACCCAGCTATAGGGATTTGACTCGTAAACCCTTTATTGTGAGCTTTGATGGTGAAAAAAAGACCCTTCAAGATGCTGAGGAACTGGTAAGCCTACTCCTTGATAAGGGGAAGAAAGGATTAGGCATTCAGAGATATAAAGGCCTTGGTGAAATGAATCCAGAACAGCTATGGGCAACCACCATGGATCCGGAGCGTCGCAACCTTCTTCAGGTTCGAATAGAAGATGCAGTAGAGGCCGACGAGATATTTACAATTCTAATGGGTGATAAGGTGGAGCCGCGCCGGGCCTTCATTCAAAACAATGCCTTGGAGGTCAGGGAACTGGATATCTAAATGGAAATAGGCGGATCA
>CAZDVV010000122.1:0-6394 GCA_964508875.1 uncultured Desulfobacteraceae bacterium | reverse complement strand
ATTAATCCTTGCTACAAACAGGGACCTAAAGGACATGGTATCAGAAGGGAGCTTTGGATGCCTGGATTCACAACATCCCCTGGTACATTTGCACTAGGGGATTGTGATTTTAATAGCCCCAAGCTGTAACTATCCTGAATTCCACTCATTATCCGCTTTAATCTGTCAAGGGTGTTCACGAATTTACTTGACAACCTTTTCAAATTTGAACTAATTTTACTGTTTTTAAAATCCTAGATCCCTTAAGCAGGAGAGAATAGCAATGCCAACTAACAAGGAGATTAAGGGCTCTGTACTTATTGTTGGGGGAGGGATAGCGGGCATGCAGTCTGCCCTGGATCTGGCAGACTCTGGCTATTATGTGTACCTCCTGGAAACTACCCCGTCTATTGGCGGAGCCATGGCCCAGCTTGACAAGACATTTCCCACAAATGACTGCGCAATGTGAATCATCTCTCCCAAATTGGTCGAGGTCGGCCGGCATCTCAACATAGAACTAATTACCTATTCAGATTTGGAAGCAGTTGAGGGTTCTCCTGGCAAATTCAAGGTGAAAATTAGAAAACGCGCCCGGAGCATAAACATGGATCTCTGCACGGGGTGCGGGGTCTGTGTGGAGAACTGCCCAGTTACAAATCAAGTAGATTAGATTTGGCGCCATTGCATTAATTCACGACCAAGTCTTTGAGGAGTCTTAACTATGGCAGGAATAGCCCCCTCACAGCGCCACCAAGAAGTTGAAATAGATTATGTTGAGCTGGACAGAATTATAGAACACGAATTTGGAGGCGATAAAGAGAATCTTATAATGATTCTCCAAGCAATTCAGAACAGGTACAACTACCTGCCCCATCCGACGCTGTCTTATCTTGCGCAAAAACTCGAAATTCCGTTGAGCCGCATATGTGGCGTGGCCACATTTTACAAAACCTTCAGCCTGGAGCCCAGAGGCAAGAATATTATTTACGTATGCCTGGGGACGGCATGTCATGTGAGAGGCGGGGACAAGGTTATGGAACGTATCAAGGAGATACTAAACATAGGTGCCGGAGAAACGACGGACGACATGCGGTTCACCCTAGAGGGAGTTCGTTGTATCGGGTGCTGCAGTCTGGGCCCTGTTATTAAAATAAACGAAGATATACACAGCAGAATACGTTCAGACATGGTTCAGGATATTCTGGATAGATATCAATAGCCCCAAGGGCACGAGAAATAAAAACATTATTATTAAGGGCAGGTCTTATGAAAATTCAATCTGTTGCAGATCTGGAAAAGCTCAGCAGGGATTATTCCAAGAAATTATATGAGCCTGAAGGTCTCAAAGTGAATATAGGAATGGCCTCATGCGGAATTGGGGCGGGGGCCAAGGCAGCTTATCAGAAGGCGCTGGCGCATTTTGCCGCGCAGGATGGAATTCAGATATGCCGCACGGGCTGCATCGGCTTTTGTGAAGAAGAACCCCTGGTAGAAATTTTTTCTGCGGGCAAACCCAGGGTTGTGTACAGGCATATCACCGAGGATAAGATTGTAGAGGTGATTGAGGATTACAGGTCTGAGCAGTTCAATAGAAAATGGACACTCGGGCAGATCAAGGACCCCAGGAGCCTTCTTGAGGAGGAGCTGGAAAATCCCCAGGCAAGTGTGGCTCCTATTGAAGGTATCCCATTTCTGGAAGAAATCCCTTTTTATAAGCAACAGGTAAAGGTCGCACTTAGGAATTGTGGGTACATAGATCCTGAAAACATAGAGGAATATATTGCCAGACGTGGTTATTACGCCTTTTTGAAAACCTTATATGAAATGAACCCCCCTGAAATAATTGCAGCTATAAAGGAATCAGGCCTCCGGGGTCGGGGCGGTGGAGGATTCCCTACCGGAATCAAATGGGAGACCTGCGCCAAGCAAAAGGGGGAAAAATATATAATCTGTAATGCAGACGAAGGGGACCCTGGCGCTTACATGGACCGCAGTGTCCTTGAAGGTGATCCTCACAGTGTTCTTGAAGGAATGCTCATTGCTGGTTACGCAATCGGGTCAAATGAGGGATTTATATATGTGCGCCACGAATATCCCCTGGCCGTGAAACGGCTGAAAATTGCCATTAAACAGGCAAAGGACTACGGGCTCCTGGGAGATAACATTGGAGGCACGGATTTCAGTTTTCGCATCAAGATATCGACCGGCGCTGGGGCCTTTGTATGCGGAGAGTCCACAGCGCTTATGGCCTCCCTTGAGGGCAAAGTAGGGAGGCCTAGGGCCAAGTACATTCACACCGTAGAAAAGGGCTTCAGAAACAAACCTTCCAACCTGAACAATGTTGAAACCTATGCCAATGTCCCGGTCATCCTTTTGAAAGGGCCCAAATGGTATGCCTCCTTGGGGACAAAACGCAGCAAGGGCACTAAGGTGTTCAGTCTTGTGGGCAAGGTCAATAACACCGGCCTGGTTGAAGTTCCGATGGGTATCTCCTTACGGGAGATAGTATTTGACATAGGAGGAGGCATCCCCAAAAAGAAAAAATTCAAGGCTGTTCAGACAGGAGGGCCATCAGGGGGGTGCATCCCAGAGCAGTTTCTTGACTTGGGTGTGGACTTTGACGAGCTGACAAAGGTGGGCTCCATCATGGGCTCTGGTGGCATGATAGTAATGGACCAGAACACCTGCATGGTGGATGTAGCCCGGTACTTTCTTGACTTTTTAAAAGAAGAATCTTGCGGACAGTGCAATCCCTGCCGTGAGGGAATAAAACGTATGTTAGAGGTGCTCACCAATATTTGTGAGGGCCGTGGGAAAGAGGGTGATATCGAGTTACTTGAGGAACTGGGGGGCATGGTCCAGAAATTTTCCCTATGCGGGCTCGGCACATCTGCCCCAAACCCGGTGTTGACCACAATCCTATATTTTCGGGATGAATATGAGGCCCATATCAAAGATAAAAAGTGCCCGGCAGGGGTGTGTAAAGCGCTTTTTCAATACGAAATTGATCAACAAGCCTGCAATGGCTGCCACCTATGCGCGCTGAAATGCCCCCAGGAGGCCATTTCAGGCAAGAAAAAAGAGGCGCACCAAATTGACCAGCAAAAGTGCATAAGATGTGGCATTTGTTACGATAGCTGTAAATTTGATGCGATTCTTATCAAATAATAAACCATTTATAAGGGCCCCAAATCATGATTACATTCAAACTTAATGGCAAAACAGTGCAAGGCGAAGAAGGGCAGTATATACTTCAGGTGGCCGAAAAGTACGGTGTGGAAATACCCACCCTGTGCCACCACAAGGCGCTGGAGCCTGCCGGCATGTGCCGCCTGTGTACGGTGGAGGTCTTTGACGGGCGAAGAACGCGCTTTGTGACGGCGTGCAACTACCCCATATGGGAGGGCATGGAGGTCAATACAGATACAGAGACAGTGCAGCAGGGCCGTAAGCTGATAGTTGAGCTATTGCTCGCCCGCTGCCCAGAGGTGCCCATCATAAAGGAACTGGCTGAAAAGTACGGCATAAAGGAGCCGCGATTTAAGACAGAGGATGACGACTGCATCATGTGCGGCCTTTGCGTCCGCATATGTGAAAGGATGGGCAATGCCGCTATCACATTCACTGGCAGGGGTACTGAGATAAAGGTTGATACGCCTTTTCACACCCAGACTGAGTACTGCCTGGGTTGCGGTGCGTGCGTATCCGTGTGCCCAACAGGACATATAAAACTTGAGGACATTACCAAACACGCCGTCAAGCCCATTCCCTCAGAATACGAAATGGGCCTCAAGGGCAGAAAACCCATATATATCCCATATGCGCAGGCCATACCAAACATACCGGCAATTGACCGGTCAAAGTGTGTGCATTTCAAAACAGGCGGCTGTAAGATCTGTGCTGAGTTTTGTGAGGTGGGAGCCATTGACCATGCTCAACAGGACGAGATTGTAGAGCTTGAGGTGGGCGCGATCATATTGGCCCCGGGTTTCAAACCATTCGATCCCTCCAGATTCGATACCTACAATTACGCGCAGCACCCCAATGTCCTAACTGCAATGGAATTCGAGAGGATACTTTCTGCCTCTGGCCCGACCATGGGGCACCTTGTGCGCCTGTCAGACCGTAAGGAGCCAAAGAGGATCGCGTGGCTGCAATGCGTGGGTTCCCGTGATATCAACCAGTGTGATAATGCATACTGTTCCTCGGTCTGCTGCATGTATGCCATCAAAGAGGCGGTGATAGCCAAAGAACACGCGGGCGAGGATCTGGATTGTACCATATTCTATATGGATATGCGTACCCATGGAAAAGACTTTGAGCGCTATTATAATGATGCCAAGGACAAGCATAGTATCCGTTTTATCAGGTCAAGGATACATACTGTAGAGCCTGCTGATGACGGTGCCCTGGCCATTATGTATGCTAATGAAGATGGAGAGCAAAAGACCGAGTTATTCGACCTAGTGGTATTGTCAGTGGGCCTTGAAACCTCGCCCGATGTGCTTAAGCTGGCCGAGAAGGCAGGCATTGAGCTGAGCGGCAACCGATTCTGCCAGACCCAATCCTTTGACCCCGTGGCCACGTCCCGAGAAGGAGTCTTTGTAAGCGGGGCGTTTCAGGGGCCCAAGGATATCCCCCAGTCTGTTATAGAGGCCAGTGCTGCTGCAGCCAGTGCAGGTGCATTGCTGAGCCCGGCAAGAAATACCTTGACCAAGGAAAAGGTTATCCCAGAGGAAAAAAACGTTATTGGAGAGAGACCGAGAATAGGAGTCTTTGTATGCAAATGTGGAATTAACATTGCAGGGGTAGTGGACGTGGAAGAGGTGACCGAATACGCCAGGACACTGCCCTATGTGGAATATGCAACGAACAACCTTTATAGCTGCTCCCAGGATACCCAAGATGCCATTGCTCAAGCCATAAAGGATAACAATTTGAATCGCATTGTTGTGGCTGCCTGCACGCCTAAAACCCATGAGCCCCTCTTTCAAGAAACACTCGCAGAGGCAGGCTTGAACAAGTATCTCTTCGAAATGACCAATATACGGAATCAGGACTCCTGGGTACATAAGGACGATCCCGAGGCCGCCACGGAAAAGGCAAAAGACCTCGTGCGCATGGCCGTGGCCAAGGTCGCGCTGCTGGAACCCTTGCAGGAAACTGCGCTTCAGATAAATCAAAGGGCATTGGTCCTCGGAGGCGGCATTGCAGGCCTTGTTTCCGCCAGGACCCTTTCCCAGCATGGTTATGAGGTAACCCTCGTGGAGAGAAGCTCTGAGCTCGGGGGACAGGCAAGATCTCTGTACAGGACCTGGAGGGGAGAGGATGTGCAGCAAAACCTCTCCGAGCTCATTCAATTAGTTGAAAAGGACAAAAATATTGATATAAGGCTTGCTACTGAACTGACCCATGTAGATGGTTTTGTGGGTAACTTCAAGTCCACACTGGCAAGCAAGGGAAAAGAAGAGGTCGTGGAACACGGCGTGGCTATTCTGGCAACGGGGGCAGCAGAATATAAGCCTGATGAATACCTGTACGGAAAAGATACCCGCGTCTTGACCCATCTTGAACTGGACCAAAGGCTCATTGACAGGGACCAAGGCCTCAAGGCGCTGAACACCACGGTATTTATCCAGTGCGTGGGCTCCAGAGAGCCGGACAGGCCTTACTGTTCCCGTGTTTGTTGCACCCATACTATGGAGAGCGCCTTACATCTTAAAGAGTTGAATCCGGAAATGGATGTGTATGTACTGTACCGAGATATCCGCACGTACGGTGAAAGGGAGCTGCTTTACCGGAAGGCCAGAGAGGCAGGAGTCGTATTTATTCGGTACTCTTTGGAGCAAAAGCCAAAAGTTCTTTCTTCTGATGAGGGTCTTGAAGTGAGGGTAGTGGACCCGATACTGCAGAGGGAATTGCACCTTAATACGGACCTCCTTGTGCTTGCTACAGCTATAGTCCCTTACAAGGACGAAAAACTTGCCCAGTTCTTCAAAGTGCCGCTTAATGATGATGGATTTTTCGTGGAGGCCCATCCCAAGCTGGCACCCTCGGAATTTTCCACTGACGGAGTCTTCCTCTGCGGCTTGGCCCATTATCCAAAACCCATTGACGAGTCCATAGCTCAGGCCCAGGCTGCTGTGTCAAGAGCTGTAACACTTCTGGCCAAGAAGTCCATTCTCGTAAGCGGCACAGTTGCTTATGTGGATCCTGCCTTTTGCAGTGGGTGCGGGGTATGTGTGGCAATATGTCCCTATTCTGCACCTTCCATTGTTACTGAAGGGCGAAATGCAGGAAAAGCTGAAATAAACCCCGCCCTTTGCAAGGGCTGTGGCCTATGCGTGGCCTCTTGCCGGTCAGGGGCCCTTAATTTGAAGGGATTTGAGGAAGGCCAAATAATGGCCATGATCAA
>CAZDVV010000121.1:1430-6406 GCA_964508875.1 uncultured Desulfobacteraceae bacterium | reverse complement strand
CACAAGGGGATACATTATATGCACACGCAGCAAGAACAAGCTGGTGGAAGTGCCTTATAGAAGAAAAGGATTTTGGTGAGCTGAAATCCATTGTGAGTGGGGTACTAAAAGTGATTCAAGAATGTCACTATCCTAAACCGACCAGATATAAAAGGCGTTGTCCAGATTGTTGCTACAGAAATATTTGTGAAAGGAATGTTTGATGGGATTTGTACCAAACAATCAAAATAATAGATCAACTTTGGTGACTTGAAAAAAGAGGTTTTTAGGTAGTATTTGGGGGATTCATGCTGAAAAATAGGGCTTTCAAAAAGATCTAACAGGCCAAAAACCAAGTAAAAATCGGACGAATACTGTCTAGGAAGGAGTTCCTCAAAACAAGGATTGAAAGGCGGCGATTGCACAAGGCTTGTATGTTCTTTCCCATTGAACCTCATGGTCATTTTTTAAAAAGGGCAACCTCTGCTTAGGTCCAAGCACAATCCTCAATGGCATAATCAATATCGCGGTAATGATAATCCTCACAGGACGTGCAAGAAAAAACGCTCTTCATCTTGAGGTCGAGGCAGGTGAGAAAGACCATCCTTGCAAAGACATTCCAGCAGCGAAAGATGGGCCTCTTAGCCTGCCTCTTCGATAAGGTTCAAAAATCTTCAAAGTCATCATCTAATGGTATTGTGTCTTCTGGCCTTTGTGTGCGCTTCATTTCGGTCATTTGTGAAGAAGGGGAGCTAAAGCTACCTGGAGTTTGTTCCACAGGAGAGCTGTTCAATTCTCCATCATAATTAGAAGCATTGGGGGGGGACTGGGCGTCATCATTATTTCTATTCCCATTGACTAATACAACCAACTCTTTGACCACACTATTCATGGTTTCAGCCTGGGCGTTCATTTCTTCGGCTGCGCTGGCGCTTTGCTCTGCGCGGGCGGCATTTTGCTGAACCACTTTATCCATTTCTGTTACAGCTATGTTTAGCTGCTCGATTCCCTTGGCCTGTTCGCTCGAGGCTACAGCGATTTCGCTAACCAGGCTATTGACTTTCTTTCTCATTTCAGCAATCTCAGAGAAGTCCTCATTAGTCCTACTTACGGACTCAGCACCCTTTTTGACCTTCTCCATGGTCTCTTTTATCAATCCTGCGGTATTCTTTGCTGCCTCGGCTGTCCTGAGTGCAAGATTTCTCACTTCATCAGCTACAACGGCAAATCCTGAACCAGCCTCACCAGCCCTTGCCGCCTCTACAGCTGCGTTCAAGGCCAACAAGTTTGTTTGAAAGGCTATTTCGTCAATCGTTTTGAGAATCTTTGAGGTCTCTTCGCTGGCCTTTGAGATTTTCTCCATTGACTTCGTGAGTTCTGCCATGGAGGTGTTGGCACGCTGCATAATAGCATCCGATTGCTTGGTTAGGTTATCAGCAAGAGAAGCATTTTCTGCATTCTGTTTTGTCATTGAGGATATTTCCTCTAGGGCAGATGAAGTCTCCTCCAGTGTAGCAGCCTGTTCGGTTGAGCCCTCTGCCAATTGAGTACTGGTCTCATTCATCATGGAAGCGACCTCTACTGTTCTTGAGGAGGCTTCCGAGAGCTTCTTGGTCAGCCTATCTAACGATCTAAATATTATTTGAACGTTTCTTCTGACAATCAAGATGCTAGCAACAAAAAGTAGGCAAAGAGTGCCCGCCCCCCAGATCAAGACTTTTTTTACCTGGTTTACGCTTGCCGAGGCCGCGCTATCCATTAAAAACACGGCATTATTCATCTCCTTGAGAAGCTCTAGATTGTTTTTCTTAACATAGTCTAAGGAGTCTTTGTCCTTCATATTGGCAAATGCCATAATTTTTTGACGGAATCTTTTCCACAATGATTCCACCTTCTCCAACTGCTGCTCTATGGCTGGGTTCTTGGGCAGGGGAAGGACTGTGAATTTGGACTGATTCAGGTCAAACGGGGCTTTACCACCATGGGCGAGGGCCTTGAGAGTCTTGTCAAAGATCTCTACGGTATTGATTAAATCGCCTTTGGATATCTCTCCCATTGCGAGAAGCAATGCCTCTTTCGCCATCTTCTGGCTTAGCATCCGTTGGCGGCCAGCCAGGTTTATGACTACACTGTCATGATCTTGGCTCTTTTGCATGTCAATAACAAGCCAGACCAAAGATATAGCTATCACAAATTGCAAGATGATTACAGCGTATAGTTTTATGGATACTTTCATTTCCTGCCTCCTTGAAGCTATTTGTTGTTGCTTTATATCTTGTGAATAACAGCAACGACCAGGCTCCACTCGGGAACCTTTAATTTTGCTCGGTCATATAGCCAGCTAAAGTGAACGATCTAGAAAGGAGCAAAAAACATACCAAGTTCCAAAACGGAAACTACAAATTTCCCTTCAGAAACTGAAGATATATCCGTGGGAAAATTCATATGAATCACGGCAAGAGAAAAACGGTTATCGTGGGCATGGTTTGTTCATGGTGGTGATCCCACCGATAACGTATCCACTCATAAAGGATATCCTTCGAGGGGAGCGGAGTCCGCGGCGAGATATGGTTCTTCTTAATGCCGCTGCTGCTTTCGTAGTTGCTGGGTTAGACAGTGATTTAAGAGCAAGGATAGAGCGCGCAGCAGAATCGATAGACTCGAGACGCGCAAAGGAGATGTTGGAGCGGGTTATAGCATTTACGCAACGGTGCGGGCATTTCTCCCGTTACTATGATTTGGTATGATAAAAAAGTTAGGGGCTTTCGGACTTGGCGCCGGTCTCTATCTTGCCAACGATGGAAATAATTTTTTCTGTTGTTGCTTCCAGTTGGGTGGCCTGAGTTCTCATTTGTTCTGAGGCACTCGCTGTCTGTTCGGCTTGAGCTGCTGTCTCCTGGACTATGGCATTCATTTTCTGCACCTCTTCTGTTATTTGACTTATTCCGGAGGCCTGTTCTTCACTGCCATGTGAGATTTTTTTCATCAGCTCGCGGGCTTTCTTTGTCTCTAAGGCGACTTGACGGTATCGTTCATCAGTTTCATT
Source organism: uncultured Desulfobacteraceae bacterium (assembly GCA_964508875.1). GTDB lineage: Bacteria > Desulfobacterota > DSM-4660 > Desulfatiglandales > Desulfatiglandaceae > B111-G9. The sequence continues at coordinate 3,381 of CAZDVV010000121.1, read as the reverse complement.
AACAAGCTGTGCCCCTTTCTCTATCTTTTGCACAACTCCTTCAAGGATTTGCTGTGTGTTGCGGGATGCCTCGGCTGATCTCATGGCCAAGTTGCGGACCTCATCGGCCACCACTGCAAAACCGCTTCCAGCCTCCCCAGCACGAGCTGCCTCAACTGCGGCATTTAATGCCAAGAGGTTAGTCTGAAAAGCGATGTCACTTATGGTTCTTACTATCTCACTGACATGCGCACTAGCCTCGGAGACTTCCTCGAGGGCCTTGATCAATGCCTTCATTGAAGTATTGGCACTGCTTAAGGAATTTGTGACCGATTCGGTCAAATTCACCGTATCCTTCGCGTTCTGTGCATTTTGCTTGATCATGGTTGTAACCTGCTCAAGGGAAGAAGATGTCTCTTCAAGAGAGGCTGCTTGCTTCGAAGCTCCTTCAGCAAGCGATTGGCTGGCATCAGATACTTGATGGGAAGCTGAAGAAACCTGTGACGAGGCCTCCTGCAGGACACCAGCAATCCTGGCCACCGGATTGGCTATTGATCTACCAAAAAGAAGTGTTAAAGGAAAAATGAACAGGATGCACCCTAGTGATACAATACAGAGTGCCTTAATCATCTGATAGGTGTTTTTTTTGAAAATCTCTGTAGGGTATAGGACAGATATGGCGCCCATCCACTTAGTGTCATTGAATAGAGGACAAATTCCCTCGAGATAACTTTTCTGTCCCATCCTCTTATCCCTCAGCACAGGTCTAACCTTAGCAAAAAAGGATGATTCCGTTCCTGCTTTCAAAATACCAGCGATCTCTGGATCAAGCCTGGGGTACCCAGAGCTCACCCCTTCACTGAGGTGGTCTTCTATGAATAGATTGATCTCCATACCGGTCAGGTAAGAAAGACGGCTAAGTATGGGTTTATCGATGACCCTGCTACAAGACACTAGGCCAACTAATTTCCTGACTTCCTTGACATGATCTCCTTCGCTTTCGTAATCTTTTGCCCAGATTGGAGCCTTTACATCGAATGTCATTGCCCCGCCCATCTGTCCAAACTCGGCTACTGTTTCTTGAGGAAGTTGGTTTTTGTATTTTTCATCAACCAGGGAAGGTTGTGCCATGGACTTGAAGTCTTTGAGGCTAAGGGAATTGTTTTTGGACAGAACCAGAGAGGCTATCTTGTAACCCTTACCTTTGGCAGAGGTAAAGGCAAATCCAAGAACTGCCATTCCCCGGTTCAAGGCAGCGAAGCCCAATAGATCGCCTTCAAAGTCATAGAGCGCGATTCTATTGAGATGACCCATTTGAAGATCTTCGAAAAGTCCCTTTGCCATATCGTAGAATTGGCCCTCTATTGCGGTGCTGGCGTCTTCATTTGCCTTTGATTCACCATAAAACTTGACTAGCTCGCCTAACTCAGTCCGTGAGGCAATCTGGGTCATCTGATTGGCTATCTGGTTCTGGAGTCTCCTGAAATCGTCTTGTATGAGCATAAACGCATGGTTTAGGGCTACGACCGCCTGATTTCGGTTCTGATGCCTAATGATAAGTGATGTAACTATGCCGGATACAAGCAGCGTCGCCAATAGAACGCCCAATCCTCCTACCACCAGTTTTCCCTTTAGCTTGAGCCTCATATCATGCCTCTCTACCTTTTCCCTAAAAAGATCATTAAGGAAGCCCCTGTTTTCAAATATGGTCCAAGACGCTGTTTCTATGTTTACTCAGATTCTCAAAATGAATTTCATCAAAATGCATAGACCCACAACATCAGTTTCACAAAAGCAAAAAGAATGCCACAACGAGTCCAAGTAGCTTTGGCCTGATGGTTGTTCAGATTCCCAGTGTCTAATCATAAAATATGGGCTGTGTGTTCATATCAACTATCCGTATATTGATTAATAGGCCCAATGGACCGTCAATTGTCATAACACTAAGGCATATGTTTGACGGTAAGCTGTG
>CAZDVV010000121.1:0-1330 GCA_964508875.1 uncultured Desulfobacteraceae bacterium | reverse complement strand
GTAAGCTGTGGAGGGGGGCAGGATGTGGGGCTCCTGGACTTTGCAACCAAGTTCCTGTATACCACGGATAGGCAAAGGAAGTACGAGGGATTTTGAGCAAAGGGGAGATGGTGGGGTGAAAGACTTCTTCATAAGATTGTATCAAAGAGTGAGTGAAGATCCTTGGACATATCTCATGCCCGTTATTAAGCTGGTGGCCATAGTAGCGGTTACTGCATTGGTCTGGTGGATCTTCAACCTGACCATAAAAAGGATTGAAAAAAGATATGGTACGAGCCCTTTTTTCGAAAAGAATGCAGGTGTGTTCAAGCTGTTTAGGCGGGCAGGACACTTCTGCATAATGCTTCTCGCAGGGGCTGAGATGGTCGCCTTTTTCCAGGCATCAACCCTAGAAAAGGTGTTCTATGCTGTTCTGGTCATGCTCCTGGCCTCATTTGCCAAAAACGTGTTTGATAATGTGATTCCATTTCTTGAGAGGAAATTTGCGGCAAGAACCGAGACAAAAATAGATGATGTTATCCTGGACCTATTTAAGAATTTTTCAGGGGTCATAATCTATACAATAGGCCTTTTTTTTGCTCTTGATCTTTTAGGGCTGAATATAATGCCATTAGTGGCAGGGGCAGGGGTTGCTGGTCTTGCTATTGGGTTTGCTGCCAAGGACACTCTTTCCAACCTTATTGCAGGTATCTTGCTGATTATTGATCGACCATTTGAGATAGGGGACCGCATAGAAGTGTGGAGTGCACCTACCAACTCGGCTACCTGGGGAGATGTTGTTGACATAGGTCTACGGGCAACCAAAATCCGCACCACTGACAACATTGTTATCATTATTCCCAACAATGAGATCATGAAACGTGATATTATTAATTACACGACCATTACCAAACAAATAAGGGTCCGGATACCCGTGGGCGTTGCCTATGAAGCCGATGTAAACAAGGCAAAAGAGGCAATCACAGCAATCGCATATGAACTTGATTGGGTGATGAAGGATCCGCCTGTAAAGGTGGTAGTAAAGAGCTTTGGGGAGTCATCCGTAAATCTAGAAGCGAGGGTGTGGATAAAGGATCCCAGAAGACGAATTGATACTATATCCCACATAACGGATAGGGTTAAGGAGGTGTTTCAACGCCAGGGAATAGAGATTCCCTATCCAAAAAGGGACATAATCATTAGACGTGAGATGTGAGCCACAAGTTTAAGAGCATAAATAAAATAATGCGTAGGCCCCAAGGAAGGGCGCAAAAAGAAAACTAATTCACTGTCATCTAAATGCCACTCCGTGTTATCTCCTTGACGTTTCAAAACCTCTTTCCACATTAGA
>CAZDVV010000120.1:0-6471 GCA_964508875.1 uncultured Desulfobacteraceae bacterium | reverse complement strand
CTTCGCTACACCGATGACACTGCCATGGCAATCGGTTTAGCCCAATCTCTCATAGAAAGGGGTGATATTGACCAGGAGCACATTGGTCAGACATTCCATAAGAATTATCTGAAAGAACCGTGGCGCGGCTATGCCTCAGGGCCACCTACTATCTTTAGCTTAGTCGAGCGCGACGGAATCTCTTATCGTGAAGCCGCCCGAAGCCTCTTTGGTGGTCAGGGTTCCCTTGGAAATGGGGCAGCAATGAGGATCGTGCCAGTGGGCATCCTCTTCCACGGCAGAGATGACCTACTTCATAAGGCTCGACAATCTGCAGAAGTCACCCATGTGCATCCGATGGGAATGGATGGCGCAGCGATCCAGGCCATGGCAATCTCTATGGCCGTTGACTTGGATCCTGTAAAGGCCTTTCCGTGGCACGAGTTCATTGATCGCCTTATCTTGGCCTCCCAGACAAAAGAAATTAGAACAAAAATAAAATTGGTCAAAGACCTTTTGAGCAACCAAAGCTCCCCTGGAGAGGCTGCCCGCAAAATAGGCCGATCCGTGGCCGTTCACGAATCCATACCCTTTGCCGTTTTTTCCTTCTTACGCCATCCCAAGTCCTTTGAGTCTTGCCTGATGTGCGCAGTTCTCAATGGTGGCGATCGTGACACCCTGGGGGCCATGGCCGGAGCTATCTCCGGTGCCTACCTGAGTATTGATGCCATACCACCCCAATGGATTTCTCGTCTGGAAAACCGCACCTTAATTGAAAAGCTTGCCATTGATCTTTATGCGTTGCGCCTGCAGAGTTCTTGATCAGGTATCACTCTGTGGTGTACAAATCTATCTACGCATGTCTTTCCAAGGCCCATTCAATTCGGCAGCAGGGGAACACCTGTCTGCCATGGCGGCAAGCCGCATGCGTTAAGGACCGAGACCCAGCGGTTTTTCCTCACATCCAGTACGACGAACAAGACATTGGCCACCTCGGCAGTAGTGCTTGCGGATGACGTGCTATACCCCTGCGCATTAGCTGATGGGCATCCCCACCTCACCGCCAGGGATCTGCTACACGTGGCCGTTTGCCAAAGAAACGGCATTAGGCGGATCAAGACCTTTGATAGGGCATTAGCATCGGTGTTCCAGTCCCTTTAACCTCATAACCCCATGAACTTTGCGGCAATGGTCTTCATGATCTCGTTGGTCCCCGCGAATATGGAAAGGGCCCGGGTATCCCGCCACGCCCGGGCAATGCGGTACTCCTCGCAATACGAGATGATCATCTCCCCTGACACACATCTTGACAAATACTTCTTCTTGAGCTCTTCTGATGCAAAGGAGGTGATATGAGGGACGATCACGTCGCTGTGCAGCGGGGCCTGCATGCAAAGAAACCCGTGCAGGCAAAGCCATGGATGCAAAGCCCGTGGATGATGGGCTTTTCAAACCCCGCAGCCTTGGCGAATTCGGGATCCACATGGAGTTGAAAGATATCGCCTGAAAGCCGGTAGATGAGAGGCTGGTAAAGCAGGGATCATTAACAGGCCTCTAGCAGTTGATTCCATCATCTGACGGATTTACATCGCCTCATCTTCCCCTTGTCAAATTCTAAAGGAAGTGGATATACTTCCTTGCCTATGTACGATTGGCTTATATGACATGCCGGGTAGATTAAGATGAATGTGGAGAGAGGAGAAAAGGTAGCTCTAATATTGGAAGGAGGAGGAATGAGAGCCGGATTTGTGGCTGGCGTCCTCATGGCATTACTGGACAATGGCATAACTCACTTTGATGAGGCCCTTGCTGTATCTGCCAGTGTGCCCACCCTCGCTTATTTCCTGGCGGGTCAGAGATTGGAAATGGAGGCAGTATGGCGTCATGAGCTATGCACCTCCAAGCTTGTATGCTATAGGAATATCCCTGCAGCCTCTTTGGCACTCTCCCCAAAAAGGCCCGTGCTTGACATTGATTATCTTATATATGATGTTTTCAAAAAAAAGTATCCCCTCGATATACAACAACTCCGGAAACTCGATACCCTATTCCATTTTGCTGCAACGAACGTGCTCACTGGCGAGATGTCTTTGCTTGGGATAGATCATGGTGACATCTATGACATATTTCGGGCATGCCTAGCTGTTCCGGGATGTTATCCCGTCACCGTGCGCATTGGAGACGATCACTTTGTGGATGGAGGCACAGTCAATCCCCTTCCCGCAAGCTACTTGCTAAATCGCGGTGGAAGGAAAAAGATCGTGGCTGTCCTGACAAAACCGCTCGGTTGCGAAGGAGAACCACCGAGTATCTTTGAAAGGACTTTGTTCTGGCGGTATTTCCATCGCCACGAATGGATGCTAGATAAACTCTGGGAGGCTGCCCAGTCTTACGGAGAAGAAGTGGCCAGGCTGGAAACAATGGCAGAGGAAGATCCTCCTAGAGCCTTAATTATAACACCCCAAAAGATCCCTCCCGCAAAGTTCATTACACGGGATAGGAGGAAGATAAACAGAACCATAGACATGGGATATAGAAAAGCTATGGCCATGATTACCGAAATATCCTCTTTTTGCTGTGTTAGGCGCAATTAGACCTGCCTTTACTTACTTCCACGTATTACTACAAGACCCTAAGGGCCTAAAAGTGATCTAAATGAATACAAAAATCCCATCCTGCTGAGCCCAAGATTCCTTTAAGGTCCTTCTCTGATTCTTATCATCTCATCCCCGTTTTTCTAAAATTAGCGAGGAAATTGCCTTCGTCAATATTTTGACATATGAATTACTTATCGTTTTTCACTCTCTTAGCCTTCAAATAATTGAAATACGTCTCAAAGGAATGATAATATGTTTGTAGTGGGATATGTGGTCTGTATTTGCCATCAAGCTGGCATTGGACCCCACGAGAATTTTAACCATTTTAGGCTAACGCTTATATTGCATAGGCCGATTTAAATTGTGATGGAATCAAACAACAGTTCACGGCATCCCCTTGTTAGAAATATTTCTTGCCCATCTTGCGGTGCTGCTTATCGCATTTCTGAAGCTGCTCTGGGTAAAAAAGGCCTCAAGGCAAAGTGCAAAAAATGTGGGGCCACCTTTTCCGTTACAAACCAATCTCCAATGACCCAAAATACCCCCCCAAGCTCGCCACATCCAGATCCACCCGACGAATCGGAAAAAGAGGCCAAGGCAAAATATCAAGTCACCCCCGTGCTCCAAAGGGAGGTCCCCTCCGGGGGCCATGACCCCATCGCCACCTTCATAATCGCGATCTCCATTGCCGCCATCCTGTTCTGCGGGTTCATGGCAATAAGGTCCCTTGGAAAGGCCGGCTCTTTTGATCACGTCTCCGGTCTCGTGGAGAGCTTCTCGCGAAAATTACTCTCGCTTCCTTTTAAGAAGCAGCACAGGGCCCCCAGGCGCCGTGTCGGCAAACCCGGGAGTTACAACGACTTCCTGAAACAGGGACACAGGTATTTCCGAAAAAAGGATTACAGTCGTGCCATCAGGGCCTATTCAGAGGCCATCAGGCTCAAGGCCGACAGCGTCGAGGCCTCTTACTGGCGAGGTAGGGCTTATCAGGAGAAAGGAGACTTGCAGCACGCTCTGCAGGACTTCCAGAAGACCATAGCGCTTGATCCAACATACGTCCATGCTTATAACCACATCGCGTGGATATACCTAGGCGCCCGCAAGTGGGACAAGGCTGTCGCCTACCTCACCCGTTCCTTGGAGATCGCACCGCTAGACGGCTGGGCTTACTACAATCGGGGCAGGTGCTACTTTGAAATGGGTGAGACGGAAAAGGCCCTCGCCGATGCCAAGAAGGCATGTGATCTTGGTTTTGATCTTGGCTGCCGCGTATATAAGAAATACAAACAATAAAATCCTGGCTAGCCCTTAACAAAATCCTTTTCTGCAAATTTCTTCTTAAGTTTCGGATCCAGGCAATAGGCAATATCTGAACTTGCGCTAACCAGAGCTGCTGATAATTTCCCAAGAAATGCCGGATCTGCCCCATCCACTGAAAAAAATAATTTATTGCAACCTGTTTCGTGCCCAACCTTTTCGATGGTAGAGATTACCTCCTTAACTTTCATTCTCCTGTATCGGGACCTCCGGTGTCCGTAAAAACAACACGTAGGGATTCTGTCTTGAAGACAGTGCTTCTCGAAGTTCCTCTGATCTTCGGAGATCAACGGTAGGTCTTCCGGTTGCGTACCATGCTCTCCAGGGACAATAAAGAAGGAAAAAGACCTCGAACGCCTTCTCGACGGACTTATAGGCAATAAGGTATTTTGAAATATCCAAGAAAAGCGACTCTACCTTTATAGTATGCCTACCGCCCCCAAGAGGTCTTCGGTGCAGTGCTCGAGCCACGTTGATGCCTTCTCCAACTGTATTCTAAGTTCATCATGTAGAGGAACATTAAGGGCATCAATGACCCACCTACCAACAGCCCGTGAAAAACAAGCTCCATTGCGTATCTGGCAAATTTCTGGTTCTCGTCAAAAAAAGCAAAATCCCAATCACCGCCGAAGTAATAATCTGCAGTTCCCTCTATTCTCGCAAGGGCAAGGGGTGGGGTCGTGGGATCAACTGAAGGCGGATATATAAAAGCAAAACTGAGCAACTTATTCCTCGAAGGCGGTTACCTATGCTTGGCCAGGCTTTCCTTTGCCACGATGACCCTCTGAATATCCATGCTCCGAAGCATTATCGAAGGCGTGATAAGACTCCTTTATCAACTTACCACATTGGTGCAGCAATTCAAGGCTTCACAAAACAAACACTACTATGCTATTTTGTCATTGAAAATGCATGTAGGGAACATTTGTCAAAATGCCAACTAACACCGCTCCAGATTTTTACGAAATTCAACGATTTCGAAACCCGTGGATAAAGTACTCAGTGGCAGGCCTGAGCATAGGGTTTATATTGTTCTTCATCCCTGGCGCTATGAAACAACTCGTTTATGGCCAGCCCTGGGGGAACAAGCCAGTTTCCGATGCAACTCTTATCGCTGTGGGCATCTTCGTCCTGGCTATCATGTTTGCTTTATGCTTTTTCTTTTTCAATTTGAGACTCATAACGTTGGTAAACTCGCAAGGCCTATGGATCAAATTATTCCCTCTTACTAAACAAATGATCCCTTTTCGTGAAATTGTCCATTGCAAGCCCACTACTTACAATGCCATGGAGGAATTTGGCGGCTGGGGAATCAAATATGGTAAAAGAGGTAAGGCCCTCACTATTTATGGAAACAAAGGAGTTGAGCTAACACTCAAAAATGGTCAAGTCTTACTAGTCGGCTCGCAAAGGCCGGAGCAACTATATAACTGCATTTTGAGCTATTTGCCTGAATCCAGCAGGCATTGAAAAGGCTTGCTATCAAAAAACGGGCACGCGAATCAGCATGTTAACCCTTAAGCAGATAAGGAAACCCAAGTCGCAAAGTCGCATGAGGATGCCGTGTGCCACAGGACAGATGCGCGCCTTATCGATCGGCAAAATGCGCATGGAATTGTGCTGAACAACATAGCTGGACTTTTCCATTTGAAGCCTAACTTTTTTCATAGAAGAGAATTGACGTTATAGTTTTGTGAAGATTTTTGTAACTGAAACAATGCGTTTGTGATCTAACCATCTCTTCTGTACAAGATTTGGATCATTCCTCGACAGGCTGGCATTGGTGCAACGATCTCTGCGCTTAAAAAACGAGATGTGCTTTTCACCCAGCCGGTGTATTATTATGTGGAAAACTTTCTTAATTTTCCTACAGGCACTGTTGTACCGGTAGGCTATTATGACAGCGACAACGTGGCCTGGGTTCCTTCCGATAACGGCCTGGTGATCAAGATCCTTAGCATCACCGAAGGCAAGGCGGATATCGACGTTGACGGTACTGGCCAGGCTGCCGATACCCAAACACTGGCAGAGCTCGGCTTCACTGATGCCGAGAAGGCTCAGATAGCAACACTATATGCAGTAGGCCAGAGCCTCTGGCGAATTCCCCTTACTCATCTTTCAACATGGGACGCTAACTGGTCGTGGGGTCCTCCCTCTGATGCTCAAGGGCCTGAATTCGCGCTGATAGAAAGGTAAATTATATCCTTTGTGAATACCTTTGCTGGATCTATTTCAGCCTTAACGCCTGCTTTCACTACTGCACTCTAAGTTCTTAATCGCACTCTATGATCAGTCCGTAGTCTACGGTAAAGAAAATCAAGTCAATCTCATCCACCACACCATCCTTATCAAAATCACAGGAACACGGATCAATTACACTGCAATCGACCCAGCCGTATCCAGTCGCAAGGATGGCCAGATCCGCTCCATCAACATCATTATCCCCATTAACATCAGCTATGAGGCACGGGATATCCAAGTAGTTGGCATGGTCTGTTTGTGATATGTATTCCCTATCACTGCTGATGAAAAAACCATTTTAGACTACTTTGGTAGCCTTGAACAACAGAGCCGAGTT
>CAZDVV010000119.1:0-6472 GCA_964508875.1 uncultured Desulfobacteraceae bacterium | reverse complement strand
CTGATCCAACGAGGTTTTCCAATGTATTTCATTGCCAAAACCCCGTCAATCGCGGATTTTGGGATTAGCTGATGTGGACTGCAGGTCCACGCAGGTCCAAGGCCCAATGCCCGGGCCAATTTCGCTGACTTTGCCAAGGGGAAAACAGGCGTCTATTCTGCACAAGCACAACATTTCGAATCCCGGTCCTGTCTCTCCATTAAAGTACTTTCAGGACAGAGTCGATTCCTAATATGAGGAGTCTAGATCATGGCAAACGCAACTGGATACGCAAAAAGGGTAGAGACAATGGCGGAAGGACAGTCCACTCTTGATTTCCTGCTACGTCGCGTTAGGCACGCCACCGATCTCCCTGCATTTGCCAAACACATCATTGAGATAAATGAAAAGACCTCCCCTTCCAGTGCAAACTACGCCTCAGCCACTGAACTTGCTAACACCATATTGAAAGACTACTCCCTTACGAACAAGCTTCTGAGACTGGTAAACTCTGCCTACTACGCCCGCAGAGCCGGAAAGATAACAACGGTGACCCGAGCAGTGGTAATATTGGGATTCGAGCAAGTCCGCCTCGCTGCCTCTTCCATCCTCCTTTTTGAGCACCTTCAAGGAAAATCCTCGGATCAGGCCCTGAAGGAAGAGGTTGTCAACGCACTTATGTCTGGTGTGATAGGAAGAGAACTGGGGGTGCTGTTGGACGGGGTGGATGTCGAGGAAGCCTTCATATGCTCCATGTTTAGCAATCTTGGAAAAATCCTCGTCATCTTTCACCTGCCAGAGGAATATGAGCGAATAGAGTCATTCAAGATGAAAAAGAGCGTGGGAGACACCCTTGCTTCCAGGGCCATACTGGGAATCTCCTATGAGGACCTGGGAAAAGGCATAGCTGAGGTCTGGAAGTTTCCCGAGAAGATCACATTGAGCATCCAGGAAAGGCCCAAAGGGAAGCTCTCACCAATAAAATCTGAAGAGGATGCGCGGGCAAAGCTCTCATGGCTCTCTAACGAACTCTGCGAGAAATTCAGAGAAGCAGATCCTGGACGTCTTGACGACGAAATAGAACACCTGCTCATCAAGTATAGGCCCTGTTTTTCCTTTTCAAAAGAACAAATTTCCAAAGGCCTAAACGAGGCTGTAAGAAAGTTTAGGCAACTGTCTGAGGCGCTTGACCTTTCTTACACTGGCATCCCTCTCATCGAGCGTGTCTCAGAGTACCTGGCCAGTGAAGATAACGAAATAGAGGAAAACAGCGAAATAGAAATTGCGCCCCAATTCGATCTTGTGGTACACGCCAACCAAGGTGAGCCATCAACCCTTCTCATAGCGGGCATAGAAGACGTGAGCTCAATACTTCTAGGCAAGTATGCTTTGAGAGACGTGCTCACTGTCATCCTTGAAACCATGTATAGGGGTTTTGGCTTCAATAGGGTTGTCCTTTCGCTCCTAAACAAACCGAAAAATAAAATGGTCGCCCGGCTTGGCTTCGGTCGTGACATTCAAGATGTGCTAAAGAACTTTCGCTTTTCCATCAACGGCATAAAGGACGTGTTCAACCTGGCTGTGGGGGTTGGAAAAGATATTGGAATCGATGACACCCGTAGCCCCAACATAGCAAAATGCATCCCGCAGTGGTACAAAGAGGGTATCTCCGCTCCTGCATTTGTGCTCTTCCCTGTCAGCATACAAGGCAAGACCGTTGGACTCTTTTATGCAGACAAGGGCAAAACAGGCAGGGTTATTGAGGATGCTCACCTGGATTACATGAAAACCTTGCGGAATCAGGCCGCTCTGGCGCTCCTCAACAGAACCTCTGACTTGACCTGAAAAAAATCATTCAGAGAAATAAAAATGATAGAGATTCTAGAAAATTCTAGTAGAATCTTGTGAATCAGAACTTTCCGGGGGAAAGAATAACTCCTGATTGTGCCTAATTGATGACCAAAGCGATCCTGGGCAGTGGGGTGTTCCCCTGCTCACAAATGGAATCGGATTTTTGCACAGGCATGATGTGTCATATGAAACCCATGGACCTGGCAGAGCGGAACAATATTGGGAGATAGACCCAGCAACCCAGCATTGATCGCCAGGACGCTGTTTGGATGATGTGCATACATGGGTAGCTATTCAATGCCAGGATAGAGGAGAATGCTATGGCTCTGGTTGAAATTATCAATATTTCCAAAGAATATCAGGTAGGTGAAGTCAAGGTGCAGGCCCTCACCAATGTGACACTTTCTATTGATGAGGCGGCTTTCATATCCTTTGTTGGCCCCTCTGGAAGCGGGAAAACCACCATGTTGAATCTCATAGGCTGTCTGGACAAACCAACGAAAGGGAGAATAGTTGTGGACGGAAAAGAAGTGAACGACCTGGATCGCAAAGAAAGCGCGGTCTTCAGAGGTGCCGTATTCGGATTCATCTTCCAGTCCTTCAACCTTTTCCCGGTGATGACCGCCTATGAGAACGTGGAATATCCATTGATGATGGTCAGGAACGAACCGGCGCCAAGCCGCAAAGAAAGGGTGATGGAGGCACTGGATGCAGTGGGCATGCTTGCACACAAAGACAAACGCCCGGATCAGCTTTCAGGCGGGCAGAAACAGAGGGTTGCTGTTGCCCGGGCACTGGTGACTCGGCCCAAGCTTGTACTTGCAGATGAGCCAACTGCAAACCTCGATCACAAGACCGCCATAAATATCATCCGCCTTATGCGGGAAATGCGGGACAAGTTCAAAACCACATTCATCTTTTCCACCCACGACCAGGCCATCATGGAAGAGGCAGAAATCATCCATACCCTTGAAGACGGCAGACTCACCCGTTCTATACGACGTCAATAAACCGGAAAGGAAGGGAACAAATGACTCAGATATTCAAGATAGCCCTGCGTAACCTGATGCGATACAAGAGGCGAACTCTTCTTACCTCCCTGCTCATCACCATGGGTGTTTTTATGGTGATACTTTTTTCCGGCCTCTCTGGATCGTTTAAGGCAATGATGATCGGCCAGATAACAGATGCCAATCTGGCTCAGATGCAGATTCACAAAAAGGGGTATGTCTCTTCCATGGACTCAGCACCTTTGAACCTCAACCTGAGCCCCAAGGAATACCGCCGAATCGCAAAAATCCTAAAGGAGAACCAATATGTTGAAGCGTGGGCCCCAAGGATAAAGCTCAGCGCCATGCTCAGCAACTACTCCGAGACGACCAACATCAGGCTGAATGCCATAGACCCTGAGAAAGAGATAAAGGTCTGCCCTGCAGTGGGGGACCGGATAGTGTTCGGTGACAAGAAAAGGCGCAAAGAACTGATCCTGCCCGGTGAGATCATCCTGCCCGACAAGCTGGCCAAGGGCATGAAAATCCGCACTGGTGATACGGTGGTGCTGGTGGCGAGCAACAAGGACGGTTCGGTGAACGGGCTCAATTTCAAAGTGGCGGGCATCACCGAGACCATAGTCGGCCCTCAAGGCAAGGAGGGATATATCCATATCGATGACGCCAGGGCCCTGTTGCGCATGGAAAAACCCGAGGTGACAGAGGTGGCTGTACGTGTGAAGCAGTTTGGCAAGCTAGAGTCCGTTTTCAAGGATTTACGAGAGGCTCTTGGAAAACACAAGAACAAGAAGGGAAAGCCTGCCTTTGAGATCCACACATGGGAAAAGCTTTCGCCCTTTTATAACATCGCCAGGATGATCGATCTCATGTCAGCCACCATGAAGCTCATCATGATCTCCATAGTGCTCATCAGCATTTTGAACGTCATGATAATGTCGGTGTATGAACGGGTCAGAGAAATAGGCACCATGTCAGCAATAGGAACGACTCCGGGCAAGATCATGGCACTCTTTCTGGCCGAGGGGATCACCCTTGGCCTGATCAGTATCATCTCTGGTTACATAATCGGCCTTGCTGGGATTTCCCTCTTGAACATCCATCAAATACGGTTTTCCTTTGGCAGAATGGATAACCTGCTCTTGGCGCCTTCTGTGAGCCTGCAGGAACTGTTGTGGCTGGCGGCCATCGTGCTTCTTGTATCGGTCTTTGCGACCCTCCAGCCCGCATTCAAGGCATCGAGGATGGAACCCGTGGAAGCGCTGGGACACGTGTAATCCCGAAATCAAGGAAGGAGACAAAATGACAAGGTCACTATTCATGGTTCTTTTCTGTTTGTGCCTGGCTGCACCGGCATACCCGGAATCTGGGGATGCGATCCTCAAGAAGGTTGATCGTAACCTGACCCCAGAGGCCTTTGAGATGTATCGCAAGTTGATCAATATCGAACCGGATGGCACGAAAAAGGAGTTCATCATGTATTCGGTCAAGAAGGGCCGTGACCGCATTGCATCGGTCTTCCTATCTCCCGCAAGTGAAAAGGGACGGGCCACCTTGCGCGTAGGGGAGAACATGTGGCTCTACATACCCAATGTGGGCAAGCCAATCCGCATAACCAGCCTGCAGTCGGTAACCGGGGGAATATTTAACAATGCTGACATTATGCGGCTCGATTACAGTGCAGAGTACAATTGCGAAAAAATGGAGAGGGCACAAAATCAACTGCTCCTCCACTTGAAGGCCAAGACCAGGTCTGTGGCCTATGACCGTGTCAGAATGTGGGTTGACCCGGAAAAGCTTCTGCCCACCAAAATAGAGTGTTTCGCCTCTTCTGGAATGTTGATCAAGACCCTTTATTTTAAAAAAATTAGAGACTTCGGAGGCCGCCTGCTGCGTCCGGCCGTGATAGAGACCGACAGCCCGCTGCACAAGGGATATAGATCAGTTATGATCTTTGCCGGGGTGAAAAAAAGGGACCTGCCGGATGAAGTCTTTACCCTCGATTTTCTTCCCAGGGTCAAGAGTCTGAGATGAAAAGAGCGCTTTTGGGCCTGACCATGTGGATGATGTGTTGTCTTTCAGCCTGCCCGCCCCCTGCTTTTTGCCAGGAGGAGTACCAGTTCAATCTATCGGAAATTGAAAAGGAGATTGAAAAGAAGCCTTACAGCATAGGTGGCTTTGTCGAGTTCCGTCCTGTTCTCTTCGGTCTGGACCGCAGCGGGGCATCATACCAGATGAAATTCCGTAACGAAGATCGAGGGGCAACTGAGAAACAATACAATTTCGGCCTTCGCCTGGAGGGAAGCTTTGAAAAGGGGCCTGCCGGTGCCTATCTGAGGACAGACAGCAGCCTCCGGCATGGCTACCAGGGGTGGAGCGATGATATCACCCTTTCGGAAGGGTACCTTTCCTTGAAGCCGAACCCGAGCTTCATCCTGAGTGTCGGCAAAAAGGCGGTTCAATGGGGAAAGGGCTATGCGTTCAATCCGGTCGCCTTTGTGTCGCGCCCAAAGGACACTGAAAACCCCACCGAGGCCCTGGAAGGCTATTACATGATAACCGCTGACCTGATAAAGAGTTTTCGAGGACCTTTGCAAACCTTGGCCTTTACGCCAGTCCTTCTTCCGGTCACGCGCACCATTAACCAAGATTTTGGCGAACAAGACGGGCTCAATCTTGCGGCAAAACTTTACCTTCTTCTATGGGATACCGACGTGGACCTAGTTCTCTTCACGGGCGATAGCCGAACCACGCGCTATGGCCTGGATTTCGCAAAAAATCTCAAAACCAACTTTGAGATCCACGGAGAAATGGCCCGGATCACTGACTTTGACAAAAAAGGCATAGACACCGACGGTAGTCTCTCTACCCACAAATCTGACGTTATGCTTGCCCTTCTGGGTATCCGGTATCTCACGGCCAATGAGGTAACCTTCATCATAGAGTATTATCACAACGGCGGAGGCATCGGCGAAAATGACGCCAGGAATTTTTTCCGGTTCGTGGATTTGGCCTATGACGTCTACACCTCGACTGGTGACGCATCCAGGCTCGCAGAGGCATCCCAACTATACAACAAGGCTCTGGCCGAGTCCAAACCGATGCGCGACTACCTCTATTGCCGGGCAAGCTGGAAAGAGCCTTTTGATATCCTCTATTTCACGCCATCTGTCACTTCCATCGTGAACCTAGCTGACTGGAGTCTCTCTTTCAGCCCGGAATTTGTGTACAGCCCTAAAACGAACCTGGAATTCAAATTGCTCGGTGCCTTTCTGATGGGTGGTGAGCACACTGAATATGGAGAAAAGCAGTATGACTACAAGATAGAGCTGAGAATAAGGCACTATTTTTAGAAATTGGCGTCCAAAACAGATGTAAGTTTCTCGGTTCAATGCAGGCGTTCCCTTGCTCATAGATGACATCAGATTCTGGACAGGCATGATTCCTGGAAAAACAGTATGAGAAGAGCAGAGGATTTTTGGCAGGGGGAATAGGAAACCAGAATCTAGCGGACACGGCTTACAGACCCAAATAGGCTGAACGAATTTCGGGATCAGTAAGTAGGGCCTCGGCCTTGCCTTTGCAAGTAATCCTGCCCATCTCCAACACATAGGCTCTCTGTGCAAGGCGAAGTG
>CAZDVV010000118.1:0-6504 GCA_964508875.1 uncultured Desulfobacteraceae bacterium | reverse complement strand
ATTGTCAACACCTTTTTGTGAATATTTATCAATCGAATCAATGGTGTCCAAGATACTTATGGATTCAAAATAAGTTAGACAATGCCAATTTGGTGTTTTAAAAGCAGGTTGTCGATTCCAGACCTTTTAAGCAGGAAAACGGCATATTCCCTCCCTGCCTGACTGCCCGTCGGCGCAGTCGGGGGGAACCTCCCCTGCCTGACTGCATTCGGCAGGCAGGCGTTGCCCTGCGTTGAAGTCGAAACCGATTTTGGACAAAACTGTTTTTGGACAAAAGTTAAGAAAATTAACTCATCAACAGATCAAGATAAGGGAGGTACTTATTGTGATACCAATTGAAAAAGTCGGAATAATTGGAGCAGGTGCAATGGGCTCCTTCTATGCAAGTAAATTCTATGAAATGGACAGCCAGTGTGTCAGCCTCATTGCGAGGGGCGAGCGATTTGAAAAATTGAAGAAAAATGGCTTGGTGGTCAATGGAAAGGCATATCCTTTCAGGGTTGTTAACCCTGATGAGCACAGGGAAAGTCCAGATCTTGTGATAGTAGCGGTAAAACATCATCACTTACCACAAGCAATTGAGGATCTGAGGAATTTAGTTGGGCCTGATACACAGATTCTCTCAGTCATGAACGGTATAGACAGTGAAGAAAGCATTGGTTCGGTTTATGGCATGGATCGGGTGCTTTATGGAGTGGCCCTGGGGATTGATGCTGTAAGAAGTCACAATAGCGTGACATATAGCAAGGAGGGTATCCTCTTTTTTGGTGAGGCAAAGAACAACCCACCATCAGACAGGGTAGTCGCTGTTAAGGAAATTTTTGATCGCGCTGATATTGTTTCAGATGTGCCCGAAGACATGATCAGGGTTTTGTGGCGAAAATTCATGATAAATGTTGGTGTCAACCAGATTTCTGCGGTTTTGAGGGCGCCATACGGCGTATTTATCAGAGTGAAAGAGGCCGGAGAGTTGATGGAAGCTGCCATGCGTGAAGTTATTGCCATAGCAGAGACGGCCCATGTGGATCTGCGCGAAGACGACATTAAGGATTGGTATCATGTCATGTCCAATCTTTCGCCCACTGGCAAGACCTCCATGCTCCAGGATGTGGAGGCAGGGAGAAAGACCGAAGTGGAAATGTTTGCAGGCCGCGTCATACAAATGGGCCGTCAATATGGCATACCCACACCCGTAAATGACCTTGTCTTCAAGATAGTAAAGGTCTTGGAAAAAACGCAAATTTCACAGCCACACAACTAAAAGCATCCCGCCCACATATCTGCTTGCCATGGGCCCCTTACAGCGATGCTCCAATCAACTGAGAAAGCAGTTCATTGGGCCCAAGGAAGATCTGTACTATTTTTGCATCCCGCATGTATTTTTCCACGGGATATTCCTTTGAATATCCGTAAGATCCCATGACCTGAACACACTGGGTTGTCACTTCCATAGCCATATTGGTGGCAAATACCTTGGCCATATTGGAAAAACGATCCCTCTGGGGATGGCGCTTCGTATTGGCCCAAGCAGAACGATACACGAGCAGCCGTGCAGCATCTATGTTCATGGCCATATCAGCAAACATAGCGGAGATAAGGCTATGTTGTATCAGAGGCTTTCCTCCCACGACTCGGTTCTTGCAGTACTCCAAGGCATATTCAAAGGCCCCCCTCGCAATCCCTACGGATATCATACCTCCTCCCAAGCGGTTATAAGTCAGAGTCTTATGCAAAATCTTGGCCCCGTCCCCAATCTTTCCCAACATGTTCTTGCGAGGCACTCGAACGTTGTCGAAAATAACCTCTGAGTTTCTGTCCGCATGCATACCCATCTTGGGCTCTGGTTTGCCAAAAGAAAGTCCTTCTCTATCCTTTTCTACAACTACCAAGCACGAGCCTTCCTCCCCCAGTTCAGGGTTAACAGTACAAACCACTACATAAAGATATGCAATGCCCGCGTTGCTGGGCCAAATCTTGGTGCCATTGATAATGAGCTCATCGCCCTCCTCTTTTACCATTGTTCGACATGTACGAAGCTCCATACGGGGATCCTCTATGTCAGCACCAGAAGGAGGCTCAGTCATACAAATGGCCCCGACATTGGCCTCTTCTCGGGAGGCAAGAGGCCGGAGAAAGCGCTCACGCTGATCATCGTCAGCTGCAATGATAATAGGAGTCATTGCAAACCAGGTATCTCCTATGACCGTAGCCATGCCCCCATCTACAGCAGCAAGTTCTTCAAGAATAACCATTGTATCAATGTTATTTCCATTTGACCCTCCATACTTCTCTTCAATGGGAAACCCCAGGAGACCTATCTTAGCCGCTTCAAGCAGGATTTTCTCCACGTATCTACCCTCTGCGTAGTCAGCCTCAAACTTATCCCGAACAGGCAGGATCTCTTTTTCTGCAAACTTCGCTGCCATCTCCTTGAGAAGCTTCCTTTTCTCAGATAGTTCAAAATTAAACATGATATCCTCCTATGCCTTCTGCCTCAAAATAAATTAAGAATCACCAGCCAGCCGACCAAAATCTTTCCGTGTTATTCAGCCAAAACACTCGAATATATTGTTGTTAATCGATAGCTCATGAGCCACTGGATTGTCAATGAGCAAGGCCTCTCAATTTTACAAAAGTTCTGAAAATGTATTGAAATAGGGTCAGAAACAGAATATTTAGAAATACTGCCATATGCAAATAGAATGTATAAATACGCTTAAAGGAGATTCTAGGTGAACTTACAGACACGCTCAGATCTCACGCCCTTCTTTGAACCAAATAGTGTTGCCGTAATAGGCTCTCTGAGAGAGGGATTCTTTGGCGGGTACGTGGTGGTGAGGTCCTTGCTTCGTGGGGGATTTCAGGGCCGAATTTATCCGGTCAATCCAGGGTATAAAGATGTCCTTGGCCTGCCTGTCTATTCATCCTTAAGTAAAGTACCAGCACCCATTGATCTGGCACTTATCATGATTAACTCTCGCTCTGTGCCCCAAATATTAAGAGATTGCGGGGAAAATGGAGTCAAAGCGGCCATCATCGTTGCTGATGGTTTTGCAGAAAGGGATGAACAAGGGGCACAACTCCAAAGAGAAATCGTAGGCATAGCCAAACAGGCCGGGATCAGGATCATGGGGCCCAACACCGCGGGTGTGGTCAATACCCATAAGCACTTCTATCCGTGCCCATATGAGTCGGGATATGAATCCATTCGCCAAGGAGCAATAGCCCTGGTCTCCCAAACAGGTATGACAAATCCCCAGGCATATCCCTATCCAGATTATCGCTGTGGGGTTAGCAAGATCTGCGACCTGGGCAATAAATGTGATGTGGACGAATGTGATTTGCTCGAGTACCTAGGTGGTGACATTCACACCAGGGTTATAGCCATTTACCTGGAGAGTATTAAGGATGGGAGACGTTTGCGTCGAACATGCATGACCATCACCGCCAAAAAACCCGTCCTAGTAGTCAAGTCGGGCAGGACGGAGCAGGGAGCGCAGGCCTCTGTATCACATACTGGCTCCATGGCCGTAAACGATACCATCTTTGGTGCTGCATGCAAGCAGTCCGGAGTTCTGCGGCTTGATGAATTCGGAGAGCTATTTGAGGTTCCCAAGCTCTTCGCGACCCAGCCTCTGCCACGGGGCATGAACCTTGGAATACTCACAATCACTGGCGGAATGGCCGTTATGGCCATTGATATGGCCGAGAAGTATGGCCTTAAATTGGCCCGACTGAGCGACTCAACGGCTTCGTTTCTTGACAGAATCTTCCCTGGATCGGGACACATGCCCGTGGATATTGGCCCCATGATGGCTTCTGTGAAAGATGCCTTTTCTCATTATCCAGAAATCCTTGATACAGTAATGGGGGATGCCAATGTGGACAGCCTTCTTCATATAGCATGGGCCAATCCTTCCGGAGGCGTTATTGAGAACTATTTGCATGCATACAGGTATGTTCGCGGACGCCACAAAAAGCCCTTGGCCACCTGGATATACGGGCCAGACAGCAAGGCAGTACAGGAGCTAGGATTTCAACTTGAGGATATGGGATTTCCCGTATTTAGGGCATTGGAAACAGCCGTCAAGGCCTTAGGCCTTGCTCTGCGATATGACAGTCAAAAACGCTCCTCATCAGACCATACACAGGATTGAAGTCATTAGGGGGTAGGGATCCTAAATGCTACAATTGACATACTCTTTTGGGACCCTCTTGGTGATACTGCAAAGCACCTCATAACTGATAGTACCTGCCTTCGCTGCTATCTCGTCTACCAATATCTCCTCGTCACCCTGTCTCCCAAACAAAACGACCTCGGAGCCCAGGCTTGCCTCAGGAATGTGGGTAACATCAATCAAGGTCATGTCCATGCATACCCGCCCGACCACAGGGGCCCGTTTACCTGCCACCAACACCTCTCCCTTATTGGACAGCAGCCTAGGATATCCGTCACCGTAGCCCACTGGCAAGGTGGCTATTCTGCTCTGTCTTTTGGTCACAAAGGTGCGGCCATAGGAAATTGCCGTGCCTTCAGATACCTCTTTTAGGAAAGTTATGGCTGTAACAAACGCCATGGCAGGCTTCAAGGGAACAGAATGATCCGCTTCAGGGGAGGGATATGCTCCATAGATGCTAATTCCAGGCCTCACCATATCAAAATGGCTCTCTCGCAGTTCAATCGTTGCAGCACTTCCCGCCAAGTGCCTAATGGGAATCCTTATTCCTCTTTCCTCTAAGGTGGCAAGGACATCCTTAAACTTCTCTAGCTGTTTATGAGCATACCCTTTGTCCTCTTCGTCTGCGGCTGCAAAGTGAGAGAATATACCTTCCAGGTACACGTTTCTGAGGGATCTTGTTCGTTCAACAAAGGGCAGAACCTCTTCCGGAGACAGACCAATCCTCCCCATTCCCGTATCAACCTTGATATGGACTGCCGCTTTTGTACCGCTTGATTCTGCGGCCTCATTCATGGCATCCAATGTCTCTGCAGAACATACCGTGGCAGTGATATTGTTTTCAACGAATAGCCCCGCCCCTTGGGGAACAGCTTCCCCCAATACCAAAATAGGACTTTCTATCCCCGCACTCCTCAATAGGATAGCCTCCTCCACCATGGCAACTCCAAGCCAGTCAGCACCTGCCTTGATAGCAGTCTTGGCCACAGGCACGATGCCGTGGCCATATGCATCAGCCTTTACCACGGCCATGAACAAAGGGCCAGATCCAACGTGCCTTTTCAAGCTCTTTATGTTAAAGGTTATTGCTCCTAAATCAACGATAGCCTTTGTTGGCCGCACCCTTATCTCGGTTCCCTGCACCTCAGAGCCTTGCTGCATACAAAACTATTCTCCAAGATATTCCCTGGCGTTTTTCATAGATCACACGACTGCATTACTCCAAAGGTTCAAGCCAGTGTCTAAATTTGTCGTTTCGAAACTGACAAATATCGTCCATTAAGCCCGCTATCTTAGAGGTGACCGGACCAGGTACAGGGGAAAGCTCTCTGCCTTCAATTCGTTTGACAGGGATGACCTTGATGCCCGTGTGGCAGAAGAAAATCTCATCTGCGCTCAGTAGTTCCTGAGGCGTTATCTGTTCTTCTCTCACCTCCAGTCCAATTCTCGGAGTGGCTTCTAGAATAGACATTCTCGTTACGCTTTGCAGGATATTTCCTAGAGGCGGGGTTTTCACTATCCCGTCCTTTACCATGAATATTGACTCTATAGCCCCCTCTGCAACATATCCGTCAGTGGTTAACATTATGGCAAGGTCAAACCCTCTCTCTGCTGCGTCTCTTCTGGAGAGCATGCCATTCAGATAGTTGGCACATGCCTTGGCCTCTACAGGCACTGTTGCCGGGTGCAGTTTCCGCCACTTGCTAATGCAAATACTAATGGGTTCTGCCTTATCCAGTACAAGCTCTTCGGTCTCAGGTATGGCAAAGATTGCGATATCCACATTCGATTCCATCACCAAGCTGATAATGGCCTCTTCGCCATAATACCCCATAAGCTTAACAATCCCCCTGTCAATACCATTGGCCTTCACCATCTGGGCAATAGCCTTTCTGAGCTCTTCCTTGGTATAACCCATCTTCATACCAAGAAGTTCTGCACTTCTAAAAAATCGATCCAGATGACGATCCAGACGAAACGCAGCAGGGCCATCGGGACCGGGATGAATACCTAGCACATCAAACATTGCAGAGCCCCTGCTGAAACTATGCGACATTATGTGAACCTTTGCATCTGCCCATTGGACGATTTCACCATTTATCCATACCCTTAGATCCTGAAACATGCCACCGCTCCTTTCCTGACTCTACAGTCTACTAGAAATCTATATCTGCGCATGTCATGCCAAAACTATCAGCGACCGCAGGATGACAAAGTTGTCCATTCATGAGATTGAGACCCTTACGGAGTGCAGAATCATCCGCCATTGCCCTCTCCAACCCTTTATTAGCAATCTCCAGTCCATAAGCCAGGGTGACATTGGTCA
>CAZDVV010000117.1:0-6512 GCA_964508875.1 uncultured Desulfobacteraceae bacterium | reverse complement strand
GCAGATCTTCTTGGGAAATTCCATATTCTGGTGACATTTCATTTCCAGAAATACGTATGACCAGTGGCAAACCCGGTGCATTAGCCCTGACAGTAGAGATAACTTCCCTGGCAAACAGCAGCGGGTCTTGTCCGTATTTGTCTTCCCTGCGGTTGATCTTGGTATTGAGGAACTGAGAGACCAGGTAACCATGGCCTGCCTGGATTTCTATTAGGTCAAAATCGGCGTCAAGAGCCACCTGGGCGGCGTCACCATACGCTGTTATGATGTCATCTATCTCCTCTTCGGTCAGGGATTCAGCCTCCTGTTCAGTGGTTGGGCATGTGATGGCCGTCGGGGCCTTGGGTTTGGTGCCGGTTGCCTTTGGGTTAGCTGCCGCCCCCGCATGGTTCAAATGGAGACATGCGAGCCTGCCCTCACGATGAATTACCTCCACGATTTTTTTTAGCTCATTCGAGCTGTACGGGAAGTGAATGGCAAGCTGTTTTGGATGCTCCCTCCCGTCGGGA
Source organism: uncultured Desulfobacteraceae bacterium (assembly GCA_964508875.1). Lineage (GTDB taxonomy): Bacteria > Desulfobacterota > DSM-4660 > Desulfatiglandales > Desulfatiglandaceae > B111-G9. The sequence goes on along the minus strand of CAZDVV010000117.1, from coordinate 6,003 downwards.
GTTACGGCCACTGGCTCCAGGATGATTATGGCAGGTCCGCCCTGTGCTATTTGCTGGTAAAACGTAAGCTGCCTTTCAGTAACCTTTCCGTCAGGGGAACCGTAGGCCAATTTTATTGGTGGAAACACGAATCTGTTTACTAGCTCCAGCCCGTTTAATTGATATTTTTCAAACATTTTTTCCATGGTTTGCCTCCAGTCTTTGTAATCTTATTATTAGCGGCATAATGATCTTGCCTAAAATAGCAATGGTAGTTACGCACGCTAATCGCCCGAAATGGCGTTGTCCAATGCATCAAATAGAACAGCTTCTGTTTGCAGCCCCACTATGCGCTTTACCTCTGTGCCGTCCTTGAAAAGTATTAGCGTCGGGATGCTATGGATTCCCAAATCCACTGCCACTTCCTGGACCTCATCCACGTTAAGGGCACAAACGGACGCCTTGCCCTCAAATGTAGATGCGAGATTATTAATAATTGGCTCCAGCAGTCGACAAGGCGCACACCAAGGGGCATTGAAGTCCACAAGTGTAACCCCCTTTTTGATACTATTAAAGAACTCTTCCTTGGTTCTAATAGGTCTCACGCTCATGCTTAGGCACCCCTCTTGTTTTTCTCTGTGCCTTAATAAATCAACAAGCGTGCCAATCAGGGTGGTTTTCGCCAAATAAAAACAAGATAGCGCTGTTTCTTGTAACTGGTTGTAATATAAGGGAATTATTATCATTAGCGCTACCCGGGTTTCATCTTGAAAAGAGATTGACAGGATGCAGTTGCGTTACATATGATAACGGTAACGCAACGTAACGTTACCAAAAAAAAGATCTTTGGTTAAGAAGGGAGCTAAAAAATGGAGATGAAGTTCGACCCAAACTTTACGAGACTGCTTTGGGAATCCATGGCAGATGGAGTTTTTACATTAAACAGCCAGGGGCGCATTACCTCGTGGAACCCGGCAATGGAGAGAATCTCGGGCTACAGGGCCGAAGAGGTACTGGGAAGGTCATGTTCCTTGCTGAATTTCAATCGATGCTTTGGTCGAGCCTGCCCAACCGGGGTTGAAGAATGTGGGATTCTCAGGCATGAGCAACCGGAAACCACGGAATGCTTTCTCACCCACAGGGATGGATACGATGTGCCTGTAGTCAAGTGTGCAAGGGTAGTGAAAAATGACAACGGCGAAATAGTGGGCGTTGTGGAAACGGTGACAGACCTAACTGAGCTGAAGGAGGCGCGCAAAAAGGCCGAAGAAGCCATCAGCCGACTTGTGGAGCTGCACAGGTTCGACAGGATCATCGGAAAGAGCCACGGGATGCAGCAGGTGTTTTCAGCTATTAAGGCCGCTGCAGCAAGCGATGCCACGGTATTGCTGGAGGGAGAAAGCGGTACCGGAAAAGAACTTGTTGCAGGTGCTATCCATTACAACAGTCCAAGATCCAGGATGCCTTTTGTTACTGTCAACTGCAGTGCGCTGTCAGAACCACTCCTTGAAAGTGAGCTTTTTGGTCACGTGAGAGGGGCATTTACCGGGGCCATAAGGGACAGAAAGGGAAGGTTCGAAGAGGCAGACGGAGGTACCATATTCCTCGATGAAGTGGGAGAAATAAGCCCTTACATCCAGGTCAAGCTGCTTCGGGTTCTCCAAGAAAAGGAGATAGAAAGGGTGGGGGAATCCACCAGGAGGAAGGTGGATATCAGGATAATCGCGGCCACAAACAAGGAACTAATGGATCTCGTGAGGAGAGGCCACTTTCGAGAGGACCTTTACTACAGGCTCAAGGTGTTTCCCATTCATATCCCTCCTCTGAGGACTAGGAAGGAAGATATCCCGCTCCTTGTGAGCCATTTTGTGGCGCACCAAAACAAAAAGACGGGCAAAAAAATCAGGGGGTTATCACAGGCTGTCATGAGAATCCTGATGGACCACGACTGGCCGGGCAACGTTCGAGAGCTGCAAAACGCCATTGAGCACGCATTTGTACTGTGCGACGAGGAATATATTGACGTGTTTGATCTGCCCGTGGAGATCCGGCAGCTCGCCTACAGGCCTTACAAGGGAACCCCAGCTGGAATTTCTGCCAAGAAAACGACAAAAAAGCAGAGTTTAACAAAAAAGCTACTCCTGGATCTCCTCGAAAAATGCGATTGGAACAAGGCAGAGGTGGCAAGGCAGATAGGAGTTAGTCGTACCGCGATATGGAAATACATGAAGAAATGGGGCATTCCTCTAAAGCCCCCCACCCGACCTCACACTGGCCCTTGAGCCCTGTGTCCTGTACCATAAGCATGGACTTTTCAGGCAAACAGTGCCGCGAGCAATACTGCCAACACACCATTGAGAAATATACCGTCAAATGTCCCAGCCCCACCGATGGATGCCACAGGAGCACCCAGGTCTTTGATTTTATCCAGGTTCAGTAAATCAGCCCCTATCAAGGTGCCAAGTGTCCCCGATATGTAGGCGACTAGGGGCACGTATCCCGAGCCAATGGCGACTGATATAAGCGCTGCCACAAGAGGGGGTAAAAATGCAGGCATGGCTATGCCCAATCCAGGTACAGGCTTTGCCAATTTATATGTCACTGCCGTCATGATGCCCGTGGCTATCCCCGCCCTGAGCCAAATCCCTGTCTTGAATAGGAGATACATGGAAATAAGGACAGGTACAATGGCGCCACCAAGATTTATGGCAAGCACCGTCTCTTTTCTTTTCCATACAGGTATTACATACCTGAAGCCGAAATAATCTACACGCGTTTCAGTGGTCATGGTTTCCTGTGGTATTTTCCTAATAGGTATATTAATGAAGCTACCCACCAGTGTTACAAACAGTGCGCTAAAAACATACTCAGGTGGGATGCCTATTCTGGTAAAGGCAAGGGCGATAATATTAATCTGCACCATTACAAAAAAGAACAGGATGAAAAAGAAAAAAAGAATGATGAACAAGAACGTCAGCGGATTAAAAAACATTCCTTGTCCTCCTTAGATTTTGTCCAATACTAACAGCACCAGAACATTTACTCTACAAAAAAACAAAATTTCACTCCCCTATTGACTTGCATTGCTCAGTCTTCTACACTCGGGGCAAATTTTAAATTAACAATTTAGGCATTCTTATGAGGGGGAACGTCATGATTATTACAGGTAATGATTACATTGAACGGCTCGCAGGATATAAAAGAGATATTTTCGTTAAAGGAGAGAAGATTCAGAACTTCGTGGAACACCCCAACATTCGGCCCGCGATCAATGCCATTGCACTTACCTATGACCTGGCGGCCGGAAATGAGCAATATGCTCCGCACTCAGATCTGGTGGGAGAAAAAGTAAACAGACTGAACTATGTGAACAAGACGCCTGAGGATCTGATAGCAAGGCTTGACTTCCAGCGGGAGTTAAGCATGAGAACCGGCACATGCCATTACAGGTGCCCGGGGGCCGATGCCATCTGTTCCATATATCCTGCCACAAAGGAAATGGATGAAAGGCTTGGCACAGATTATCATCAAAGGTTCCTTTCATTTTTGAAGGAAATACAATTGAAGGACTATGCCTGCACTGGTGCACTGACTGACACAAAGGGTGACCGTTCCAAGAGGCCAAAAGAGGCAAGGGATATGTATGTACATGTGGTAGAGAAGAGAGACGACGGGATCATAGTGAGCGGCGCTAAGATTCACCAAAGTGGTGCCTTCGCGGCAGACATCAATTTTGTCCTTCCAACTCAGACATTCAAAGAGGGCGAGGAGGAGTTTGCCATCGCCTTTGCCGTGACTCCTGAAGACGAAGGCGTCAAGTACGTGCTTCAAAATACCGGATATCAAGCAAAGCTGCGGGAGGGAGGATCCTACGAGGCAGGGAATCGCAAGTATGGTGATAGGTTGACCTGCACGGTCCTGTTTGACAACGTGTTTATTCCGTGGGAGAGGGTCTTTGTTTTTGAAGATTTGGAGGCTGAGCGCAGGGTATTGACAAATTTTGCAGTATCCCACAGGTGCGCGGGTGCGGCGTGCAAGGCAGGTTTTATTGACTCCATGATCGGAGCTGCCAGCCTTATGCTTAAGGCAAATGGTCTTGAAAAGGTGCCAGTTCTCAGGCAAAAAATCGGGGAGATGGTTGGTTTCAGTGAAGCGACTTACGGAATAGCTATTGGAGCCGCCACTAAGGGTTTTGAAGACTATGGATCGTGGCAATCTAATCGGCTTATTGCAAACTCAGGCAAGATAATAGGTGTCGAAGGCTTCAACAAGGTGCTCATGAACCTGGCCGAGATTGCCGGTGGCATTCCGGTAACCGCTCCCTCAGAATTTGATTTGCAAAACCCAGAGATTGGGAATCTCATCAACAAATATTTACAGGCGAGCCCAAATTTTAGCACTGAGGAGAGGCTTAAGATAGTAAAGTTTATTGAATTCTGGGCCACAAGCTCTCACTTATTGGGGGGAATCCACGGAGGTGGTTCTCCAGCAGCCTCCATAATATTCTTGCAATACCTTGCTGACATAAAGTCAAAGGAGGAGGCTGTAAAAGAGGCCCTTGACATAAACAAGTAACAATAACAACCCTATTGCCACCTGTATCCACCTGGGAAAGGGTGTGAGCTTGCCAGCGAGTCGAAAGGGATAATGGATTACACCTGGGAAGGAGCTACGAGGAGGTCCACAAGCTCTTGCATAATGAAAAAACGAAAGGACAAAAGATCACAGTAGAAACTCTAAGGGCCCTTGAGTAAAGGTCCTAAAAGCTTAAGGCTGGAGATTGCATGCCATGTGGCATCCAGAAATGGCGCTGCGCCGTTTTTTCTTGCAAATCCACCTCGCGCTGTCCTGCACCTAAAGATAAAGTCCTGGGCCGCTGCTGCATCCCTTGGACTGGCTTTCAACATCTCTAAAACCATGAAGCAGATATGGCAATTCTCAATAAATGAGGTGGTACCAGGGTAGAATCCAAACCCCCCATCAGGATTCTGGCAGGCAACGACCCAGTTTATGGCATCTTCCCTCTCAGGCCTGTGTTCGGTACTAGTCAAGTCTGCCACCGAAAGCTTGAGCCACAGCTCTTTGACCGTCCTCCATTGAGCAAAATCGATCTTGCTTGCCCCAAGTTTCTCGATGCCAAGTGGCTCAAGGCCCAGCTTATCTCTTGCTTTACAAAGGTAGTAAAGATCCTCCAGAATCCGCTTATGATCCCTTTGGGTACAGTGTAAAAAATTCAAAGTCTCAGGTGTTGTTTCCAGCCCTACAATACCGCGACCCAACAGGTAATAGTAAAAGGTCTTGGGATTCCAATTCGCCTGAGGCCTCAGTCCTTCCAGGTATTGAATGGACCGGCTGATCCTCTCCTTTATTCCTTTCGTGTCATTGGAAGCCCGCGTCAGCATGGCAAGTAAGGAAAGCCCGAAGTAGGTATCTTCAATTGTGCTGGGTAAATGCAGGGTTGCCCCGAAACCCCCGTCATCCTTTTGTCTAGCCAGCACAAACTCGAGTGTTTTTGGGCCCAGTTTCCTTAAGATCCCATTCATCTCAAAGTTCAGATATCGCCTCTTCAAGCTTTACCAAGCTTTTCTTTATGTGCTCCAGCCTTCGCATTTGCTCATCCACCTTCGTTCTGAACGCCTCTAATTCCGAGGCACTTTTTTTCTTCATCTCAACAGCTTTTTCTATTGCGCCTTTAATACTCTGCTCAGTAGCATCTATTTTTTGATTCAATTCCCAGCGAAAATTCAAAAAGCTCCTTTTCACACGATCCATAAAATCCCATCTCACACGACCACAGTTCTTGTCAATTTCCCGCGGCAGACGTTTTCTTATGTCCTTGAGCACTCTCCCCTTCGAAAGCTTGGTGGGCAGGATCTTTTGCGAGAAAAAATCAAAGGCGCCCTCCAGATCAAAGAATTTAGGAGGCTCTCCTACCATGTAATATAGGCTGCTTTCACTCACTATGGCCTCGTCAGACCGGAACCTCTCCAGCTTGATATCGAACAACTCGGTGGAGGCCTGTAC
>CAZDVV010000116.1:0-6562 GCA_964508875.1 uncultured Desulfobacteraceae bacterium | reverse complement strand
CAGGCCATACTTGCAAAAAAAAACTGCTTGTTATATCTTGACAATTAATGAAGGAATAAATTAGATTCCTGCAGTTTATTCCATTATGAAAGGCTGGTGATAAGGCGTTAGATAAAGGGGCTAGGGACAATTTGGACATAAACATTAATAAAGGAGGAGGTATCATGCGGAAGCTATCCATTTCGGCAACGACACTTATCTTTGTTATGGCTCTAATTTTTTGGTGTGTGAGCCCCGTTCATGCCAAGGCCATCAAAGTAGGGGCAGTAATCAATCTGACCGGTCCTGCATCCACATGGGGCCAATTTCATGCAAAGGGCATGAAGGACTACATGATGTATATAAATGAGGCAAAAGGTGGTGTTGCCGGAAACAAGATCGAGCTGACCATAGTGGACCACGGCTACAAGGTTCCTGAGGCGATCAAGTATGTGAAAAAGTTCTGTACCCGAGACAAGATGGATATGATTGCCACTTGGGACGCCGGCTCAGGGATCATGTGCAAACCCATCTTTCAAAAATACAAAACCCCAGATATTAATTACTCCACTTACCAGGGTTTCCTTAAACCTCCTATTGATTATGCATACCTTCCCTTCGGAAGCTATATAATGGACAGCTACGCGCTTCTTGAGTACATCAAGAATATCCACAAGGGCCCCGGGGCCCCGAAGGTAGGCCTGTTGACATACAACAACGCATACGGCAAATCCATTCACGGCCCGTGCAAGGCCTACGCTGCAAAACACAACATCAATATTGTTGCCATTGAAGAATTTCCTCCCAAGTCCCTAGATCTCAACACAGAGCTGTTGCGCCTCAAACAGAAGGGTGCCGAGTACATCGTAGTGCAGTGCCTGCCCTCTGCCATCATTATGGCCCTTCAATCAGCAGATCGAGTAAATTACAAGGTACCCTTCTTCGGCACATGGACCTCAACTGACCCTGACTTCTTCCGCCGTGGCAAAGGTCTCATTCGCGACAGGATGTTTATGCAGTTCCCCGGTTGTTTACCTGCAGACAACAGCCCTGGTTACAAGCTGCTCAAGACCCTGTGGGATCGTTACAAAACAGTTAGCTCCTTTGATGCATCTTACTGGGAGGGCGTAGCCATTGCAGCCATCATGGTAAGGGGATTCCAGAGGGCGCAGGAAAAATTTGGTAAGGTCACCAACATAACCATCAATCAGGCACTCCAGACCTTCAGAAATGAAGACTTTGGAGGCCTTGTTCCCCCTGTAACTTACACCAACACCGACCACAGCGCCTCATTCAAGGCTAGGATAGTCCAAATACATGAGGACGCAACCTATACACCCTTGACCAATTTCTGGGAACCTGGTAAAGAAAAGGTAGAAATAATTCGATGAAAGCATTTCGTGGAGAGCCTAGTATCTTCGCTTCCGCCCGCCCCGAAGACCGGCGGGCGGAACTGGAGATCAAGGATTTAACATTGAGCTTTGGGGGTATAACTGCCCTCAATAAGATTAGTCTGTCCGTCCAAACCGGCGAGCTTGTGGCTATTATTGGCCCCAACGGGGCCGGCAAAACAAGCCTCCTAAACTCTATTACCGGATATTACAAGCCCCAGGAAGGCCAAATATTCTTTAATGGGCAAGAAATTACCCGCATGCCCCCCCATCATCTCACGAAATTGGGGATAGGAAGAACATACCAGAACATTGAATTGTTTCCAGGTATGACAGTACTAGCAAATATGCTCCTAGCTCGCCATATACACTGTCAGTATGGCGTCCCCAAGGCGGCCTTTTTTACCAAAGGGGTAAAAGAAGAAGAGGTGCACCACCGTAGAGTACTGGAGGAATTGATTGACTTCCTTGAAATGCAGTCCATAAGGAAACAATTGGTGGGCTCTCTCCCGTATGGCATGCGAAAACGCGTTGAGCTGGGGCGTGCCTTGGCGTTGGAACCCAAGCTGTTGATTCTTGATGAGCCATTTGCTGGAATGACACTCGAAGAGAAAGAGGACATGGTCAGGTTCCTCATGGAGCTAAATGAGGCATGGAACCAGACCATGATACTGGTTGAACATGACATGTCCATTGTTATGAGCATCTCCCAGCGTATCGCCGTGCTGGATTTTGGCGTAAAGATTGCTGAGGGAACGCCTGATTTTATCCAAAACCATCCTCAGGTGATCAAGGCCTACCTGGGTGATACCCATAAACTATAATTCAGTGAAGATTTGATTGAAATGAGTAAGGAGAAAAGTATCCAAAGAGTTGACCCTGAATTCATAGCCTCCTTGGAACAGTATACCATCCCGCAAATCCTCTCCAAGCAGGCTGAACAACTAGGTGCCTCTCACGTAGCACTTCGCGAGAAGGCTTACGGTATTTGGGAAACCTATACCTGGAAGGACTATTTCAGGTATGCCAAGGCAGTTGGGTTGGGCCTGAAGTCCCTTGGGCTGCAGAGGGGCGACAATGTGTGTTTGATCCTGGACAACCATGTAGAATGGTTATTCAGTGAATTGGGGGCTCAGTCTGTTGGCGGGGTTACTGTTCCACTGTTCACCTCCGCGGTTGCCAAAGAGCTAGTTTATGGCCTGAACCGTGTAAAGGCAAGATACGTTTTTGCTCAAGATCAAGAACAGGTTGATAAGCTATTGGCTGAGCGAGAACAACTGCCTGACGTGGAGATGGTAATCTATATTGATCCTACTGGAATGAGAAATTATCGGGATAACCCCTGGCTTATCAGCTTTGCCCAACTGTTGGAATTGGGAGAAGAGCTTGACGAAGAGCAGCCTGAGCTTTTTATAAAGGAATTATGGGAAGGAAAACCCCAAGACATTGCCTTGATGCTAATGACTTCTGGCACCACAGGGCTTCCTAAGATGGTAATGCTCGCCCATGAGAATCTCTTGGAAATGGGGCGCAAATGGTTGGAAACAGCACCTGTTGGCATTGGTGACAATTGGATCTCTATAACACCCACTGCATGGATCGTGGATCAGATGTGGGGCCTGGGCATCACCCTGCCGGGGGGAATGGTAATGAATTTCCCCGAGACCCTTGAAACCGCAACCCAGGATTTTAGGGAGATAGGCCCAACTGTAATAGTGACGTCATCCAGATTTTGGGAGGACCTTGCCTCTACTATAAGAGTCAAAATAAGTGACGCGGGATTCATAAAAAGATGGCTCTATGGCCTATCACAAAAGGTGGGGACTACTGCTGTTGACCTGGAATCAGAGGGGAAGCCTGTTCCTAGCCATTTGCGGGCCTTTAAATGGTTAGCATACAGAATCGTATCACTACCACTAATGGATAGGGTGGGATGCCTAGGTTTCCGCGCCGCTTACACGGGCGGCCATCCTATAAGCCCGGATGTCATTAGATTCTTTCGCGCCAATGGGCTTAACCTGAAGCAGTGCTATGGACTCACCGAGGCAGGTGGAATCTTTCAGGTCCAACCGGACGGAGAGGTCAAACCTGAGACTGTTGGGAAACCTCTTCCAAGGACAGAGGTTCGAATAGCAGAGGATCAAGAGGTAATAGTAAAGAGCAAGTCTGTGTTCAAGGGATACTATGAAAACCCAGAGGCCACAGAAGAAGCCTTAAAAGATGGTTGGTTTCATACTGGTGATGCCGGATACCTTGATGATGATGGCCATCTCCTAATAATTGGAAGAAAACAGGACATCATGAGAACAAGGGAGGGAGAGGCCTTCTCACCCGACTTCATTGAGACAAGGCTCAAGTTCAGCCCTTATATCAAAGAGGCCGTTATCTGGGGAGAAGGACAACCCTATATCACCGCCTTCATCAATATTGATTTTGGCAATGTCGGAAACTGGGCCGAAGAACGCAAGATTCCTTACACAACCTACACTGATCTATCTCAACAACCTGCCGTAGAAGAGCTCATAAGGGGAGAAATTAGGGAAGTAAATACTCAATTGCCCGGCCCCATGCAAATTGTAAGGTTTATCCTTCTTTACAAGCTCTTGGATGCGGACGACGAAGAGCTCACGCGAACAGGCAAGGTGCGACGAGGCTTTGTTTTTGAGCAGTATAAGGAACTCATAGATGCGATGTATACGGATAAGAAAGAGCTCCCTGTTAAGGGACAGGTTAGGTATAGAGACGGCACGATTGGCACAATTGAAACCATCGTAAGGATACTGGAAGTCTAGTAATAAGAGGTAGCAGCTTTCAATGATGGCTTCTAATGCACTTGCAGTAATTTTTTCTTGCACAAGATTCTTACGGGCACTCAAAGTATAGAGGGAGTTTTTCAATATGGAATTCTTTTTTCAACTGCTGGTTAACGGGCTTTCCATAGGCTTTTTGTATGCTCTTTCTGCCTTGGGCTTTGTGATGATTTTCAAATCAAGCAGTGTGCTCAATTTTGCCCATGGAGAGTTATTGGCGATCGGTGCTTTCATTTTTTTGTCATTGTCAGTATGGGCAAAGTTGCCGATCATCGCCTCTTTCGGGCTAACGCTTGTGGGAAGCTTTGCTCTTGGCTTTATAGTGGAGAGGCTTTTTTTGAGGCCCCTTATTGGTGAGGCCCTTATAGAGGTAATCATGCTTACGGTGGGTCTTTCAGCCATGTTCAAGGGCCTTCTTCTCTTCGTTTTTGGAGGAGATACACAAAGCTATCCGCACTTTTTGCCCGACAGCCTTTCAATACACTGGGGGAATATCGAAATTCCATCAGTATATGTGGCTACTTTCATAATTGGAATCATATTCCTAGCCCTTTTCGGGTTTTTCTTTAAGTACTCTTCCCAAGGCATATACATGAGATCTGTTGCTGACAACCAGCCTGCAGCACTTTCCTTGGGTGTCCACGTTCGACGAGTCTTTGCCATGTCTTGGGCCATAGCAGCACTCGTGTGCGCGATGAGCGGGATTGTCTTGGGGATCATAAATGGTGTTAATGTCCACGAGTTGAGTTCCATAGGCCTAAAGGTTTTCCCTGTTGTCATTCTGGGGGGTCTGGACAGCATCGGGGGAGCTATTCTGGGTGGAATAATCATAGGGCTGCTGGAGACCTTCACAGGAGGTTATATCTCCACTTCTCTAAGGGAGGTCATCCCATATATCATGCTTGTGTTTATCCTAATGGTTAAACCCTATGGTCTATTTGGGCTTGTTGAAATAGAAAGAGTCTGACAAAGAGAGGGTTTCACGCCAAATGCGAAGACTACAGTTCCATCCATGCGGTAACTTCAAGGAGTCCTATTTTCAGGAGCTAACCATATTTGAAACAGACTTTGGTAGGCTATGGTTGATTATAGGGCTTATACTTCTTTTTGGAGTTATTCCTTTTATTGCTACACCTTATCTTCTTTATGTACTTAATCTTGTTGGCATATATGCCATCGCCGCCATAGGGCTTAACATACTAATCGGCTATACTGGACAGATATCTCTTGGACACGGTGCGTTTTTCGGTGTAGGTGCATATACCGCAGCCATATTGGCCACAAAGATAAGCTTTCCCTTCTGGGCTGCAGTACCTTTGGCAGGCGTAATGACGGCAGCAGTGGGCATGATCTTCGGGGTGCCATCCGGAAGGCTGAAGCACCTCTACCTTACCATTGCGACCTTGGCCGGGCAATTCATAATGGAATACGTCTTTGTCCACTGGGAAGGCCTTACAGGAGGAGCGGATGGAATAGTGGTCACGGGTGCCACCCTGTTGGGTATAGATTTAGGCAATGATAGGAGCTTTTATTTTGTCATCTTTGTGTGTTTTGTTCTTATGACATGGTTTGCCGTAAACCTCATGCGCACCCGTTATGGAAGGGCCTTTATTGCCATAAGAGACAATGATAGGGCTGCGGAAGGAATGGGCATACCTCTTTTCGGGTACAAACTATTGTCTTTTGCCATCAGTTCTTTTTATGCTGGCTTCGCTGGAGGCCTGTTTGCTTACTACACCATGAGCATAACCCCTGAGCCATTTAATCTATGGCTTTCCATCGAATATATTGCCATGATAATTATCGGTGGCCTAGGAAATATTCCGGGATCAGTGTTTGGAACTATTTTCATTGTTGGATTGAATGAATCGTTAAGCGCCTTGACCCAGTATCTTATGAACATTGGAACCGCTTCAAATATCGCTATCACAATCGCCCCATTGAGGGAATTTGTATTTGGCTTGGCTATCATTCTGTTCATCATATTCGAGCCAAAGGGTCTGGCGGAAGTCTGGCGCATTATTCGCTCTAGCTTCAGGCTGTGGCCTTTCTCGTATTAGTTTGATAAAATAAATTAAGATGTAACCATTTCAAGGTAAAAATCATGAATGATAACAACTTGACATTGTTAATTAACAATATAAGCGTTGTGTATTCTGATGTAATCCAGGTACTTAAGGGAGTCTCCCTCAAGGTATTGAAGGGGCAGATAGTCTCTTTGTTGGGAAGCAATGGCGCCGGGAAGACCACCACTTTGAAAGCCATCTCAGGACTCCTTAAGCCGGAAAACGGAAAGGTTACGGAAGGATCTATTGAGTATGAAGGCCAGCCCATTCACAACTCGGCCCCCGAAAACATTACCCGAAAAGGGATAATTCAAGT
>CAZDVV010000115.1:4719-6727 GCA_964508875.1 uncultured Desulfobacteraceae bacterium | reverse complement strand
CCTGAAACCCCTTCCATTTCTTTCAGTTCCTCAATTTGTTCAAGGGCGATCCGAATGCCTTCTTCAGCGGCCTTTCCTTTGCCAGCACCTTTCAGGCGGTCGATCAAACTTTTTGGGACATCCATCCCTGGCACTTTACTGGCCATGTATTTAGCCATCCCCACACTCTTCAGTGGCGTGATTCCGGCCAAAATATAGCACTTTTCATGCAGGCCCATGTCCACAACCCGCTTCATGAACTCCCGGAATTTTTCCATGTTGTATATGCATTGGGTTTGGATAAAATCCGCACCTGCAGCGATCTTCTTTGCAAGGCGCCGTACCCTGAAATCGAAGGGCTCTGCGAAAGGATTTGCCGCGGCTCCAATAAAAAGTTTCGGAGGGACTTTGATTTCCTTGCCACTTAGAAATTTTCCCTCGTCCCGCATGGTCTTGACCGTGTATATCAACTGAATAGAGTCCAGATCAAAGACATTCTTGGCTTCGGGGTGATCGCCGAAGGACTGGTGGTCACCCGAGAGACAAAGCATATTTCGAATGCCGTGGGCATAAACACCAAGGATGTCACTCTGCATGGCGAGACGATTCCGGTCACGGCACACCATCTGAAAATTCGGCTCCAACCCCTCCTGAAGCAAAATCAATGAGGCTGCCCAACTCGACATGCGGACAACCGCAGTCTGATTGTCTGTCACATTAACAGCATCAACACAACCCTTGAGGTAGGAGGCCTTTTTTCTGAGCTGTTCTACGTCAGCACCTTCAGGCGGTCCACATTCCCCGGTAAACGCAAAATGACCGGCCTTCAGCACCTTCTCCAGGTTGCTTTCTGATTTGTATTCGCTCATTTCATCAAATCCTCTCTCATCTGTTTTCTAGGGCCCCCATCCCTGGAGGTTGCCCAACTTTTGGGAGGGATGAATTTATCCATCAGGTAGCCCCTGCCCTGGGCTTCAAGTCGTTCATATATCATATGCCACGCGCAGGGGATATCCGGATTGATCTCGCAACTCCCTTTATTACTACCACCGCAAGGGCCATTCATCAGTGACTTAGAGCAACGGGCTATTGGGCATATTCCCCCCGTGAGGTGCAAAATACAATCTCCACACATCTGACAGCGCTCGCTGAAAACCCCGGGAGCGTCCACAACCCCGATGAACGTGGTATTTAACCCTGGGAGGACAATCTTTTGGGGGAACTTTTCACCCAAAAATTGGACCCCTGCACCGCAAGCAAGGGACAAAATGGCGTCCGACGACTCAATGGCCTCCCTTGCCTGGTCGAAATACTCGTGTTCACATTGCCGCTCGATCCCGCCGCTTATGATTTCCATATTCACGTGTTCCTGTTTGGCCTTCATTCGAAGAAGCGACCCTAGGATTTCGGCCTCCTTGTTGCCCCCTTCATGGCAAACAGCCACACATGTATTACATCCGAACACAAGGACTTTCTTGTAACCCTTTATCATCTCCCATATTTCTTCAAGAGGCTTTTGTTTTCCTACAATCATTTCCTGTTACTCCTTTGTGTCATTCTCATTTTCCGCCCACCAAATAGGAGAAGGACCCAGCTTTTGGATTCTTTCGGTGAATTCTGTGCAGATCTCCGCCCATTTTGGGCCCATTGCAGCGGATAGGTTGTACATCTCCAGTCGCTCAGGGGCAATGCCCACTTGTGGCAGTAAGGTTTTCAGCCGTTCCACTCGCTTTCTTGCGTTTGTATTTCCTTCCAGGAAATGGCATTGTCCCGGCAGTCACCCGGTTACAAAAACGCCGTCAATACCCCGTTCAAATGCCCGCAACACGTAGTAATGATCCAGCTTGCCGGTGCAAGGCAACCGGATGATTTTCACATTAGTCGGATAAGAAAGCCGCATCACGCCAGCAAGGTCCGCCGCGGCAAACGCACAATAATGACACGCAAATGCGATTATATTTGGTTCCCACCCAGGTGGAATTTCACGGCGTGGTTCCACTAAGCTAACCTCTTCCTGGGCCGCCGATCC
>CAZDVV010000115.1:1331-4619 GCA_964508875.1 uncultured Desulfobacteraceae bacterium | reverse complement strand
ATCAGGCACCTGAAGCCAACTTTCCATCTTCAGGCTCTGTCAAGGCGTCGATCATTGCCACGATCTGATCGTCCCTGAAATTATTTACCTGAAATGCCTTTGCGGGGCATATCCCCGCACAGATACCACAACCCATACATTTGATCTCATTGTGTGAAATACGTCCATCTTCGTCAATGTACGGAGACCCGAACGGGCACAGCCGAAAACATGTCAAACAGGACATACAGATGTCTCGATTATGTTTGGCCACAATCCCAGACTCGGGGAGAGACTTCTTCGACAGAAGCACCGAGGCCCTACCAGCAGCCGCCAGAGCCTGACTGATACCCTCATCAAGGTTTTTGGGCGCATGGGCCAGCCCGCAGAGGAAAATACCTTCAGAGGGAAAATCCACTGGCCTGAGTTTGACATGGGCCTCCAGTAGATAGCCGTCTGCGTTGACGGTAAGCTTATAAATTTTGGCGATATCCTCGGTGCTTGGATGTGGACGAAACCCAGTGGAAAGTATCACAAAATCTGCATTAATCAAGATTTCCCGGTTCAACATAGGATCAAACGTCCTGACCTCCAAACCTGTGTCCCGGGAAGTGACATAAGGTTTTCGGTCTACATCATAGCGCACGAAAATTACACCCAAATCACGGGCCTTCCGATAATAATCCTCTCTGAGCCCGTAGGTCCGAATATCACGATAAAGGATAAAAACCTGGGCCCGGGGGGCCTTCTCTTTGATAGCAATAGCGTTCTTGATGGCATCCTGACAGCATATTCGAGAACAATAGTTATTGGGTTCCTCGCGGGATCCCACGCACTGGATCATCACATATGTGGATCCTGGCTCTGGCGATTCACTTGCGAGCCTTTTCTCCAATTCCCACTGGGTAAGTACCCGTTCGTGCTGACCGTAAAGATACTCGCTGGGCTTGTATGCTTGAGCACCTATGGCAACGATAATAGCGCCGTGTTGGATGACCGTCCCATCAGTGAGCTCGGTCTTGAAATTCCCCACAAATCCGTCGGTGCTCTTCACCGTGACCCCAGTGTGAACCCTTATTTTGGAATGGGATGTGATCTCCGCGATTGTGTTTTTCATGAATCCCTGGACATCGCCTCTATCAAGTGTCCAAAGGATTTTTCTAGCCAGCCCTCCCAGCTCCTTTTCCTTTTCCACAAGATGAACCTCAAATCCCTGTTCTGCCAGGGCAAGGGCAGCCGTCATGCCTGCAACCCCGCCTCCGATCACCAGGGCAGCAGGAGTGATTTGCACGGAATTAGACGCAAGTGGCTCGAGTCGCCTAGACTTGGCGATGCTCATTCGTATGATTTGCTTTGCTTTTTCAGTAGCTTTGTCCTTCTGTCCCATATGGCACCATGCGCACTGCTCCCGGATGTCCGCAAGATCGAAAAGGTACTTGTTGAGGCCTGCATCACGAATTGTGTCTTGAAATAACGGTTCGTGCGTTCTAGGAGTGCAACTGGCCACAACCACACGATTCAGTCCCTTTTCACGCACCAAGGTCTTGATTTTCTCCTGGCTGTCCTGGGAGCAGGCATATAACAAATTCTCAGCATGTGTGACATTGGGAAGACTCTTCACATATTCCACTACCGCGGGAATATCCACATTTTGGGCGATATTGATTCCACAGTGACAGACGAAGACGCCGATTCTTGGCTCCTCATCGGAAACATCCGTCTCTGGCGGCAACTCGCGCGTCACAGTCTGTGTGCCTCGGACATCGGCAAGAAGCGTCATGGCCCTTCCTGCTACGGCACTACCCTGTGTCACGGTTTCCGGAATGTCTTTGGGGCCCTGATAGGTCCCCGTAACATACACACCCTCCCGGCTCGTATCCACCGGATAAAAAGGTGATGTCTTGGCAAAATCGTATTTATTAGGCTCTATGCCGAAGGTAGAGGCAAAGGCCTTTGCATCTTTATGGGGCTGAAGGCCCACAGAGAGAACGACCATATCAAAAGTCTCATCGACCAAGGTGCCATCATCTTTGGCATACCGCAGGATGAGGTTTCCTGTCCCAACCTCGTCCCTTACTGCTGAAATTATGGCCCGCTGGTAACGCACATTATACTCATTTTTTGCGCGGTCTACGTACCGGTCGAATTCCTTACCGAAGGCGCGCATTTCTATGTAAAAAATGGTGGGTTCGATACTCTCATCATGTTCCCGCGCGATAATGGCCTGCTTGGTCGCATACATGCAGCATACAGAGGAGCACCACGGGTTGGCATTGTTGAAATCCCTGGATCCTACACACTGTATCCATGCTATCTTTTTTGGGTGTTTGCCATCGCTGGGACGTTTCACCTCACCAGAATAGGGGCCTGAGGCCGATAGAATTCGTTCAAACTGGATGGACGTAACCACATTGGGCCAACGACCAAAGCCCAATTCGGGCCGGATACTGGGATCGTAACGGTCCAGACCAGGCCCCAGGATAATTGCGCCCACGCGTATCTCAAAGTCTTTATCAGTCTGTTCAAAATCAATCGCCCCGGCCGGGCAAAATTTCTCACAGGCTCGGCATTTGTGTTTCTGAAAAAAGATACAATTTTCCTTGTCGATCACGCGAGTACTGGGAAAGGCCTGGGGAAACAAGGAATAAATCGCCTTGCGGACTCCCAGTCCCTGGTCATACTCGCTTACGACCTTACGCGGGCATTTCTCCTCACACAGGCCGCAGCCCGTACACTTTTCCGCATCCACGTATCGCGGATATTGTCTCACCATCACAGTAAAATCGCCCGGTTCACCCTTTACGGAGAGCACCTCCGCCATGGTATGAACATCAATGTTCAAATGCCTTCCCACTTCCACGAGCTTAGGTGAAATCATGCACATGGCGCAGTCACCTGTTGGAAAGGTCTTGTCAAGCATCGCCATAGTGCCTCCGATGGAAGAGTCTCTTTGTACCATGTGCACCTTGAAACCACCGTTGGCCAAATCCAATGCGGCCTGCATGGCGCCAATGCCACCACCAACTATCAATACGGATCCTACCTTGTTTTTGGCTGCTGAAGATATTTTGTTCATAACAATGGAAGCTCCTTCAAAAGCTCGATTCCATCCACAAAGTGCCTGTCGATCTGCAATTCCTCTGGTGTCTTACCGAGGGCCAATCCCACCATTTCAGTTATGAAATAGACCGGCAGTTTTTTGCTGATGTCATAAGCCTTAGCGATCTTCTCCTGATATGTATCCAGGTTGAACTGGCACATGGGGCAAGAGGTCACGAAACAATCAGCGCCTCTGGCTATTGCATCTTT
>CAZDVV010000115.1:0-1231 GCA_964508875.1 uncultured Desulfobacteraceae bacterium | reverse complement strand
AATATGAGGCGTACCTGTACATCATAGATCTTGCTGGATGACTGCAGTGTACACCCAGGGTAATAGGCGATATCCATTTCAACCTCTGGCTTCAGATGATGATTTACTGGTGGAATGCTTTTCTTTGGCTATCTTTACAAACCTTTTGATTTCAGAGCGATCCTTGACCCGTTCAAGGCCAAAATGCATCCGTTTTTTTCGGGTCATTTCCAGTCCCATAGAGGCCTGGTTTTTGAACTCCTTGACAATCCCTTTCAGGTTGAAACGACACAATTCATAAAAGGTGTTTTTCATTTCATAGCGCGCCATGAATTCCATTTCGTTAACCCTGCCCATATGTTTGGCCGCATCACAGAAGGCATCGTGGAATGCCTTCACCTTCGGTGACAAGGGCGGGATGTGCTCCTTTTTCGCCATTTTTTTTAGTGTGTCGATCACGCTAGCTGTCTGAATCTGGTTGGGGCAACGCGTGCCGCAGGTGTAGCACGATACACAATGCCAGACCAGTTGGTTTCGCAGGGCAGCCTCGCGGTCCCCCATGATCACCAGCCTAATAAGGCGGTCTGGGGTCATGCCGATTCGGCCACCAACAGGGCAACCCGACGCACACCGCCTGCATTGATAGCAGGCAAAGATGTTCTGACCGGAGCGCTCAATCACCTCTTCAGTTATTGAACGACTCTCAGCGTCGGAATAAACCAAAGGGGAAGTTTCCATTAGTAAACTCCTTGTTTCACACACAAAAAAATTTCTGCGCGGTGCCAAACTTCCGCCCCCACCTTAAAGGATCAGGCCGTCATGCTCAAATTTTTCTTGGGATGCTTCAGGGAGGAGAAATATAGTAGCGCCGACGAGACTTTTGTATACGGTTCAAGTTTTAAGAATCACGGGGCTAGAGGAACGGCACTGAACATGTCTTGATCCACCCTATTCTTCGCATACCAGAAATGGTAGGAAGAATAAAAATTTTGTTTTTGGAACCATACGTGAAAAACAAATATGTAGAACCAAGGGTATAGGTGAATAAACCCAATATTTAACTTGCTTTCATAATTCATAAAAGTGGGCTCTTATACCTTTTTTTTGTCTTTGTCAACCCCCAACAGTATCCTAGGTGTGCTTTTCCCGCTCAAACCTGCCCGACAAGCAGGCGGGCCTCTTTTACAATCTTTAACATTAGCACTATTTCCCTGCACGAATTGCCAGTATACCGGCCCAGCCTTCAAGATTT
>CAZDVV010000114.1:0-6936 GCA_964508875.1 uncultured Desulfobacteraceae bacterium | reverse complement strand
CCATGACGAGGATTCTATGTAAGAGGGCCTTCATCAGCAAGCCTCCTTTCTCACTGGTTTTTCTTATTTTTGATACCATCAAGGGCCACTTGTTTCTTTGCTACCAATTGATTGAAAAATATATTCATTATGACATCTAATTTACCAGGATAAGGGTGCTTGTCGGGGTTCTTGAGCCACAGAAAAAGGAAGCCATTACTCAGGCTATCAAAGGCTACGGCAAGGGAGTAAGGGTCTGCTAGGTCATTGAAAATACCCTTTCTAAGGCCGTTCCTGAAGACTCTTGCGAGTTTTTGAAGAACCTCGTCGCGGCTTTTCCATAGCCTGGCATTCAGGTCAGTCTTGGTATCTGAACTTGCCCCCCTTGCTTCAGCAAAATAAAGGCGGATGGTTGGTAGATTTTCAGAGAAAAGCTCTCCCTTTGCGACAATAAAGTCTCTCAGTTTTCTTATTTCGCTCTCGCGAGATTCCAGCACTGAGGATAGTCTGTCATGGAATGTCTCTGCAAGCCGCAATACCAGGGACTTGTAAAGGTCTTCCTTGGTGTCGAAGAATTTATAGAGGGTCCCAATAGCAAATTCTGCCTCTTTGGCTATCTCCTGCATTGATACATTATGAAACCCCTTTTCGGAAAATAGCTTCAAGGCCGCATTTAGTATTTCATTCTTATGCCTTATGCGTTCTCTTTGTTTTCTAGAAAGGGTATTTGGGGGCATGACCAGTATGTCCTTTTTGAGCAAGCATTACAATATATGAATTATTATTCAGATAATGAATGAAAATTATAATTTAAGGGAGGCCTTGTCAAGAAAAAACAAGAAAAGCGGAAAATTTAAAAGGGGATCAAGGGGGAAGGCTTATTAGTTCACTCATCAGTTTTTTGTTTCGCCATTTGTTTGAGGATTTTCTCAAGGCTGTCCAGTTCCTTGCCATAACCAGCCCAGTCGCCTTGGCGCAAGAGGTCTTGTGCCTTCCTGTAGTGCTTTAAGGCCTGTAGCGCGAGGTCGCCGGAAGGCACGGCTGCCGGCTTTGGGCCCACCTGGGTTGATGGGAAATAACTTGTCTTACCAAGGAGAGCAGAAAGGGCAGTCTGCAGATCCCTTTGCATGGTGACGCGATTGCCAAAGGCAACAATAATTCTCTTTAGTTCAGGCAGGGCGGCCGTTGGACTTTGGCGAGCCCCCGAGGTATAGCTTCCTGCCATGCGCCTGCGGGTCAGTGGTGAACGACGAGTGGTAGGAGCTGGCTGGGTTGCTGATTTTTGTTCCTGGTTTGCCACCAGATATACAGGTTCGACGTAAACAAATGTGTCGTGAATGGGAATTGCGAGAAGGTTTCCTCTTATAACTGTTGAACCTCTTTGGCCCCACAGGGTCAATTCCCTGGAAATTTTGGTCTGTTGATCCACGCGCGCCTCTATCTGCATCGGACCGAATACCAGTTTTTCCTTGGGAAGTTTGTAGACAATCAGTTTCCCGTAATCTGGCTGGTCGCACCTGGCCGCCATCCAGGCGATCATGTTGTCTTTTTGGGAAGGCGTGAAAGGGATCATGAGGACAAACTCATTTTTGTTTTCTCCAGGCAGCCTC
Organism: uncultured Desulfobacteraceae bacterium; assembly: GCA_964508875.1. Lineage (GTDB taxonomy): Bacteria > Desulfobacterota > DSM-4660 > Desulfatiglandales > Desulfatiglandaceae > B111-G9. Next base: position 5,347 of record CAZDVV010000114.1, on the reverse strand, counting down.
AATATGACGTGATAAGGTTCCATTTTTTGTGGTGAATTGCCATAAATCTCGCTTGGCATTTCCCAGAGATCTTCCTGATTATAAAATACTTGCACGTCCTTCATATGATAGCTTCGATAAATCTGGGCCTGAATCCTGAATAGATCTTTAGGATAGCGGATATGTTTTTGTAGCTCCTTGGGCATGTCCTTGAAGTCTTTAAAAAGACTCGGAAATATGGCCTTATAACTTGCTACAATGGGGTCTGTTTCATCCAATATATAAAAGCTCACGTCTCCATTGTATGCATCGATTACCGCCTTGACCGAGTTACGTATGTAATTGATTCGTATTCCTCCCTGAAATTTTGTCCTAGTGGAATAAGGATACATGTTTGAACTGGTATAACCGTCAAGTATCCAATAAAGCTTTCCTTTTGCTATAACGAGGTAGGGGTCAGAGTCGTATTGCAGAAACGGCGTGATGGCTCGAACTCGCAGGTCTATGCGCCTATTGTACATGATCCGCGAGTTATCACTTATATAACTTGTAAAAACAATCTGAGGATCTAAAAATTCAACGGAAAACAGGAGCCTACGGAACAGCGAGCCAACGGGCACCCCGCCTTTGCCCTGGTAACTCGTATAAACGTTCTTGTCACCCTTTGGATAATCGAATTCCTTGGTCTTGGTCTTGACCAGCACATAGCCTTCAGTTGCCTCCCCGTAGTATATTTCGGGCCTGTTGATGTTCAGGTTAACGTCCGTAGAGGGGGGTAGATCTTTGATTATCAAATGCGGCAGTCCCTCTGTGGTCACCTCGCTTACAAGGCTGGCGGCAAGACCATAGCCATGGGTATATATCAAGTGGCGATTAACCCAAGTATTAGCCTGGGGAGGCAATTGATTAGGGATGAGCTCTCTGGCTGAGAGGTTTATCTGCCTATAGGCGTTATTAATCACATATCGATCCACATCCACGTCCAGAAAGTTGTAGTAAAGACGTATGGCCTGGAGCTGTCTATAGGTTTGAAGAAGGGGGCGTTTGTCCCATATTCTGATGTTCTCTATGGTGCCCTTATCAGCTTCAATGTCCTCCATAGTAAGGCGTTCTATGGCTGGGAATTTCACCTCTTGAATTTTATCCAATGCATATGCCTTTGTGGTGGAGGTGATGTTATTGGCAATATAGGTGGATTCCTTGGTGAGCTCATTGGGCTTGACCACGAATTTTTGAACCGCCATTGGAACAAAGTTGGAAAGAACAAAAATAAGGCCGATCCAGACCACGGTCCCCATTATAATGAGTCTGTTGCGGGCAAGCCGAAAAACACTTATAAGAAGAAAGCCTGCAAAGGCAACGGAGGCCAACGCAAGGATGATGTAAACGGGCATGCGTACATGCACATCCGTATAACAGGGCCCAAATGCCGCACCATTTCTGGAATACATAAGGCCATAAATCTTAAGGTAATATCCCCACCCCACTACGAGAATAAGGATTGCCCCCAACACGGCCAGGTGCTTCTTGGCCACGTTCGCCATTTTGAACTTGGGAGCTGCCGGTGGTCTTTGATCCAATTGTGAAAAATCACCGGGGTTGACCAGTTGAATGGCGCCGCTCTTGAAATACCACAATATGGTGAATATTCCAGCCAGAATAATGCATGCCATCAGTTGATCTTTTACGAAAAGGTAAAATGGGAGCGAGAATACATAGAAAGAGACCTCTTTTTTTAGGATAGGGTCTGTGATACCAAAGGGTTTTGCGTGGAAGAACCTGAGGATTATGTCCCAGGATGAAGAGGCCTTTATTCCCGCAACAACGGCAATGAACAGGATTAGGGCCAGTAGTACAAGCGCTCCTGCACTTCCTCCCAGACCTGCCTGTGAGAGGGGATTATTAGGGCTTTTGGTAATGGGAATGAGCCCTGCGCGTTTGCTCAGTTTTCCAGCGGCAATTACACTTATAAGCGTAATGATAAGGAAAAAGAGGCAGACCGAGAGGCCCAACCCCACCTTGGATGCAATGGTGGTCCAGAAAACCGAGGCATAGCCAAGCCTGCCGAACCACAGCCAATCGGGATACATGGATATGGCCCACCACAGTAAGACCAGAATGATTCCTGCGGCTGCAAGAAGAATATTCCTTTTCATGCTAACTCCTCTTTGGAATGCTGAAGGTGAGGTCTCTTATTTTTTGGCCTAAAAGGAATCATAGGCCTTTGACTCGCACAGTGCAAGAGAATTAGACGAGGAATAGTTAATAGTTCGCAATCTAATTGTTGCCTTGTCCATTTTTTCAAATGGTGGAATTGTGAAAAGGCTTGTGGATCTGTTATAGGCACTCACAGTGACCTCAGCTCCCGCCTCTGTTGCGCCGTGAACTGGTTTGCACAATAGTGGGGTGTGTTACCATTCCTTCTAGGACTTCCGTAAAAAGCGAGAATTAATGGGTTCACTTCAGCTCTACTTGAATGCCCACGTTTTCATCAAGAGTATTGATCCTAGGCTCTCCTTAGTAAAACTGAACCTAGGTTTGTCTCTTCTTTGCATTTGATCACAAGGACTCTATCTTTGCTTAAACGGAGTGACAACGCAATTGGTTTGATAGGTCTTCAGTATGGAATAGTATCTATGATTGACATAGTAAAATATAAAAAATAAGATTCTTCCTCAATCCACCTGGAGTTGAGATCAGAATCCATTTTTAATTATGACCTACAATAAGAACGAAACTGGGATACATCTAGGGCTAATAATGAATGACAAGATTAAAGAACAATTACAGCTGATTGTCGGACCTGAGAACTTTACGGATAAGATAATTGACCTTGTTTCATATTCCTATGATGCGTCTAGCTATGAACACAGGCCAGAATGTGCGGTATGGGCCGAGTCTACAGAGCAAGTTTCAGAAATACTATCGCTGGCAAATGAGAATAAGGTGCCAGTTACTGTGCGAGGTGCTGGCACAGGATTAGGAGGGCTTGCAGTTCCTGCTAGAGGTGGCGTTGTCCTTGATCTTACCAGAATGAATAAGATCCTTGAGATCAGCATAGCTGACAGGCTCGCTGTGGTGCAGCCAGGGGTGGTGTATGCTGATTTTCAGGCTGCCTTGGAGCCCTATGGTTTCTTTTTTCCCCCAGATCCGGCCAGTGGTGTGGTGTGTACCCTGGGAGGTAATGTGGCCACCAATGCCGGTGGATTGAGAGCCGCGAAATACGGCACAACCCGAGACTATGTTTTATCCTTAGAAGCAGTGTTAGCAAGCGGGGAGGTAATGAGGGTGGGGGCTAGAACCATGAAAACATCTTCAGGATACGATCTGTGCCGGCTGCTTGTGGGATCAGAAGGCACCTTGGCGGTGATCACAGAGATTACCCTGAAGATCCGGCCTAAAGCTCCTTATAGGGCAACGGCCCTGGCTGTGTTCAAGACACTAGAGGACGCTGGAAAGGCTGTGACTGAAGTTATGCATTCTAAGGTGACCCCAAGCGTAATGGAGTTGCTTGATGGGATGGTCATAAGACTCTTAAAAGAGCATGCAAACATCGATTTACCAGATGCTGAGGCCATCTTGCTCGTTGAAACAGATGGTCTTGAGCCAAACTATGTAAGATTTGAGCTGGAGAGCGTAGCAGCAATACTCAAGAGATGTAACGCTACGAGACTTGAGATAGCACAGACAGAGGAAGACGCCGAAGCATTATGGAAGGCACGAAAATCCATTGGGGGGATGGTAGGAGCTATTGGCTTAGAGTGCATGCCCGAGGATATCACAGTGCCTATGAGCAAGATAGCGGAGTTTTTGCGGAGGTCTGGGGAACTTTCCTCCAAATACGAACTGCCTCTTTTTAACTTCGGGCACGTGGGTGATGGCAACTTGCATACCAATATTCTTTATAGCTCCAATGATCGTGATCAAGTCACTCGGCTCGAGCGACTTTTGTTTGACCTTCACAAACTTGCCTGCGAGCTTGGGGGAACCCTTTCTGGCGAGCATGGCATTGGAATGACCAAGGCCAAATATATGCCCCTCGAACACGACCCTGTTGCTCTTAAGGTCATGAAGACCCTAAAAAACGCCCTTGATCCAAACAACATTTTGAATCCAGGAAAAATGGGCTTAGATTAGAATTGCTTTTGAATGGGACTGGTACTAATCCACCGTGTCTAAGAAAAGAATCCTTTTCATCTGTACTCATAATTCTGCTCGTTCCCAAATGGCAGAAGGACTTGTTAACGCCCTGTGGGGTGAAGAATTTGAGGCCTTCAGTGCAGGTACGGCCCCATCTCAAATCAATCCGCTGGCTATTGAGGTCTTGAAGGAGATAGGTATAGATATATCCCACCACAAATCAAAAGGGCTGGATCAATTCCTCAGCGAGGAGTTTGATTACGTCATAACAGTATGTGACCATGCAAACGAGACATGTCCATTTTTTCCAGGAGGGAGGAAAAGACTTCATAAAGGATTCGAAGACCCAGCATCAGTTTCAGGCCCTGACGAGACAAGAAGGGAGGCATTCAGAAAGGTGCGAGACCAGATAAGAGAATGGTTAGTTGAATCCCTTATGCCTAGCGCCTAAGGCCTTACGCCCAATGCCTTTCGGCCTATACCTTGTATCCCGCACCTTACGCCTATACCTTACGGCTTACATCTGACCCATCAATCGTTATACACGTTAGCTATGCAGCATAGGAACGAGGCAGGTTCATCAGAGATATTTCGCATACCATGGGGTTCCATGCTTGGTACATAGACAAAATCCCCAGGTCCTACGACCTTGGTCTCCACAACCTCTTCTGTATCCATATCGAACTGCCAGCATTCAAACCGGCCGCTGAGAATATACATGGTTTGATGATAGAAATGGTTGTGAATGGGGATCTCTCCTCCAGGCTGAATAGTGAAATATCTTAAACCATATTCTGGGTATCCGTGGCCGTCGTCGCCGTATTTGGACAGCCATCTTACAGTCGTACCTTTTACCTCCAGCATTTTGCCTTTAAATGGAAATTTGTCAATTTTTACTTCTTCGCATTCTTTAAAATTTTTTACATCCATAGCTTCTCCTTTTGATCCCGGTAGTGTTATACTCTGAATTCTATATGGGAATTTTTTTACAAACCGCGCCTTTTTGCCGTCTTTAGTATCAAAAAAAGCTGTTTTGCACAAGGTATAACGAACTCGCAGTGAGGTTGGTAAGGTGATTTTTATTTAGTGTTCAAGTAGACCACGTTCATATGGTGATAGTGATTCCGCCGAGATATGCAGTTGCCCGAGTGGTGCAGTATATCAAGTCCCAATCGGCAAAGGCGCTGAAGGCGAAATTTCCTTTTCTTCAAAAAGCATATTTTTCCAG
>CAZDVV010000113.1:0-6952 GCA_964508875.1 uncultured Desulfobacteraceae bacterium | reverse complement strand
TGTACAGATGAGGTGTGAGAATAGTCGTTGAAAGATTCTACGCCCTTTAGGAAGGCCTGGATCTGGGCAGTACTTATTATTATTGCCCTCCTACTACTGTCGTCTGAATCGGGAACTAATCGACAGTGGAATCTGCTTGACAAGATAGTAGTTGAGACTACGGGTCCACTGCAGAGACTTTTTACTTACGCAGTTGACGCGGTGGAGAATTTCTGGCTCGAGTACTTCTACTTGGTCGGGGTGAGGCGTGAGAACAGGGAGCTGAGAAGACAGGTTCAGCAGTTGATGTTGGAAAACAGCCGCTACCGGGAGCTCCTTTCCACCTATGAGCGACTACAAGCCCTGCTCAAATTCAAAGAAACATTCAAGGAACCGGTGGCAGCCGCGAGGGTTATAGGAAGGGACCCCAGCGGCTGGTTTCGCTCAGTGATTGTGGACAAGGGTGAAATAGATGGCATCACAATGGATATGCCGGTGGTCAACGCCAGGGGGGTAGTAGGTCGAATAGTCTCCGTGTCGCCGCATTATTCAAAAGTGTTGCTAATTATAGACCAAAACAGTTCAGTAGACTGCCTTATTCAACGAACTCGCGATAGGGGCATGGTCAAGGGCCTTTCCGAAGAACTCTGTGAAGTCGCATACATTGTCAAATCGAGTGATGTGAGGCTTGATGACGTGGTAATTACTTCTGGCCTGGGAGGTGTATTTCCTAAGGGGCTTCCACTGGGAAAGGTTATTAGGGTTGAGCAGAGGCCAGGAGAGTTGTTCAAGGAGGTGGAAATGAGGCCTGCGGTGGACTTCTCTAAGCTGGAAGAGGTACTTATAATCCTTAGAAAAAGCACTCCGTTTGAGTGATGAACAAAAGGAGAAACTTTATATTTTTTTCCATCGTATGGGCTATAGGATTGGTCTTTTCCTTAAGTAAGGGCCAGGTTGCGGGAAGAGTTTTTCCAGAGGCTATTGGGCTGGATCTTGTAGTTGTCTTGGTGGCATATACCTATTTGCGAAGCGGTGCCACCCATGCAGGAATTTTCTCTTTTGTTCAGGGTCTGTGCCTGGATATCTATTCGGGAGGATTCAAGGGCCTTTTTGTCTTCTTATATCTATCTGCCGTTGGCGTTATTTCCCTATCATCCCGGTTCGTTCACCTGAACAATCCCCGGGGGCAGATCCTTATTGTCGGAATGGCTTGGATTACCAAAGAGGTCCTATTTTTTGTGCTGTTATTTGCTTTAGATAGCGGCGTCGTTTTTGAAAGTATGGCACCTTGGCCTTTGGTGGTGGCATTCTTGGGGACTACTTTCTCCGCTCCCATTGTATTCTACCTCCTTGAGCGACTGCGTCTGTCTCTCAAGGGCACGGGTCACAAGGAAGGACTTTTGCAAGGAATGTAAAGGTTGAGGCCAGAAGAGCTTTGAAGACTTCCATTCTTGATCCTATTTCTATTGAGGTTATGAATAGGCAGGTTCGAAAGGCCACTTTGCTGGTCATGGTGGCCTTTTCTATCCTTGTCCTAAAGCTATGGTCTTTGCAGATTCTAAGTGGCCCCCAATACAGGATTAAATCAGAGAGCAATAGAATTCGGATTCAGGACATCCCACCATTTAGGGGGCTCATATATGATCGATCCGATAATATTCTCGTGAATAATCGACCTTCCTATGACCTTTATGTGGTCCCCGAGGATGTGAAAAACGCAGAGGGTCTAGTTGGGAAAGTAGAGAAGCTTGTCTCCCTAGACCATGATCACGCATTGGAGTTGATCCGTAAGACTCGCAGGGCGAAGCCTTTTCAACCGGTGTGCGTAAAAAGGGGGTTGTCTCGCGACGAGGTCGCGATGCTCGAGACTCACAGGTTCAATCTGCCGGGAGTGTTGATCAGGGTGGCCCCTCAGCGACGCTACATCATGGGTGATTTTGCTTCTCACATTTTGGGTTACTTGGGGGAAGTAACAGAAAAGGAGCTAAAGAGCAAACGGTACTTTGGTGCCAGGGTGGGGGACTTAGTGGGCAAGGCTGGCGTGGAGCTCAAATGGCAAAGGGTCCTGGGAGGTATCAGAGGGGGAGAACAGGTGGAAGTGGATGCTGCCGGTAGGCAAATTCGCGTTATATCAAGCCAAGCGCCGAGACCTGGAGCCAATGTCTATCTTACCATTGACAAAGACCTACAGAGCGTTGCCGAAAAGGCACTTGGAGAAAAAAGTGGAGCCGTGGTGGCCCTTGACCCCAATACAGGGCAGGTGCTGGCTATGGTGAGCAAACCATCATTTGATCTCAATCTTTTTGTAGGAGGCATAGACCCAAGGGTCTGGAAGGAGATGGTGACAAGCAAAAAGTATCCCCTACAAAACAGGGCTATTGCCGGCTTATATTCACCGGGATCTGTGTTCAAAATCGTTGTGGCTCTGGCTGCACTTGAAGAAGGAGCAGTGGATCCAGAAGAGGAAATATGGTGTCCAGGCTGGCTGAGGCTAGGCAACAGGACGTTTCGGTGTTGGAAAAAGGCAGGACATGGAGGAGTAAAATTACATCGGGCTTTGGTAGAGTCCTGCGATGTTTATTTTTATACTCTTGGCAAAAGGCTGGGGGCAGACAAGATTGCTGCCTACGCAAAGAAAATGGGCCTGGGGACTAGGACAGGGTTTGACTTGGGTTTTGAGAGATCTGGGCTTGTGCCAACTCGCTCATGGAAACTCAAAAAATGGGGTATTCCATGGCAGATGGGGGAGACCCTGTCTTTTGCCATAGGGCAAAGCTATCTGCTTATTACCCCCCTTCAGGCAGCCTGCCTTATTTCTTCTGTATTCAATGGAGGCTATTTATATGAGCCGCAGGTGAGCAAGTTGGTTAAGGATACAGAGGGAAATGTGCTGTATGCCTTCCGCCCCAGAATTAAAGGTCAACTAAATTTTTCAGAAGAGAATATGCAAATCATAAGGGAGGCCTTGATCGGAGTAGTGAACGAAAAACATGGCACTGGGAGGAGGGCGGCAATTGAGGGAGTGAAGGTAGCGGGAAAGACTGGAACCGCTCAGGTGGTGGGTCTGGAAAAAGGGGAAAAGGGTAAGATCGATGAAGAAAGGTTCAGGGACCATGCGTGGTTCGTAGCTGTTGCGCCAGCAGATGATCCCCTCATCGCGGTGAGCGTCTTGGTGGAACATGGGGGCCATGGTGGGAGCGGAGCAGCTCCCATTGCGAAAGAGGTAATAGAACATTATTTGCGGGAAAAGGGTATGATCCCGCTTGAAGGACGCTCAGAGCGCAGCGGAGAGGGGTAGGAGAAATGTTCGATAGAAGGCTAGTGCAAAATTTTGACTGGTTTGTAGTTGTAATTCTCCTGTGCCTTGCTGTCGCAAGTATAGTGAATCTTTACAGTGCCACTTTCCCCATAAGAGAGGAAGGAGGCGCTCAGGTATTCATCAGACAGATATACTGGTATGGGTTGGGATTTGCAGTTTTTCTTATCATGACCACCTTTAATTATTTTCTTCTCGAGCGCCTCGCTTACCCTGCCTATTTTGTTTCGGTTGCCCTGCTCATACTCGTGCTAATCATCGGAAAAATATCTTCGGGATCGCAGAGATGGCTGAGTCTTGGTCCCATCTCCTTTCAGCCCTCAGAACTTGTCAAAATTACCCTTGTACTTGCTCTCGCCCGGTTTTTTGGCGAGAAAAAGGAGTTCAAGGAGTATCGGCTTAGGGACCTGTGGTTACCTTTTGCCTTAATCGTGGTCCCTTTTATCTTGGTGGTCAAGGAGCCGGATCTTGGGACAGCCTTGCTCCTAGTCCTTTTGGGAGCCTCAGTAATATTTCTTGCGAAGATTCACTGGAAGTCCATATTGATCCTTATCCTCACGGTAATGGTATTGGCCCCTTTTGTTTGGTTTCATCTCAAACCGTATCAGCAGCGACGAATTCTGACCTTTTTGAGGCCTGACATGGATCCCCTTGGGGCTGGCTACCATATAAATCAGTCAAAAATAGCCATTGGCAGCGGTCTGTTGTGGGGAAAGGGCTTCTTGCAAGGAACACAGACAAGGCTTCATTTCCTGCCCGAGCAGCACACTGATTTTGCATTTTCCGTGTGGGCAGAAGAATGGGGATTCATAGGATCTATATTCCTTCTGGCATTGTACTTTCTCATTATTCTTTGGGGCATATATATTGCAAGAAATTCTAAAGATAAATTCGGGTCCATGTTGGCAATGGGGATTACCTCCATAATATTCTGGCAGGTGATAATAAATGTGGGGATGGTCACTGGCCTTCTCCCAGTGGTCGGCATACCGCTGGTCCTTTTCAGCTATGGGGGATCTTCTTTGGTATCCACCATGGGCGCATTGGGAATCCTGATGAATATAAGGATGAGGCGATTCATGTTTCAATAGGTCATGAGCTATTAGGGATTTGGCTCCATTTGGAATGATGGAATTAATGGATGACTGACCCAAAGTGTTTCATATTTATTTGTTTTTAATACTTTGTGATTTTTCTTGCAAAATGTGAAACCTTATGATAAGGAGCCAAAACTGTTAAAAGGGGTGCTGCCATGAAAAAGACAAAGGAAGAGATGAATGCCTTTTTGGGCGAAGGGACCGAATTTGAGGGAAAACTTTCTTTCACAGGTTCAGTGCGTCTTGATGGCCGCTTCAAAGGGGAAATATTGAGCGAGGGCACGTTGGTGGTTGGAGATTCAGCCTCTATTGAGGGCGAGATCGACGTGTCTGAGATAATCGTCAGTGGAGAGATAAAAGGGAGCATTACTGCATCCAAGCGCATAGAAATCCATGCCCCTGGAAAGGTCTTTGGCAACATACAAGCGCCAGTGGTTATAATAGAAGAAGGGGTAATATTTGAGGGCACGTGCAAGATGCAGTCGCTGGGCGAGGAAGATGAGAAAAAGGTAGCGGTCATTTCCTAACTATCCCGGAAAAATTTCACCCCTAAAAAAAGCTTTGACAAGGTCATTATTTTTTTTGTAAAAGGCGTTACCCGCTGAGGCGTGAACCTATTGGATTAGTTTAGAAAAGGATGCGTTTGCCATGCTGAAGATAGACATTTCACTAGTCTACCAAATCATCAATTTCTTGTTTTTGTTGTTTGTCCTGAACCTTATACTCTACAGGCCAATCCGGAGGATCATTCAAAAAAGAAAACAGGAGATGGATGGTCTGGAGAAGGCTATTCAGGACTATGAAAGTCGGGCCCAAGAAACTGCCAAAAGGATAGAGGAGGGAATGATTCTGGCACGAAAGGAAGGGTTTAGGGAAAAAGAGGCCATAAAGGAGCAAGGAATAGAGGAGGAGAAATCCATTTTGGCCGATGCCATGGCCAAAGCAGGGGATAAGGTTCATGGAGCCAAAAAGGAAATTGAGGCCAAGGTGGAGGAAGTGCGCAAGGAGTTGGAAGGCCAGATAGCGAGTTTCTCAGCCGAACTTGTTCATAAGATCTTGGGGAGGACTGTTCAATGAGCCGGGAAAAAGGCTTATCAGAGATATTGAAAGAGATTCTTCTTGTTGTTAGCACCTTGGTGTTGGTATGGATTCCTTCAGGGCTCCTGTGGGCCGCGGAGCACGGTGGGGAGGCGGCATCCCATGATGGGGGTGGTGAACTAAAGGATCTGATTGCAAGGATTATTAATTTCGGCCTGATGGTGATTATACTCTTCGTGGTTATCCGCAAGAGTTCCATGAAGGATTTTTTCTCTTCTAGGAGAGAAGAGATACGGCGAAAACTGGATGAGCTTCGGAAGGGAAAGGATGAGGCTGAAAGTAAGGTCAAGGAACTTGAACAGAAGCTTAAGGCCTTTGAGCAGGAAAAGCAGCAGATCCTGGAGCAGTTCAAGGCAGAGGGTCTGGCAGAGAAGGAGCGGATTATAAGGGAAGCTAAAGAAAGGGCTCAACAAATCCTGCAACAGGCTGAATTCACAATACAAAGGGAAATGGATGCTGCCAGGGCCAGGCTGCGCGACGAGGTGGCAGAACTGGCTACAAAAAAGGCAGAAGAGCTCATAAGCAAACATATAACTGACAAGGATCAAGAGCATTTGGTTAACGAATTCATAGAAAGGGTGGAGAAGTTACATTGATTAGCTCCAAGATTTCCAGAAGATATGCAAAGGCACTGTTCGGTATCGGTCGAGAAGATGGTAATTACGAGGCCTATGGCAAGTGTTTGCAAGAGTTCGCTCATTTTTGTGAGAAAAATGAGGCCTTTTTTAAGGTGATCTCCAGTAAGATATTTTCCACAGAAGAGCGAACCAAGGTGCTTGATACGGTACTTGCCAAATCGGACTTTCCGGATGTTGTAAAGAACTTCTTGAGAGTGCTGCTGGACAAAGACAGGATAGAAGCGATTTCTGCCATTTCTGAGTATTACACTAAGTTGACAGACGAGGTTTCCAATATTACCAGGGCGAATATCATAACAGCACGCCCGCTGCAGCAAGATGCTCTCGAGAAACTGAAGCAAGGTCTGGAAAAGCTCACCGGCAAGACGGTGAAGGCTGAGGTAAGTCAAGACGATTCGCTGATAGGCGGCGTCGTTGTGAAGATTGGCGATATGGTATTGGACGGCAGTGTAAGGGCCCAGTTGGAGGGTCTAAAAGAATCATTAAAAAGGGGTGAATATAGCTAATGGAAATCAGAGCAGAAGAAATAAGTCAGGTCATAAGGGATCAGATTAAGGATTATGAGAAAAGAGTGGAGGTCAGTGAGACAGGCGTGGTTCTGTCCGTTGGTGACGGAATCGCCCGCGTTTATGGCGTAGAAAAGGCCATGGCTATGGAGATGCTAGAGTTCCCGGGAGGAATTTACGGGCTGTGCCTAAACTTGGAAGAGGATAACGTAGGCGTGGCTATTATGGGCGATGATTCCCAAATCAAGGAGGGGGACATAGTAAAGCGCACCGGCAGAATCGCACAAATTCCCGTAGGGGAGGCTGTGCTGGGGCGTG
>CAZDVV010000112.1:0-6992 GCA_964508875.1 uncultured Desulfobacteraceae bacterium | reverse complement strand
CTGAGATAATGCCCACTGCGATGAGGATAGAAGGGTAAATAGAGGAAGAAATAATAAACTTCTTGGTCTCCTCCGTTCGCCTCATGAATTCTTCCAGTTTTGCCATAACTTCAGGCAGCACTCCCCCCATCTCACCAACGCGTACCATGTTTACGTAGAGATTACTAAAGTCGCCGGGTCGTAAACTCATGGCCTCGGATAGGGATTTTCCTTCTCGCAAGGAGTCTTTGAGGTACTTTGCCGTTTCAATAATGGATTTGTCAGTGGCTGATGAGATGATAACATCAAGGGCCCTATCTACTGCCAAGCCGGATTTCAGCAATTGAGAAAGATCGCGCGTAAGATCCAGAAGATGTTTTGTCCTAAGTCTTTTTCTGGAGGGTCGCGCGAACAGTCTCCGTTGTTTTCCATGGTCCAGCCATCTCACAAGTACCAAGCCGTGGGAACGAAAAGAGGCAAGAAGCACCTCCTTGTTTGGAGCCTCAGCAGAGCCAATCACCTTTGCTCCGTCCTTGTCGATGGCTTCATAGTGAAACCGCGGCATTACCGTGCCACCCTCAATACTTCTTCATAGGTTGTTATACCCTGCCTTACCTTCTCCAGACCGTCCATCTTCAACGACACCATACCTTCTTCCAAGGCCACCTTGTGTATCTCCGTGCGGTCAGCTCCCCTCAGCACAGCTCGCTGAACCCTGTCACTAAGAGGCAAGAGCTCAAATATTCCTATTCTTCCCCTATAGCCAGTACCGCCGCACTCATTGCAGCCCTTGCCCTTGAGATAGGAAGACATCAATTGCTCTGGATTGATTCCTAATTCCTTGCCCAGCATTTCCCTTTTTTCTTCACTCATGTGTACTTCTTCAGAACAGTGTGAGCATACCCTCCTAACGAGGCGTTGGGCCAGCACGGCCAGCAGGGAAGACACGATCATAAACCGCTCTATACCCATATCCTCCAGCCGCGTTACGGCACCTGCCGCGTCATTGGTATGAAGGGTGGAAAATACCATATGGCCTGTAAGGGAAGCTTGCACTGCGATCTCTGCGGTCTCCACATCTCTGATCTCCCCCACAAGGATGATATCTGGGTCATGGCGGAGAAATGACCTGAGGCAATTGGCAAAGGTAAGACCTATTCTTGGCTGAACCTGAACCTGGTTAATCCCTTCCAGCTGATATTCGATCGGATCCTCAACTGTAACTATCTTCCTATCTGGCGAATTGATAGTATTCAAAGCAGCATACAGTGTTGTGGTTTTGCCCGAACCCGTAGGACCCGAGACCAGTAACATGCCATAGGGCACAGAAATAAGGGACTCAAACTGCTCAAGAATGGCTTTGGAAAATCCAAGTCTGCTCAAGTCCAGGTATACATCTTCCTGATGAAGAAGCCTAAGCACCAGGCATTCTCCAAACCCTGTAGGTATTGAGGAAACCCGAATGTCAATCTCATCCTTTCCCAGTCTGAATCTGATCCTTCCGTCCTGAGGGAGCCGCATTTCTGCGATATCCATCTTGGCCATCAACTTGACACGAGAGATAATGGCAGCTTTGAGTCTATTTGCTATTGCCTCTTGATCATGTAACACGCCATCGATTCTGAACCGCACACGCACGTACTGCCTGCGTGGCTCTATGTGGATATCAGAAGCACCCATCTTATAGGCCTTGCTTATCAAGTGGTTGACCAGCCGGATGACGGGAGCCTCAGACGCCATATCTTTAAGCTGCTCTGGATCGTCCCAGAGACGGTCTTCCACCGTAATGTTGGTATCTCCCGGTTCCTCCTCTGAGGTCATGTCCGCCTCGGCCTCATACCATCGATATATGAATTGGGCTATCACCTCTGGCGAGGCCTTGAAGACCTTAAGTGGTTTATTGTAGACCCTATTGAGGACCTCTTGGGTGTTAAAGTCAAAAGGGTCTGCCATGGCGACGCTTACATACTCTTCTGTATCTACGAGGGGCACGAAAAGAAAATTTTTCATGAAGGTGGCGGGGAGAAAATTCACTGCTGGAGGATCATCTGGGAAGTCACTTGCATCAATCTCTGTGACCTTTCCTTCCAGTATCTCTGCAAGTGGTTCGTTTTGCCTGTCGGAGGACTTGGGTGCTCGGGTAGACTGTGTAGAGTCTTTCCCTTTCTTAAAGATCCTCATTTCAATACCATCCTTATTCCCAGCTCACGATGTCCTTATCAAGCCCCTCCCCCCCTTCTAAGCCATCTTTCCCGTAACTAAAAAGGTCATAGTCGCCATGTTCCCCCGGCGAGCGGTATTGATATGGTCTACCCCATGGGTCCATAGGGATGGGCTTGGGCAGGTACGGACCATCCCAGTTTGGCAGGTCCGCGGGCTTTGTTCTTAGGGCCTCAAGGCCTTCATCGGTGGTGGGGTAGCGCCCGTTGTCCAGGCGGAAATCATCCAGTGCAGAACCCAGTAGCTCAATTTGTGCCTTAGCCGTCTTTACCTTGGCCTTGTCTATTTTGCCGAAAAATCTTGGGGCAACAAGGCTAGCCAGCAGCCCCAGGATAATGAGGACAACCAGAAGCTCAATAAGGGTAAATCCCCCTGAGGCCCTTGGAGAGATAATCGGGGACCTTTTCATGGAATTGGCAACCTCCTGTTTTACGTTCCACCGCTGAGCTCTAAGTGTGGGCCAGTGGATCAATTTCCAGGTCTTATGAACCCTGCTGTTAGCATACGGCGGTCAAGTGAGCAGAAAATTGAGAAGGAAGCTTCATGTATTTGGCATCATACCCCAAACCTTCTTTTGACTCAAGGATCAAGAATTGTGCCATTGGTTTAGAATCCACCCCTGCAATTCACTTCATTAATCAATGGGTTACGTGGTTATAAATCCATTGTCTATCAAAAAGTCAAGACAGTGTAAACTATTACCACATTTTTGTATGTAATTTTTTTCCATTTGTGTAAAACTCTACATATATTTAGAGTTGAGCAATAGGGAACTATTAGCTCTCATGGCCACGTTGGCCTCAGTGCTATTGCCTTGACTTATAAGAACTGTTTTAGTTTATTAGAAATATTAACGATGTTGAAGGCATAGGGATACTGGTTGCATCTCACTCTAATTTAAGTGGCATGATCAAGGACAATGTATAGAGAATTTTTTGGCCTCAAGAAAAGGCCCTTCATTCTTACCCCAGACCCCGAGTTCCTCTATCTAAGCAAGGTCCATGATCTGGCTATTACTCATCTAGAATATGGCATAGTACAAAACGCAGGTTTTTTGGCCCTGACAGGCGAAGTGGGTGCCGGCAAGACCACACTGCTCAAGTACCTGTTTGAAAAGGTCAAGGATTCGCTTGACATAGCAATGCTGTTCAACACCAACCTGGACCCTCATGCCTTTCTCGAGATGCTGGTAAGGGAATTTGAACTGAAGGCACCATCCAGTGCCAAGACCGACCTTTTTGATACCCTTGCCCAGTACTTCATACAGCAATACTCCAAAGGAAACCGCTGCGTGATCATCGTGGACGAGGCCCAGAACTTGCCTGATGAGACCTTTGAAGAACTGCGCATGCTCTCCAACTTGGAAGCTGAAAATGAGTTCATGGTCCAGATCATATTGGTGGGTCAGCCCCAACTGAGGGACAGGCTTCTTGAGCCTGCTCTTTCCCAGCTTGCACAAAGAATTTCCATCCACTTTCACCTCACAGCTCTTCAACCCAACGAGGTCAAGGACTACATAGAACACCGGCTAAAGGTGGCAGGTTACTCAGACAAGGCCCCTCTTTTTGATGACCAGTCGGTAAGGCACATAGCCAAGGTTTCAAAGGGCATTCCCCGAATCATCAACTCTGTTTGTGATGCCTGCCTCACGTATGCCTTTGCCGATGACCTGAGACAGGTCAGCAAACCTATTGTGGAAAAGGTCATAGAAGATAATGAGCTATTGCAGATATTCATAGACCAGAAAAGGGACCAATCATTGCCACAATCCCTGCCTACCACAGGGAGAATACAGGGCCATGAACTGCAAGAGCTTAGGAATATCCTCATAAAGGTTGCGGGCCGTATTGAGTCCCTGGAAAAAAGGATTGAGGCCTTGGAAGTTGCTGAAAAGGACAGGGTGGTGGGTGTGCTCGAAGGCATGCTTGCCAAGGAGCGCCAAAGGAATATGGCCCTTGAAAAGAGGCTCCTGTCCATAGGTGAAAAGTTCAAGAGGCTCCAGCGGCAATTGGGAATGAGTGATGGTAATAACCAGGATGAGGATATTAATCCAAACAAGAAAGAAGGAAAATACTGGAGGCTTTTCGGTGAAAACATGCTTAAGAAATAGGTGGCTGCTTTTCTTCCTTATCCTTGCAACCCTTTGCATGACACTACCAGGGTGTACGAGCAAGAAGGAAAAGGTGGCAAAGTTCATCAGCAAAGGAGACGCGCTGCTTGCCGAGGGCGACGCTACCCGGGCAATCTTGGAATACAAGAATGCCTTGCAGATCGATCCCAAAAATGCCAATGCCATGGTGGCCTTGGGAAAGGCCTATCTTGCCAAGAAGGAATACCGTAAGGCTTATGGCTCTTTTCGTTCCGCGTTGGAGGTTGATCCTTCCTTTGATAGGGCTCACCTGGAGGTGGCATCACTTCTGTCTCTGGCCAGACAAGGAGACAAGGCCTTAGATGAACTTGCCTTAGTAAAAAACCCAGACCAGTTCCAGCCTCGGTACAGCATTATAAAGGCCCGTGCACTGGTCTCTCTGGGTAGGTATCAGGAGGCAATAACAGTCGCAAATTCCATTGCGAATAAAGACCGCAACAGGGATGCCCTGCTTATACTTGGGGTGTGTTACAGGGAACTGGGGAACGTGGCTCGGCTCAAGGCTACTGTATCCAAGTGGCGACAGGTAAATCCCAAAGACCCTAGCCCTTATATCTTCATGGCCCAGTACTATCTCAAAAAGGGCAATAGAGACAAAGCGGCCCAAGAACTGGCATCCATGGTCAAGGCGGATCCCACCAATAATAAGCTCAAGCTCTTCAGGGCACAGGCACTGGAGAGACTGGGTTTGATCGAAGAAGCCAAGGCCGCTTACAAGCAGTTGCCTGAAGAGCCCTCTATGCTCAAGGCCCAGGCCGCATTCTGGGTGAGGCAGAAGCACTTTGGCAAGGCAAAAACCCTGCTTAACAAAATTCTGGAAGTAAATCCAAAAGACGTTCAGGCAGCGATACTCCTGGCCGAGGTCTTGGCCTCTGAGGGACACGTTGACCAGGCTTTGGACAGACTTGAAAACACGCCCCGTAAAGAGCTGTCCAAGGAAGACTCAGAGAGGCTGGATTTAGCCGAGGCAAGACTTTATCTGGGACTGGGCGAAGTAAAAAGGGCAAAACAGATCTGCACTGATGTGTTGCAGCGTAATCAGGGGAACATGGATGCGCACTTCCTTCTTGGGAGAATCCTTCTCGCACAAGGTGAACTGGACAAGGCAGAGGTACATCTCAGCCAGGTAGCAGTTGCCCGCCCCAATGATGCCAATGCCCAAATCCTGCTTGCCAGATGCCAACTGTTGAACAAAAAGGATGCTGTCGCTGGTGACACCTTGAAAAAGGCGCTGAGCAACATCCCAGGAGACAAGAGACTACGACTGGAATTGGTCCGTTACCATGTCAGAAAAAAGGAATACGACAAGGCCATTCGTCTAGTTGAAAAGGGATTGGAGATCTCTCCTAAAGACCTCGTGTTGTTAAAGGTCAAAGGTGAAATAGAAGCCGCGCAAAAGAATTACGAAGATGCGGCAAATGCCTTTGAAAACATAATCAAGGTGGCCCCTGATAATGCTCTCGGATATATAGAAATGGGTCGCTTAATGGTAGCCCAGAAAAAATATAGGAGCGCCATCAAATGGTTCAAAAAGGCATATGCCACTAAGAACGGCTGGCGGGTTGCGGTGCCGGCCCTTATTCAAACATATGCCATTGCAGGCAACCTTGACAAAGCAATCAAGGTAGCAAGAGATGAGGTAAAGAAGAGGAATAACTCTCCCCTTGCCCATTATTATTTGGGCAAGGCCCTTATGGCCAAAGGTCGATTCTCTGAGGCAGAGTCGGCCCTGTCTGGTGCTGCACAGCTTGCCCCCGAATGGCCGGAGCCATATAGGGCATTAGCCCAGATGTATTTGCGCCAGAAAAAGATTTCCAAGGCAATAGGCCAAGTGGAAAAGATGTACAAAAAGGCCAGAACACTTCCTGTAGGTCTAAACCTGGCTTCGTTATATGAGTATAGTGGACAATACCAAGAGGCGGTGAAGATATATAAGGAGCTGTTACAAAAACATAAGAAATCACCTGTTCTTCTAAATAACCTGGCTTACTTGTATGCGGAACACTTTGCTGAAAAGAAAAAGCTGGAGCAGGCCGCAGACATGGTCATGCAGGCACTCGCCCTCAAGCCTGAAGCACCCAATCTACTGGATACGGCCGCATGGATAGCCTACAAACAAGGAAAATTAAACGTGGCCTGGAATTACCTGGAAGATGCCTTGGACAAGGGCGGCCAGAACGCCGTGATACATCTCCACGCTGCCATAGTTGCCCGAGAGCTTGGTAAAAACGACATTGCATGGAATCACTTGGAAAAGGCTATTCAACAAAAACTTGATCAGAGGGTTAGGGAGCGGGCTATTAAGTTGAAGAAACAGTGGAGTTCATGAGCGGAACGCACAGCCACCCCCTTGCCTGAAATTTTTCTGACCCCAAATGTTGAAACTAACGACACAGTCACACGAACCAGTGGATTCTGATTGATGGCCGGAGGTGCTTGCACTCATTATAGTGGCACGCAGATTGCAGAAATCATTGAGCGCGGAAACTTACTTTGCCGCGCTTTTTGGCATTGGCCCTGCCCCATGGAAACAGGTCAAAGGGGCACATTGCCAGTCTATAGAGCCTTAACACAAGAAATTGTCCAAAGATGTCAGACACATAATATCGGTTAAACAATGTAACCGAAGGGGCGGAGCTATGGC
>CAZDVV010000111.1:0-7035 GCA_964508875.1 uncultured Desulfobacteraceae bacterium | reverse complement strand
AGCCCTGGCGCTCTCGTCAATCCACGCCCTTGTTGACTTTTCCGCAAGGGGCGCAGTAGCAAGAATGTAGTCTATTCTCCACCCCATTCTCCTCTTGAGGGCATTGGGAATCCTGTAGTCCCAAAAGGTATAATACCCCCCTCGTTTCTCATGCAACCGGAACACATCTTTCAATCCCCAATCCAGCAACTCCCTCATGGCCTCGCGCTCATCAGGATGAAACCCCACTTCCCCCTCCAGGCCCTCTGGATCATAAACATCCTGAGGCTCCAGCGCCACATTGAAATCACCGGCAAGAAGCAGTGGTCTATCTGGGGCAAAATTGGACATAACAAACTCGCGTAGTGCCTTCAACCACTGGAGCTTGTACTGAAATTTGTCTGACTCAGGCGAAAACCCCTGGGGTACGTAAACATTTATTATTGGAATACCCTGAATGACCGCTGATAGGAACCTTGCATCTTCATACTGCTCACCAAGCCTATCTCGAACCTCCATGGGCTCTGCTCTACTGACAAGGGCAACCCCGTTGTATGACTTTTCCCCCTTGTAAACAACGTTGTAACCCAGCTCGTGTAGTTCATGCACAGGAAAATCTCTATCCTGTACCTTTGTTTCTTGCAGACAAAGCACATCAGGGCTGTTCTGGTTCACCCATTCCTTTATGATAGGGAGCCTTGCCCGAATGGAGTTACAGTTGTAAGTAGCGATTGTGAACATGAAAATGGCTCAAGGTTAAAGGCTAAAGGCCCAAGGTTAAAGAAAAAAGATCACTTTTAAATGAACACCATCACCGTGGCTATATCTTGCAATCACTAGTTAACTGAATGCGAAGCAAGGAGGTCCTTGGAAGAACGGATCTACCGGATTAGCCTCCCATGGACTCGCAGGGCGGCCCTGCCCCATTCTTACCTAACCTTGCTGCCCGGTTTGACTTCTTTATCCACTGTAAGCACATAAATCCCAGTCTCATCCTCGGCAGCCAAAATCATTCCCTGCGACTCAACCCCCATCAACTTGGCTGGCTCCAGATTGGCCACTATAACCACCTGCTTTCCCACAAGTTCTTCAGGACTGTAATGGCCTGCTATGCCCGCCACAACAGTACGGTCTTCCCCGATGTCAACGGTGAGCTTTACCAGCTTCTTGGACTTAGGGATACTCTCCGCGTTACGAATTGTGCCCACGCGTAAGTCAAGCTTCTGAAATTCATTAAATGAAATTAGCTGGGCCTTATCCTCTTCCATTGGTTTCTCCTCCTCGGTGTGGGCCATCTCCTTTTTCATCTCGACCCTAGGAAACAAAGCCTCCCCTTTAACAATTGCTCTCACTGACTTCTGCCTGCCCCATTGTCTTACGTCATCAAGTATGAGATTGGCTCCCGTTTTCTCCAGGCCAAGATACTGTTGCATCCTTTCTGCAGAAGCGGGCATCACCGGCCATATTAGGACTGATATTATCTTCAAGCTTTCAATTATGTGATGCAGTACGGATTCAAGCCTGGGTCTGTCAGTCTTGGCAAGCACCCAGGGGGCCATTGTGTCTATATACTTGTTTACCCTCCCGATAAGCTCCCATACGGAAATCAGTGCTTTGTGGAAGGCCAAATCCTCCATCATGGTTTCATACTGGTCGATCGTATGAAGAGCTGCTTCCTTGAGCCCCACATCCTCTGGCTGAGGATCCACCTTTTCAGGCACATGGCCACCAAGATATTTCTGAACCATGGTCATGCTTCTATGAAGAAGGTTACCCAAATCATTGGCAAGATCAGAATTTATCCGGCCTACGAGCGCCTCTTCGCTAAACTCTGAGTCCAAGCCAAAAACCATCTCTCGAAGCAAGAAATACCTGAAGGCGTCCAGCCCATAGATGCCCACAAGATCCAAGGGCCGAACAACATTGCCGAGGCTCTTTGACATCTTGCCCTCGTTAATATTCCAATACCCATGGACATTTAGATGCTGGTAAGGCTCTATACCGGCAGATTTGAGCATGCACGGCCAGTAGATGCCATGTGGCTTAAGGATATCCTTGGCAACCAGATGTTCTGCGTAGGGCCAAAACTTGTTGAAAAGCTCGCCGTCGGGAAATCCAATCCCTGAGACGTAATTGATGAGGGCATCAAACCAAACATAGGTCACATAGTTGTCGTCAAAAGGCAGCGGTATGCCCCAGTCCAGCCTTGATTTTGGTCTGGAAATGCAAAGATCCTCCAAGGGGTCGCTTAGAAAAGACAGAACCTCGTTCTTATACCTCTCGGGTCTTATGAACCCCGGGGAATCTTTTATATGATTGATGAGCCAGTCCTGGTACTTGCTCATCCTGAAAAAGTAATTGGCTTCCTTTATGACCTCGGGCTCTTTCTGGTGATCAGGACATTTACCGTCAACTAATTCTCTCTCAGTATAAAAACGCTCGCATCCGAAACAGTAAAGGCCCTCGTATTCGCTAAAGTATATGTCGCCATTGGCATTAACTCGCTCTAAGATTAATTGTACTACCTTCTTATGTTCAAGGTCAGTAGTACGAATGAAATGATCATTTATAATATTTAGCTTTGGCCAAAGGTTTCGGAAAAGGCTGCTGATCCTGTCTACGTAGGCCTGAGGTGTCTCTCCTGCCTCCTTAGCAGCGGCCACGATCTTATCACCGTGCTCGTCAGTACCAGTAAGAAAAAAGGTCTCATAACCTCGGAGCATGTAAAATCGCTTTAACACGTCGGCCACAATGGTGGTGTAGGCATGTCCGATATGAGGTGCCGCATTCACGTAATATATGGGTGTAGTAATATAGTATCTCTTTGCCAACTTCCTCTCTCCTTGTACGATTTATCTTATTATGGCCCGCACAGTATCCAATTCATGCCGATCAGCCAATGCAAAACAATTTAATACATTTGATAACTTACTGGCCTGAGGCCAGAAGCCTGGGAGTCTTTGGTGGCCAAAATTTTTGCTACTTACAATGAGGATCTTTTGAATTCTTCTGCCCGGCCTTTCCCTGCTCCAACTCAGATAGATCCACTTCCACCTCTGTACCACTGTCCAGTGCCACTGTAACGGTCCTTTTCAAGACATTCTGCCGAACAACTTTCCCTTCACCATATTTAGTCTGCAAGCGCCTGCCAATCTTGGGCATTTCCCTTTTTGCTTCTTTGTAAAAATCCTCCTCAAACGCAAGACAACACATGAGCCTGCCACACATGCCGGAAATCTTACTGGGGTTAAGGGAAAGGTTTTGCTCTTTGGCCATTTTTATGGTTACAGGCTCGAATGAGTGGATGAACGTGGCGCAACAAAGTGGTCTACCACATGTGCCAAGCCCCCCCACCATCTTTGCCTGATGCCTCACCCCGATCTGGCGCATCTCAATGCGGGTGCGAAATTTCTTCACCAGATCCTTTACCAGCTCGCGAAAGTCTACCCGTCCTTCGGCGGTGAAGTATACCACTATCTTGCTTCCGTCAAAGCGTCTTTCAACTCCCACAAGGCTCATCGGTATGCCGCGCTCTTTTACCCTCTGGTAGCAGTATCGATATACCTCCTGCTCTATTCGGATCCCCTCTTCGTACCTGCGAACTTCCTCTTCGGTGGCAAGGCGGAAGATCTTCTTGAGCGGCAGGTTACAGTCTCTCGGACTTCGGTTCTGCGGATCAGTACAAACACATCCTATGGCAGGCCCCTCTTCGGTGATAACCATCACCTTGTCGCCCTTTTTGAGGACAAAATGACCCGAGTCAAAATCATAGACCTTGCCGCTGTTTCTAAATTTCACACCTACTATCTTGTTCATTGCTCAAAAACCTAAGCTTCCCCTTCTCAGTTTTGACTTCTTTCTTCTTACTCGTTAGCTCCTCGGCCCTCTCCTGCCAACTCCCTCAGCCTCAGCATTGTCCTTTCAAGCACCAGGGCCTTATTACGCCTCGCCCGAATATCTCTTTGTGCCTGGTCCAGCACCAATAGAGACTCATAGACTTGTAACAGTTTAAATTTTCTAGCAAAATTTTTCAACTCACCATAGTGATCAGCATTCACGATCAGATCTTCCGAGCCTTTTCCCTTTAAGAGCAACAGGTCTCGATACCATACTGCCATTACCCCAAGCAAGTCCAAAAGGCCGCCTATTTCATACTTTGAACCTTTGCTATCGCCCGCAGCTTTTTCATCTGATAGCTCTAAGGCCACATCGAGCAGTTCTTCGGGATTCAACTGGGGAATTTCCATAGCACGTTTCAGCCATTTGTCTCTGCGCTCCAAAAAGTCACTTTCTGCCATGGCTATGGCCTTACCCAAGCTTCCCTCTGAAAGCTTGGCCAGAACAATGGCGGTTTCCCTTTGAATGCCAATCTCTTTGACCAAATAGTCTACGATCAAGTCCACTGCCAGGGGCACGAATGGTACCTTCTGGCACCTCGAAACTATCGTGGGCAAAAGATTATCAGGCTCTATCGCATTAAGTATGAATAAGTTCGCCTTGGGTGGCTCTTCCAGGGTCTTGAGAAAGGCATTTGCGGCTTCCTCAGTCATGGTATCAGCCTGATCCAGTATTACCACACGATATCCGCCGGCCAAAGGTGCAAAGCGCATCGATTCCTGGATCTCCCTTATCTGCCTTATTTTTATAGAATCTCCCTCAGGCCGGACTATGATAAAGTCAGGAAAGTTTCCACTCATCAACTGCCTGCAGGTTGTGCAGGTGCCGCAGGCATCTACCCCGTTTCTTGATTTGCAGTTAAGTGACCCGGCAATGGCCATACCCATGGAAGTCTTTCCCACCCCAGCAATACCTGAAAAGAGGTAGGCGTGGGGTAGACGTTGACTCAAAATAGAGCGCTCCACAGTCCTTTTTGCCCTCTCCTGGCCGAGGAGCTCTGAAAATCTCATAATTCGATCACGGCTCATCAATCCTGCTCCACTAACCTCTCTACGATCGCCAGTATTTTTCGCGCCAGATCTTCCCTGTTCTCTGTGCCGTCCATTACCACAAACCGCCCCGGCTCTTTTTGCGCCAGGGCCAGATAGCCTTCCCTCACTTTCCTGTGAAACCCTATATCCTCCGCCTCAAATCGCCCCTCTGCCTGCTTTCGGGTTTCTTTATTCCGCTCAAGCGCCCTTTTAAGGCCTATCTCAACCGGACAGTCCAGGAGAAATGTCTTGTTAGGATAAATTCCTGCCGAGCTGAAGCGATTCAATTTGTCGATCAGATCTAGATCCAGCCCCCTTCCGTAACCCTGATAAGCTACCGTAGCATCGCTAAACCGATCACAGATCACAAGGATTCCCTTATCAAGAGCAGGCCTTATTACTTCGGCCACGTGTTGCGCCCTGTCTGCTTCAATGAGAAGAAACTCTGCCGCCGAACACAACCCACTATTTGAAGTTGACATTAGTATCTGCCTTATTTCTTTACCGATTTTAGTCCCCCCAGGCTCTCTTGTTAGGAGCACAGCGGCACCCCTGTTTTTCATTGATTCAAACAGGAGTCTGGCCTGTGTGGACTTCCCGCAACCTTCTATGCCTTCAAATGTTATGAACATAACGATCTATCCCAACTTACTTTATTTCCGTCCATAGATCCCTTGTCCCTTTGTACTGCGCCTTCTTACCTTGTGCCTCCCCCCTGCTGCGGCGGGCAAGCTCCAGGGAGGGCAGCGCCTCGCAGTATAGAGTAAAGCATAGTGCAGATCAAGGAATTGGACTAGGCTCTACTTATTCTCAGGTCCTTTTGTAATAAAATATCATTTTTTCCCTTGACAACCGCAAAAAAGTACCTAATATGCGTATGCTTTAGACTATGCTGAGGATGAACGTCATGCCCTTTGCATCGCTTATCTAGATAGGATCTCCGTCAGTGTTATTCAACTCGGCTTTCTGAATTATCCCTTAAAGATAAGCAGCTAGAAGGACGATTTAGATTCTGCAGATTTTCTTTCTGCGAGAATTTGATTTTGGTTTCATGGTTCGTATCGCCTTCATCCCCAGCGTAATGGAACACGAGAAGGCATAGGGTTTAGCCCTTTTGCTGAGGGAGGTGAAATAATGGACAAAAACAGAAAAAAATTTTTGGAACAGCTTAACAAGAAAAGAAGAGAGTTCGAGAAGGCTTTGCAGAGACTCATAGAAAACCAAAGGGCGTATAATGGACACCTACACGAGGACCAGTTTACAGACGAATCTGACCATGCCCAAAGAGAGATATCTGCGGCCAGTACTTACAGTTTAATAGAAAGGAAGACTAGAGAGCTTAAACAGATTGATAGGCTCATCCAGAAGGTCATTCAGGACGAGAATTTCGGCATATGCGAGGAGTGCGGAAAGCCTATCCCTGCCAAGCGGCTGTTGGCTGTCCCAGAGACAACCCTCTGTGTCAATTGCCAGAGGGAGTTGGAAAAAATGGACCAGCTCAGAAGCTTGACCGCCAGAAACTCGGTGGGCTATGCGAGCACTATCAGTACCGAATGGAGCCAGGATACTGACTCAGAGGTCGAGGACTTCGAGATTGTCGAGACAAAGGATATTGAATTCCTCCCCTTTGTTGAAACTGATTTTTCTGAGGGTGAGGAGCAAGTAAGAAGGAAATAGCCTTTTGCTGTAAACGGACATTTTGACAACAGCAGGTAAGCGATTTGAATGCATCAAAAAATCTTGTTCACTATATTGTAACTATATTTTGCATAATTGGTATCTCGGCTTTGTCCCTGAGTTTTGCCTCTACTGGGCAGACAATAACCGAGGGGGATAAGGCTCTGCTCAAGGAACGCATTGAGTTCAAGGTAAGTTGGTCCTTTATCCCTCTTATACACACCTTCATGGAGCTATATGGCGATTCTTCTGAAAAGCTATCTCAGCCCACTTACCGGCTCGCACACCAAGCCTCCATGAATTCCTTCTGGAACGACAGGATGGAGTCTGTTATTGACTCCCGGTCTCTCCTTCCTTACATGATGGAGACCATTATTAAAGATGGCGAAAAAATGTGGAAGGAAAAGGTGGTCTTTGACAGACAGAGTCAAAAGGCCACCTTTATTCATCA
>CAZDVV010000110.1:0-7095 GCA_964508875.1 uncultured Desulfobacteraceae bacterium | reverse complement strand
CTAGGTGACTGACAAGGGGGTAACAATGGAACAGGTAGAAAGGATAATGGCGGCGATCGCCTTTTCTAGATATTCAGAGGGAATTCTTCGTTTCGCTTCCCAATTGGCTAAGCGTCTGGACTGTCAACTAATAGTCGTCAATGTGATTAACATCCGAGACATGCAAGCAGTGAGCGGCATAGAGTCGATGGGATATAAAGTGGACCCTAGGGATTATGTCAGGAGTGTGGAGCGGGAGCGGCGTGAAACGCTTGAGAAAATGCTAAAAACTATCGATATCGAAAGGGATAGGGTCAAGGCTGTTTTTCACGTGGGCCACCCTCTTGAGATGCTGCTCAAAACCATTGAGGAGGAGAATATAGACATGGTTGTTATGGGCCCGAAAGGCAGAACTGATCTGCGCCACGTGCTGGTTGGCTCAGTGGCGGAGAAGATGTTCAGGCACTGCCCCGTGCCCCTGGTCTCATATCGAACCAAATAGACAGGTTGGATCTTGCCATAACCTGTGCCCTCCCTTTTGGCGGTACGAGGGGTACGGGTTCTTTTTTGGGATGAAATTAAGCAAGGAGGCACAAATGGATTTTGAATGCATTATCTATGAAAAAAAACAAGACATTGCCGTGATAAAGCTCAATAGACCTCATGTTCTTAATGCAATGAACAAGCAATTGTGGGTGGACCTTCAAAGTGCACTGGAAGATGCCAAGACAGACCCTTCGGTAAAGGTAGTAATCATAACGGGCGAGGGAAGGGCATTTTCCACAGGAGCAGATCTGAAGGAATCCAAGACGCGGACCATAGAGGAGTACAGAGACTACTTGGAAGAGCTTCAGGAGGTATCAAGAAAGATCATACGTTTTGAGAAGCCAATCATTGCAGCAATTAATGGCTATGCCCTTGGATCAGGCTATGAGCTGGCATTAGCATGCGATATTCGCATTGCTGCTGAGGACGCCCAAATTGGCTCTCCAGAGGCAAAGGTGACTTCCTCTGTCACAGGTGGAGCCATGAGATTGGTGCAAGACCTAGTTGGGCCGGGAAAGGCCAGGGAACTTCTCTTCACCGCAGAATACATTGACGGCAGAGAAGCGGAACGTATTGGGCTGGTGAATAAGGCTGTACCGCTTGACAAATTGATGGACGAAGCCAAAGCGATGGCGGAAAAGATTGCAAAAAACTCGGCTTTCTCCCTCATGATGATCAAACGGGGCCTACTTATGGCAAAAGACGGGGTAAGTCTTGAGACCCTGATGGACTACGAGGTGGAGGCCTGTCTGGCCTGCGTTTCTACAAAAGAGCGCCAAGACTCTCTCAAGGAATTCGAAAACAGAAAGAAAAGAAAAAAGCAATAATCCCGCCTATCTGCGGCAGCCAGGCCTAAGCGGGAACAACAAAAGTAGGAGCCTTTTTAGCTTTTAAGATTTCGTCAACTCATATTAGAACGTAAACACCTTAGCATCCCTAGACATCCTGATCAAGTCGGGGGCCCCTGCGAACTTCGCTGTCTCCACAATTTGATCTTCGCCAACCTGGCGATTCTTGGCGCAGGGAATTCAGACAAAAATAGGGACCTTATTTTCCACAAGGTAGTCAAAGTATGTCTTCGCTTCATCACCCGTAGGCGCCTTTATCTGGTCCACCATGCCAGGTTTGGCCAGAACAACCGCATCATCGGTAAGGAAAACATTGACGTCATCTCCTTGCTCCTTAGCCACTTTTGCAAGCTGGAGTGCTCGGGTAACACGTGTAGGGTCTTCAGTCCCACGGGTCAATACAAACAAGAACTTGCTCATAGTAGTACCCCCCTTTCACCGATATGGCCGGTTAACACCTTACCATCCAGTCATACCGCTTTCTTTACACAATGGATCAGCAATGAGGCCTTACTCCTTTACCCGTCTAAGTTCTATCTTTACCCTGTTATTCGGATTAGGGCACTCCCAGATCATTACACCAGGGTCATCACCAAGGGGCGAACTTCCTTCAAACTGAAGCATGGTAATCCAATTGTGAATATTATGGTAAAAATACCCGCAAAACTCGCCACATCGATGGAGGCTCAATTCGAATTCATCACCCTTCTGCATTCCAATGGTACAATTCCCTTTCATGTCGATCACCTTTGCCACAACCTTTTGTCCCAATTTGGGATAACTAACGGGCATAACTCTGACCTCCTTTCTTTATTTTGATTGTTCTTTTTCCTAGTGTAACGGGCCGAACCTCCTATGAAATAGGCTTGCCCGCTGTCCAGATCCAATACAACTACCCCAAATAATCCCTGACCTTCCCCCAGACGCTATTCAAGGCCAGAGTTGCAGATGACTTTCCATCAAATTCAACTACGCTTTTCCCCTGAACCATGGCCTTTGTAAACAAAGGGTCAAAGGGAACCCTTCCCATAAGTTCTACGCCCTGTGCCTTGGCCAAGGCCTCGATTGCCTCTGTTGAGGAAGGATTCAGGTCAAATTTGTTTACGCACAGCAAGGCGGGGATCCTAAAATGGGATGCAAGCTGAACCACCCTTTCCATATCGTGCTTACCAGACACGGTAGGCTCAGCCACCACCAACACCGCACTTGCACCGCCAATAGAAGCGATTACCGGACAACCGACTCCAGGGGGACCATCTGTAATAATAAGCTCTTTTCCCTGATTTTCCGCTACCTTTTTGGCCTCCTGCCGAACCAAGGTTACCAGTTTGCCGGAATTTTCTTCTGCAATGCCCAACCTAGCATGCACCATGGGCCCAAAGCGTGTCTCGGAAATGAACCATTGCCCGCACGTATTCTCCGGAAAATCTATGGCCTTCTCCGGGCAAAAATAGTAGCACACACCGCAGCCCTCACACTCAATGGAATCCACCACGAAATCCTCGCTTATGGCATCCCATCTGCAGAGCTCACGGCATAAACCACACTGGGTGCACTTTTCTTGATCAATGATCGCAGTATGGCCGCCCGTAAAATCATGTTCCTCTTTAATAACTGGATCCATGATTAAGTGAAGATCAGCCGCATCAACATCTGCATCGCACAGTACCATATCTTGCGATAAGGCCGCAAATGCGGCAACCACACTGGTCTTTCCGGTGCCGCCTTTTCCGCTTATGATTACAAGTTCCTTCATACCAAGTTAACTCGCTCCAATGCTCTGTTTAATTTGTTCATAAAGGCTAAGAAACTTTTCCTTCCATTCTGGCATAGCTTCTACAAGCAGCTCGCCTCTGGAATAGCTCTCAGCTATCTTTCGATCAAAAGGAATCTCCATCAGAATAGGTATATTCTCCTCTTGGGCGTATCGCTTAACCTCGTCATTGCCAATATCAGAACGATTAATTACAAGACCGTGGGGAATCCCGAGGATCCTAACAGCACCCACAGCAAGTTTGAGGTCATGCAGGCCAAAGGGTGTTGGTTCGGTCACAAGCAAGATAAAATCTGCACCCTTCATGGCTGCTATAACTGGGCATGATGTCCCCGGCGGAGCGTCAATGATGGTAATCTTGCCATCGTCGGTTAAAGACCTCACCTTTTTTATCAAAGGAGGACTCATGGCCTCACCAACCCTGAGGCTACCATAAATAAACTCAATTCCATTGCTGTGCCCCCTTTCCAGCAAACCAATCTCCCTACTAGACTCACTAATGGCCTTTTCAGGACAAACCTCCACGCACCCCCCACAGCTATGGCAAAGTTCATGAAATGTGAGCACCGTCTCTCCTATCACGACGATGGCCTTAAACTGGCATATCTCGGCGCACTTGCCACATAGGGTACATTTTTCCTCGTCAACGTCAGGGACCGGAACTGTTACAATTTCAGAGTCCTCGATTTCAGGATTAAGAAAAAGATGTGCATTAGGCTGTTCCACATCACAGTCAAGAAACTGAACTCCTTGTCCCACCGATGCAGCCAGGTTAGTAGCCACTGTGGTCTTTCCTGTTCCCCCTTTTCCGCTTGCAACACTTATAATCATTCCATATACCTCAAAATCTTCAGGCAATCCTCCTGCGTCCCTTAATCACCCTCGCTTTGTTTCACCTGCTTTGCCATATAATCATTGAGTGCCTCCTGCATCGTTTCTCCTGCGAGATATGCGCAATGCTCCTCCTCTTTCGGTAGGCCACCCAGTTTTTCTAAGATGGCCTCCCCTGTTATCTCCAACAATTCGTCCGGCGTCTTTCCAATGGCCATCTCTGCAGCAAATGATCCACACACGGCACTAGACCCACAACCGTCAGTCAAAAAGGAGGCCTCCTTCACTCTTCCATCTTCAAATTTGAGAAAAATCTCCATGGTATCGCCACAAGTTCCAGTAAGGCGGGCATATCCATCCGGATCCGGCATCCTTCCCATATAGCGCATATTTAGCCAGCGCTCAAAACCCTCTTCTCCGTAAGCCTCCTTGGTCTCTTGGTAAATTTGCTCTTGAAGCTCGGATACAAACTCATCAAGGTCATTGCCCATAGGGCCATTCCCCCTTTACAGATTACTCTCGCGTCATTGCAGTACCACACTTAGGACACTTCATGTCAAAGCAAGGCACACCTCTCTGGTGTGGTACTCGCTCCCCACAGTTGGGACACACGCATTGGCCACCCGGACCCATGCCTCTGCCTCCGCCCATACCTCGACCCATACCTCCACCGCGGCCGGCTCCCCCGCCGCCCCCCATACCTCTACCTTGTGGTGCCATAATGACCTCCTTTACTGGTTTCTAAAGGTTTCACAAAAGCTGGGTCTCACCTAGTGATCACACACGTTTGCACCCGAAATCAATTTGTTCGAAAGATATTGTTCAGCTAGTACCTCAGGAGGCTGTTCCGGTGCACCCACAATCACTTCAATCCCCTTTTCCTCAAGCATTGCTCTTGCCTTGTCTCCTATTCCGCCGGTAATCACTACGTCCACACCCTGTTGCTCAATCCATCGCGGTATGACACCAGGCTCGTGGGGTGCAGCTGGTTTAACCTCCACCTTCTTTACCTTTCCATCCTCTGTCTCCACAAAGGCAAACTGCTCGGAGTGGCCAAAATGAGAAGACAACTTTCCATCTGCCATGGGGACAGCTATAATGAGGCCGTTTCTCCTATCCCTCTTCTTTTTTTCTATTTCCGCCCTTCTTGCTGCTTGGGCCTTGCTCAATTGTTCACATGCCTCAACCACCGAATCAACAATTTTCAAAAAAGCCTCCCTAAAGGGTGAACCCTCTTTGTCCAGGATCTCCATCCTGCCTGCATCGCCATTTTCTACCACATCAATTTCAATAGGAAGGCTGCCCAAAAATCTAAGGCCTTGTTCCTTGGCCGTCAGCATGCCACCATGTGCCTTGAAAAGCTCTATAACTTGCCCGCAATGAGGGCACTTAAAACCACTCATGTTCTCCACAATCCCCAGGATCTCCATGTTTACCGTGCGGCAGAAGTTGATAGATTTTCTGACATCCGCCAAAGAAATCTCTTGAGGAGTTGTGACGATAAGTGCCTTAGCATCGGGAATGGTTTGCGCAACCGTAAGGGGTTCATCCCCCGTGCCAGGAGGTGAGTCTATAATCAAATAGTCTAGATCCTCCCATTCAATGTCAGCTATAAACTGGCGAATGACGCCGATTTTCAATGGACCGCGCCATATAGTTGCCCTGTCCTTGTCATCCCCCATAAGGGGTTCAATGGAAATTACATCGAGGTTTTCTGAATAGTGAACCGGTTTGGCCTTCCCCTGCTTGCTTCCAGGCAGGATACTACCCTTTAGACCGAGTAACCTTGGAATACTGGGGCCGTGAAGGTCAACATCCATCAGGCCCACCTTATGACCTTTCTTGGCAAGAGCTACGGCGAGGTAAGCGGCAACACTGCTCTTGCCGACACCACCCTTTCCACTCATAACAAGTATCTTATGGCGTATATGCGTCAGCCTCTCTTTTATCTCCATGTCTTGCTTCTTATGCTCATCGTCGAATGCTCCCATGCTGCAACTTTTGCCTTCCTCTACCATTACCTTTATTACCTCCTTGGATTAAATTACAATTGTTTCGATCTTTCCTTATAGTAAACTCTCGTCATTTCCGCAATCTGCTCTTCCCCACACCCCGGCATAATGAATTGCCCGTCACACAGGGAGCCGTCCATGTATGCATGTACCACTTCTTCAGCCTGTCCCGATATCCAGGGAATTACCTTTATGCCCAACGCCACTAGCATGTTCCTGAGTTGGGAAGATATGGCTCCGCAAATGAGGAGTTCAACCCCCAAGCCTTTCAGTTTATTACACCTGCGACTCAAATTTGACTCTGTTATGGCTGTCTCAATAAGTTTTTTCTGTCGTCTACCTTGGACGTCCACCACCATCAGCCTGGAGGCACAATCGAAAACTGGCGAGACTTTTCCTTCCCAAATGGGTATAGCGATCTTCATCGGCCACAAAACTACACTATCTGTCCCTTGTCCACTAAAAATCCCAATCGGCTTCCCCAATAAACTTTCATTTAATGATCACACACATTTTGACCCGTGACCAGTGTCCCTGCTAAATATTGATTTACAGCTTCCTCTGGGTCCATCTCCGGCGCACCAGTCACTACGCGTATTCCCTTTTCCTCAAATAATCCGAGAGCCCTTCTTCCCATACCTCCAGCAATTACCACATTGACGCCTTGCTCTGCCATCCAATTGGGCAGCACACCTGGCTCATGGAGAGGAGGAGTCTTTGGCTCTTTGCCCTTAATCTGCCCATTTTCTACATCAATGAGTAAAAATGATTCACTATGGCCAAAATGAGGATTCAGCCTGCCCCCACTGACCGGCACGGCAATACGCATGCGATTTTCCCCAGAGACCATGACTCTGGACTCGCGCCCGGCGCCAGCCCCAGATTTTTCGGATGCTTTCCCTTGAGGACCAGCTTCCAATTTTCTGATCCTCTCCTCAATCTCTTCGATTTGGCCTCGGAGCTGCTGTGCCTGTTCCTTAAGGCTTTTAAGCTCCTCAGGCGAGGAAATATCGGCACCGTCCGCCCGTGGCTTCCGTCCCATCCCCATTTCTCCGCCCATACCCATACCTCGGCCCATGCCCATACCTCGGCCCATACCCATACC
>CAZDVV010000109.1:0-7158 GCA_964508875.1 uncultured Desulfobacteraceae bacterium | reverse complement strand
TCGATACGAAACTCTCCTTCTTTCACGATTATGGGCTTCATACCGCGGTGGGCAGGCTGCAGTTCCACGTAGCCTTTTCGCTTAAAGTATTTTTTTACTGTGGCTTCATTGTCGATGATTGCCACAACGGTCTCCCCATTTTCCGCAGTGGGCTGTTTCCTCACCACCACGTAATCACCATCCAGGATACCGTCCTCTTCCATTGAACTGCCTTGGACCTGAAGCACGAAGTGATCCCCACTCTGGGCCATGGACGGGGGTACCTCAATTGTTTGCTTGTCTTCTATGGCCTCAATGGGTTTTCCTGCGGCCACCCTTCCTAGCAATGGGAGTTCAAAGCGGCTTGCCTCCACGGGTTTGATTACCTCGATGGCACGCTTTTTATTCTTTTGCCTTGGAAGGCGGATATAGCCTTTTCGCTCCAGGATTTTTAAATAGGTGCTCACCGTGTTATAGGAGCGGAAGTTAAAATGCCCCCGGATTTCCTCAAAACTTGGTGCATGACCCCATCTATCAATATAGTCTGCTAGATAGGCCAAGAATTGCTTTTGCTTGGCAGTGAGTTTCATGAAACCTCCTAATATAAGGCTATCAGCTTTTAGTGATAGCAACCTACCCGAACGCGGCCCTTTCGGGTACTTCATGAAAGAAACACTTAATCTTGAGTTCTTGGCTCCGGACAATGCGATATTCCCTCCGCCACCTGTTTCTTAGGAGCCGTCAGCTAAAGCAAGGAGTTAGAACACAGAAGTCAGAAGTCAGGAGTAAGAATGAACCAGAGGAAGACCAACTTTAGATCACTTTAGGCACTTTAGCTCACTCATAACTTTCCTTTTTGCCTTTCTCCTGACTCCTATCTCCTACCTTCTTTTATACTGTAAGTTTTACTGAAAGTCAAGGGGAAAAGGAAAACAAAAAAGCGGGCTCTCACCCGCTTTATTTACCTCAAAACAAATCCTGCAAAAGCCTACTTACTCTGTGGTGATCTCCACCTTTTTCATGGTTTCGGCCTTTGTTTTGGGCATTCTAATGGTTAGAACACCTTTCTTGTAAGTGGCCTTTACGTTGTCAGGGTCAACCTCGGCAGGCAACTGGATGGTGCGCATAAAGGCACCGTAGCTTCGCTCGATTTTATGGAAGTTTTCACTCTCTTCCTCGGTCTCTTGTTTTCGTTCACCCTGGATCTTGAGCGTATTTCCAGTGAGGGAGACGTCGATGTCGTTCAGTTCCATTCCGGGCAACTCAGCCTTTACAATAATCTCCTTGGC
Source organism: uncultured Desulfobacteraceae bacterium (assembly GCA_964508875.1). Lineage (GTDB taxonomy): Bacteria > Desulfobacterota > DSM-4660 > Desulfatiglandales > Desulfatiglandaceae > B111-G9. Next base: position 5,890 of record CAZDVV010000109.1, on the reverse strand, counting down.
AGTCTCAGATAGATCAATAGCAGGTAGCCATTGGCCTTGTTCACCCCGAAGAAATGATGGTTTCCATTCACTAAGTCTATCGAATAGCCTATCCATTTCTCGTCTAAGTCTGTCCAATTCTCGTCCTTCCCGCTTTGGCAGCAAACCGACCATTTTTTCACCTCCTTTCTACATGGGAGTAACTTAAATTCTAGTAAGAAAAAATAAATTTCCATGAGACCTTGTCAAGCCCTGCGGGTAATATATCCGGTGCACCGGGACCCGTTGACAAACCAACAGTCAGAATGGATAATTTTTTGCAAAGACGAGGAATCTTGACCAACCATAGCATAGGTATTTGCCGGGCGGTAAACAAAGAGATGCCGCAAAAGGATTATTATAAGATTCTAGGTGTATCCCGGAATGCAGATCCGAAAGGCATCCGGGATGCGTTTCGTAAGCTAGCCAAAAAATATCATCCTGACAAGGCCGGGCCGGAAGGGAAAGACCTATTTCAAGACGTGCAAGAGGCCTATGAGGTGCTTTCTGATCCCGAAAAGCGTAGTTCCTATGATAGGCAGCTTAGATACGAAGAACAGGCCCCGGGTTTCGGTCGCAAAGCCCCTATCTATGATTCGACCTTCCAACAGGGGTCCTTTTTTGGAGATTTTTGTTATTGTAGGTCAGCCTTTGGTGCATGGTCTAAGTACTCATCTCGAAATTCCCGTCCCCAACCGGACTTGATCCTTGTCCTTTCCCGAGAAGAGGCAGAGGAAGGAGGTAGTGTAGAGGCTATCGTTCCCTTCTACGGGCCATGCCCGCAGTGCGGTGGAACCGGGGAGCAGTGGTTTTTCCCCTGCATGCACTGCTTTGGAGAAGGTCTAGTGAGGCAGAGAAAGAGGGTTCGCCTGAAAATACCTGTGGGAGTTCAGGATGGTGCCATCATAGAAGTGCCTCTTCAGACCGTTGGTAGCCTCAGACATTATTTGACAATCCTTATTCAGGTGCGGTGAGGGTAGGGGCAATTCAGGTGCCCTAATGGGCTTTATTGGGCGACAGATCCAATGTCAGGAAAGAAATCATACAAGAGTCTCATCACCATGATCCAACGGGTGGCTTTTATTATGTGCTGCCTATGGTAGACACCGGTTTGTAAGGCCACAATTTTTTCGCCTTTTTCAACGTCTTCACTCCAAACCCCGCTCCCGCTAATACCTTCAATACTTCTAAGCAGTGAACAGAAGATCGTTCGCTTGAATTCGAGATCTGAGCCTTCCACAATGGTGTCTTGGACATCTAATTGTCTTGCGTCCAATAGAAGGTGAAGTTGTTCCTCGTAGTCGCCTATCAGGTAAGTAGATCCAGAATACACGGAAAAAGAAATGGTGAGAGGTCTCAGTAATAATTTTCCAGCTTTGGTTTCATCCCGTTCCATTAAAGAAAAGGGGAATCCATACAGATAAAATGTTTGGACTGAAGTGCATGGTGTCAAATCCATATCTTCAAGATTGAGAAACATAGCATGGTTAAGCTGATCCCGGCGATATGGATCAATTTGATGTACAGCCACGTCAATTGGATCACACGCAGTGCCGTAATTTCTCAGCGGCGAACATTTCCAATCATCATCGAGAGCAACAAAGTTGCCATTCATATCCACAAAACCGAATTCTCCTTCGTACTTCTGGCTCCCTTTGACAACATGGGCCGCTGTAACAACAAATGAGTGGTCATTTATGTCCACAAGGAGCCCCGTTCCAATGAGATGGGGACTCCCCCTAAGTGTCATGGTTATCGCTACTGTGGCTCGGCGGGCTAGATCCCTTGTGGTCAGTTTTTTTATCATTGCTCGCAGGTTATAGTCAGAATCTTTTGAAGAAATTCCAAATTACAAGTGAGGCAAGATGTTTTCCTATATCGTGAAGATCTCCTCTTACGCTACCTATAAGTAATTTGCTCCTGAATTGAATATCGGATTTACTGAAAACTGGCTCCAGTGCTTGAAGACCTGCGTGCATTGCTCTGGCCGAGATCATTGTCTCTATTAAACATTGGACTCAGATCAAGCCTAGTCCATGGTTGAAAGAACATTTGCTTGATCAAACAATATTTATAGCATAATTCTTCTGATAACGGTATTATGGGTGGCTTCAGCCAAAGTGATTTGTGGTATCGAATGTCGAGACAATCATAATTATTGGCGCCTTTTTGGCCGGGCAGTTTGTGCGCAAGGAGATCTTAGATGAAAAGATTTATAAAGTTACCAGTTTTTTGCTCTGATCGTTATGGCCTTTATTACCACCTTGATCGCTCCCATCATACTAAAGTGGGCTGTGGTGCGCACATGTACACCAAGTGAAAAATCAGACTTTTGCACCCTGTGGGCCCAGGACAAAGAAAAGTAAGAATAGTATACCAGCAAAATAATCATCCACCAATACAATCAATACTTATTATTTGTAGCAACAATCCGATTTTATTAAATAAATGTATATATTTTCATAGTAAATTAATGGACTATGGCGGTGAGGCTCTCAATCACGGTAATTGTAGTGTACGGTAAGGAGGATAGCTGTTAGGTGTGTCGGGTAATGGTTAATTAGATCTAAAATACACTCAGTAGCTGCTTTTTACTTCGAGCGAGGGATCAAATGTACTTATTAAGACGACATGGATTGGTGATTTACTTGCAAATCCTCCTGTTCACTATGGGGTCAGCCTTTCTTGCTAACGTGGGAGGGACAAGAGCCGGTCAGAAAACTTCTTTGTCCTTATCCTCTAATCTCGCAGATACGAAACCTCCAAAGGTCCTGCGCGTAGTGATGGACGATACCTATCCTCCCTATGTTTTTAGAGATAGTTCTGGAAAAATCAGAGGGATCCTCCCTGATCAATGGGTTCTATGGGAAAAACGTACAGGTGTCCGTGTGTCTATAGAGGAAATGGATTGGGCAAAGGCCCAGGAAACGCTCCTGAAAGGTGAGGCGGATGTTATCGATACTCTATTCTTTACGAGAGAGCGTGAGAAGCTTTACGATTTCACTGAATCTTATGCGGACATTGCCGTGCCCATATTCTTTCATAAAGACATTTCCGGCATTGAGGACCTCTCCTCCCTCAAAGGATTTGTGGTTGGAGTAAAAAGGGGCGATGCATGCATAGAGGTCCTTAAGAGCAGGGGAATTAACACACTTTCATTTTATCCTAGCTACTGGGCTATAATTCAGGCTGCCAAATCCGGGGCTATCAAAATTTTCTGTATGGATGAGCCCCCTGCTTTGTATTACCTAAACAAGGCTGGAATAGCTGCTAACTTCCGCCGCGGACCTACTCTATATTTCGGGCAGCTGCACAGGGCGGTCAGGAAAGGGAACACCGAGATCTTGAATTTAGTAAACCGCGGATTTGAATCAATACCAAAAAGTGCTCTAAAAGATATCCATGATAGGTGGTTTGGGAAATCGCTTGCAATGCCATCCTACCACTACTATTTTGAATGGATTTTATTTGGGTTTTTAGGACTTATGCTAATAAGTCTCGCCTGGGTGTTTTCCTTGAGAAGGGCCGTTAGGGAGAGGACACGAAACTTGGAGGGCTCTCGGCAGGAAACCAAAACAGCGCTCAAAAAATATACGGAATTATTTGAGCGGGTGCCGGTGGGTCTCTTCCGAACAACCCCGGATGGCCGCATCCTGGAGGGTAATTCGCGTTTTGCCCAAATACTTGGCTATCCCAGTAAGGAAGAGATGCTAAAGTCCAATATGCTGGAGCACTATATTGACCCTTCGGAAAGGGAGCGCTGGAAGACGGCCGTGGAAAGGCAGGGGACCATATTAAATTACCAGCACCAGATCAGACGGTGCGACGGAAAGCTGATTTGGGTTGAAAAGAATACCTACGCCCACTTTGATGATAATGGAAACGTTCTTTACTATGAAGGAAGCACACAGGATATAAGCGACAAAATCAAGGCGGAAGCAGAGTTACGCCTTCTTGCTACTGCCATCTCTCAGGCAGAAGAAAGCGTGGTCATTACTGATATACAAGGAGACATTCAATACGTCAATCCTGCCTTTGAAAGAATCACAGGATATAGACGCGACGAAGTGCTGGGGAAAAACCCAAGGTTTCTCAAAAGTGGAAGGCACGATGAGGCCTTTTACAAGGGGTTGTGGGATACTATTAGCCGTGGGAAGGTATGGAAGGGCTCCTTCGTAAACAAGAGGAAAGATGGGACTTTATATGAAGAAGGGGCCACTATTAGGCCAGTTATGAATTCGGACGGGGAAATTACCCATTATGTGGCGGTCAAGCGGGATGTGACTACTCAACGTAAGTTAGAGCGTCAGCTCCGCCAGGCCCAAAAGATGGAAGCCATCGGGACGCTAGCAGGTGGGATTGCTCACGATTTTAACAATATTTTGAGTGCCATCATGGGTTACTCTGAGCTTTCTCTGATGGAGGCAGAAGAAGGTTCAGCCATATCAAAAAACATAGAACAGGTATTGCGCGCCGCCAGGCGTGCCCGGGAACTTGTGAAACAAATTTTGGCATTTAGTAGACAGACTGAAGAAGAACGAAAGCCCTTACAAATTCAGCCAATTCTCAAGGAAGCTCTGAAAATGCTTCGCTCCTCTTTACCAGCTACCATCGATATAAAGCAGCATATTGACCCGGAGGCTGGTCTAATCATGGGTGATCCTACTCAAGTTCATCAAGTACTTATGAATCTTTGTACCAATGCGGGCCATGCCATGAGGGAAAAGGGCGGAACATTGGAGGTGAGGCTCGAGAATGTCCACGTTGATGACACCTTTGCAAAGACTCATCGTGGAGTTCGCCCCGGCCCCTATGTGCGTCTTACAGTGAGCGATACGGGATGTGGAATGAGTCGAGATATTCTTGAACGGATATTTGACCCTTACTTTACCACTAAGGAGAAAGGCGAAGGCACAGGCCTCGGTCTGGCTGTAGTATCTGGAATTGTCCGCTCATATGGAGGAACCATAACTGTGTATAGCACTCCCGGTCAGGGCTCCACTTTCCACGTATACTTCCCCATGTTAGAAGAGGATAGGCCACTTAAAGAGAGAGAAGAGCTTGATTTTGAGCCCCTACCCAGGGGGACGGAGCGAATTCTATTTGTAGATGATGAAGAAGTCCTAGTTGAGATTGGTTCGCAGATGCTGGAATCACTTGGCTATAACGTGACCTGTAGGACATCACCATTAGAAGCCCTTGAGCTATTCAAGGCAAAGCCTCAGGCCTTTGACCTTGTTATTACTGACATGACCATGCCCCAGATGACAGGTGACAAATTGGCGGAGAAATTTTTGGAAATCCGACCAGATTTGCCAATAGTGCTCTGCACAGGCTTCAGTGAAAAAATTACAAGGCAAGGGGTTAGGGCTTTGGGTATCCGTGAGTTCCTCATGAAGCCTTTAGTCTTGAAGGATCTGGCAGTGGCCGTTAGAAAAGCGCTAGAGAGCACAAAAGCAAAAGCCTGACAGATAAAGAGGGTAAGGAAATACTGGCAATCCACAGAGCGGCCTTGAGGATTTGGGTGAAAATCCTAAATGTCATCTATGCGTCTTCCTTCCAAACCGGCCGTCCGAATAATCTATTAAGCGCCGAAGAAAGTCACCCATTTGCTTAATTCCTTTTTCTTTAAAGATCCTAATAAGCTGGGACCCAATCACAGCTATATCAGCCTTTCCCTTCAAAAAGGCTGTGTCGGTACTATCCTTCACCCCAAAGCCAACAGCCAGAGGAAGGGAAGTTGCTCTTTGGCACCTGTCCAGGTACTTGTGAAGCTCTTCTGAGAACTCAGTCTTGGTTCCTGTGACCCCTTTCCTCGAGGATCTTGGTGCCATCTTTTACAGGGACGACCTCTGCGCCCAGCCTCTCCATC
>CAZDVV010000108.1:3878-7262 GCA_964508875.1 uncultured Desulfobacteraceae bacterium | reverse complement strand
GTAATTGGAGATATGGATAATCAAGACAATCAACGTCATATCTTATCCTTGATCGTGGACAATGAGCCCGGGGTTCTGGCGAGGATAGCAGGTCTGTTCAGCGGCAGGGGGTTCAATATTGAAAGCCTTTGCGTAGCCGAGACTATCGACCCAGCAACATCCAGAATTACGCTGGTTACCAGTGGAAACATGGCGGTGGTTGAGCAGATCAAGAAGCAGCTGAACAAACTTATAAACGTAATTAAAGTTCGCGATTTTACTGGCTCTTCTTATGTTCAGAGGGAGCTACTGTTGATCAGGGTTAAGGCTAGCCCTGAAAACCGTGCAGAAATTCTTCGCATGGTGGATATCTTCAGGGCCAGGGTGGTTGATGTCGGCAACTCATCCTACACAATTGAGGTTACTGGAGATGAAGGGAAAGTGACCGCGTTCTTGGATCTTTTAAGACCACTGGGTATCCAAGAAGTGGCGAGAACCGGGGCAATAGCAATGGCGCGGGAGATATCAAAGGAGGTAAGAAATGGCAAAAATTGATTTTGGCGGAGTAGTAGAGGATGTTGTAACTAGCGAGGAATTCACACTTGAGTATGCAAAGGAAGTGCTCAAGGATGAAGTGGTGGCAGTACTGGGTTATGGTGTACAGGGACCCGGACAGGCCTCGAATATGCGCGACAATGGTATCAATGTCATTGTGGGACAAAGAGAGAGCAGCAGTTCATGGGAAAGGGCAGTTAAGGACGGTTTTGAGCCGGGTAAGACCCTTTTTCCTCTAACTGAGGCGGCTAAAAGAGGAACAATTATCCAGTATCTAGTATCTGATGCCGGTCAAGTGGCTACGTGGTCAGCTGTAAAAGAATGCCTCGAGCCCGGAAATGCCCTGTGTTTTTCCCATGGTTTTTCCATTGTGTATAAGGATCAGACAGGTGTGGTTCCTCCAGACTATGTGGATGTTATTATGGTCGCCCCCAAGGGATCTGGTCGCAGTGTGAGGAAAAATTTCCTTGATGGGAGTGGAATCAATTCTAGTTACGCCATCTATCGGGATCATACGGGCAGAGCCAGAGAGCGGGTATTGGCCCTTGGGGTTGCCATTGGATCTGGCTACTTATTTCCGACCACCTTCGAAAAAGAAGTATACAGCGACCTCGTAGGTGAAAGGGGCGTGCTTATGGGTGCCCTTGCAGGGATAATGGAGGCCCAGTATGATTTGCTAAGGAGCAAAGGGCATACGCCCAGCGAGGCGTTCAATGAGACGGTAGAGGAGCTAACCCAAAGCCTCATAAGGCTGGTGGCAGAAAATGGCATGGACTGGATGTATGCCAATTGCAGCACTACTGCCCAAAGGGGAGCACTAGATTGGAGGCACAGGTTCCGGGAGGCGGTGAAGCCTGTTTTTGAAGAACTATACGAAAGTGTGGTTTCCGGGAATGAGACGCGCATAGTGCTCGAGGCGAATAGTGCGCCTGATTACCGCGAAAGGCTGGACAAAGAGCTGTCTGAGATGCGTGACTCCGAGATGTGGAGGGCTGGAGCAGCGGTGAGGGCCTTGAGGCCGGAGAACAGGAAGAAAAGAGAATAGGAGACAGGAGTTAGGAGTCAGGAGCTAGAGGTCAGAAGTTGGAAGGCAAGAGAAAACAAGGAAGGGGTAAGAGAGAATATGAAATACAAAATTGCGGTTATCCCAGGTGATGGGACAGGGCCTGAGGTAATAGAAGAAGCAGTAAGGGCGCTCGAGGCAGTGGGAAAGCTCCACAATATCTCTTTTGACTTTCTATATTATGACCTTGGTGGTGAGCGATATCTTCAATCCGGTGATCTTGTGTCAGACAATATCATCGAAGAACTGAAACAAGCTCACTCTATTTTGCTCGGTGCTATTGGGCACCCTGAGGTCAAGCCCGGGATACTGGAGCAGGGAATACTCTTGAGGCTTCGTTTCGCCCTTGACCTTTATGTCAATCTGCGCCCAGTTATCCTGCTTCCAGGAGTTGATACCCCGCTGAAAGATAAGGGGCCAGAAGATATTGATTTTGTCGTTGTGAGAGAGAACAGCGAGGGAGCTTATGTTGGATCTGGGGGCTTTTTCAAGAAGGGTACAGCCGATGAGGTGGCAGTGCAGGAGTCCATCAATACTCGCAAAGGAGTGGAGCGTTGTATAAGATATGCATTTGATTATTGTATAAAACGGGACAAAAAGCGCCGCGTTACCCTTTGTGCCAAGACCAACGTACTTACATACGAATCAGACCTGTGGTTCAGAACATTTGAAGAAGTGGCGAAGGATTATCCAGAAATTAGCACTGACTACCAACACGTTGACGCGCTTTGCATGTGGATGATAAAGAATCCCGAACGCTATGATGTAATAGTTACCAATAATATGTTCGGCGATATTATTACAGACATCGGCGCAATCATCCAAGGTGGACTTGGCATAGCAGCCGGTGGTAATATCCATCCCGGAGGACCAGCAATGTTTGAGCCCATTGGCGGCTCAGCACCAAAGTATACAGGCCTAGGCAAGATCAATCCCATGGCAGCAATCTACGCATCACAGATGATGCTTGAATATCTTGGAGAAAGTGAAGCTGCCACGAACCTGTTTGAGGCCATTGCCACCGTGGTAAAAAATGACCTAAAATCCCTAGAGGCGGGAAAAATGGGATACAGTACCTCGGAGGTGGGTGATCTGGTTGTGGAGAAACTGGGAAAAGGATAAAGGAACAAAGAAAAAGGCGTCAAGTCAGTGAGTAGCGGACAGCAAACGGTGAACAGTGAACGTATAACACCAAATAGTGTTACGAATACCCCAGATCAACGCTGGATGATGATCCTTAACAAGTACCTTGGAGAACTGGGTATTGAGCTGCCTCAATTTCCATCAGTTCTTGATATCGGATGTGGCAATAATGCCACTTGGAGCTATCTTGCGCTTGTAGAATATTTAGGGGCGAAAAACCTTGGTGTTCCCAAGTTTGTGGGGATTGATCTCAGTGAGGAAGCATTTGCAAAGGCAAAGGAAGCCTTGAAGGGATTGGCACAATTCGTAGCCTGCGATGCTAGAGACCTTACGAACCATGTGGAAGGACCTGTTGACCTGGTCCTATGCCAGCACCCTCCTCTCACCACGTCCAGAGAAGGCCCCAGGATTTGGGAGGCTATTTTTGAAGAGATTGCCAAGCTGCTCGACCCCCAAGGATGCATGGTGCTCACCAGTTTTTGGATCAAGGATCATATTCCTGCTCAGGTTTCAGTGGAGAAGGCGGGACTCGATATACTCTTTAGTGGCAAGAACTTTTTCCCAGGCAGAGTGTTTGACCGATCTGAGGATGGTGAGCAGCTTCAGTATGACAAATATATCCTGGTGGCAAGAAGGGCTAGATC
>CAZDVV010000108.1:0-3778 GCA_964508875.1 uncultured Desulfobacteraceae bacterium | reverse complement strand
ATGCGTGACATCACCATAGCCTGTATTTGCATGCACTCGGAGGTGGGCAAGGTTGAGGAGAACCTTGAGCGAGCTGAGAGGCTGATGGACGAGGCGTTGTCCCAGGGGGCCGAGATGGTGTGCCTTCCTGAACTCTCTGTCTCGGGTTACGTTCTCAAGAGCCCCGCTTCGATTTACGATTGGCGGTACTGCCAGGAGATAATCGGGCGTATCGTAGAGATGGCGAAGGCCAAATGTATCCTGTTGATGGCTGGTTTGATAGAGATCGAGGAGTCTCAAGGCCCTTTTATCTCACAGATAGTGGCAGGACCCAAGGGACTGATCGGGATTTACCGCAAAACCCATCTGTCTCCAATGGAGCAGGGAAATTTTCAGGCTGGCGAGGAGATCAAGGTGTTTGAGTATGATGGTGTGACCTTCGGGGTACAGTTGTGTTGGGAGGCGCACTTCCCTGAAATCAGCACTCTCATGGCCCTAAAGGGAGCTGAAATCATATTGATGCCCCATGCTTCACCACGAACAGGGCCCCAAGAAAAGCTTGATAGCTGGCTAAGGCACATGAGGAGTAGAGCGTTTGACAACGCAGTCTACATAGCAGCATGTAATCAGGTAGGAAAAACAAGCCAAGGCTACACATTTCCTGGGGTGGCTGTCATAATTAATCCCACTGGACAAATTATGATCCAGCGAGCCGAAAAAGAAGAGGGGCTCATAGTGGCTACCCTTAGGGCCGATGCTCTCAAAGAGATAAAGACCCACCGTGTGAGATATTTCCTACCCAATCGTCGCCCTGAATTATACAAGCCTCTCGCTGGGGAAGCTTAGCCTCAGGGTTTTGGTGTTGTACTTCGCCGTTGAACAAAGAGCAAGGGCACAAAAAGATACCCCTTCTCGTGCCCCTAAGCTCTATAGTCAAATTCTGATGGCGGAGGGCTTATACGCAGCCAGTCGGTTTAGGTAGTCCTGCCATTTTACAAGCTCCCTTACCAGGGCCGGAGGGAAACAGCTCGTAAATCTTTTTCAGCTTGAAACCAGTAACCTTGGACAGAATCCTCACCATGGGAGCAATACCGTTTTTCTTGTAATAATCCTGAAGGACCTTGATAACCTTCCAATGTTCGTCGGTCAGTTCCTCGATTCCTTCTGTCTGCTTAACGTGACGAACCCAGGCCTCGTTCCAATTCTTGAAATCATCAATGAAACCGTCCTCGTCAACGTTGAAGGTGTGGCCTTCGAATTCTACTGTTGGCATAGTGACTGTCCTCCTTTTTCATTTTGGTATGCACATTCTTTCACAAATTTGTTCGAATTTATTTCTATAAACAAAAGATTTTCTTTTGTCAATTCCTCTTTTACCTTCCTTGTGAAATTTTTCTTCTAAACCTAATTCCTTTTGCTACCTTTAGCAACCGCCTCGGCCAGGATGGGTCTCCACCAGCATGCACATGGGTATATGTGGCCAGTAGGTTTTTGATGTTTAGCCCATCTTGATCCCCGTCGATACCGTGCCCCCGTAATACACGGAATACAAAAGCGAGCCCTTCTTTTTTCCGGACAATAGCCCTTGAATAGTGAAATTCATGCCCTTTTACCTTCTCGCCTGTCGAGTAATAGGGATTTTCCCTGATGCTCTCCAGCAATGTATATCCATGGCCCTGGGGTTTTTTCTCAAGGGCAAAATCCACGGGAACTGCTCCTACCATGGGATATTTCTCATGGTCTATAAGCAGATTTTGCCCAAGGAACATAAATCCTCCGCATTCTGCATACACGGGAAGGCCTTGGTCAATCTTTTGCTTCAGGTCGCGTCTAAACCCTTCATTCCCGGCGAGGGCGGATGCCTGGGTCTCTGGAAATCCCCCTCCGATGTAAAGTGCATCGATGTCGGGTAATAATTTGTCCTCAAGAGAGTTTATTTCAACTATTGTAGCGCCCAGGCGTTCAAAGGACTTTATGTTTTCCGGATAGTAAAACCAAAATACTCCATCCCTGATTACCCCGATCCTGATTGAGCCCTGTTGAGATTCATTCCAGTCGGTAATGGACTGGTCATCACCAGTAGGATAAGAAATGGGACCCGCATTTTGGGCAATTTTTCTTATCAGGGCCATGTCCAAATTGTCCTTGACAAGACCTGTGGCCCACTGAATGGCTTGGCGTGCCACCTCACTCTCATGGTACGGTACAAGACCCATATGTCTTTCGGGAAATGGGTTCTCTTTGAGCCTAGGTATAGAGCCTACGACTGGAATACCACAATAATATTCAATAGTTTTTCTTATGAGCTCCTCCTGTCGTTTTGTAGCAACCCGATTGATGATTATTCCGGCAAGGTTAAGATCGGGGTCAAAGCTTTGGCACCCTTTCACCAAGGCGGCAGTTGTCCGGGTTACCATTGTGGCATCTACTATGAGTATCAGATGGGATCCCAAAATCTTGGATAGCTCAGCAGTACTGCAGGTGCCTTCAAGGTCCACGCCATCAAAAAGGCCTCTGTTTCCCTCTATCAAGGAGAAGTCGGCGTTTTTACTATTGGAGAGGAAGGAATAAAGTATCTGTTCCTTAGTCATGAGGAAGGGGTCTAGATTGTGACAGGGTGCCTCAGAGGCGAACGAGAGCCATCCTGCATCAATAAAATCTGGTCCTTTCTTGAAAGTGGCAACGCGAAGGCCCATTTCCTTTGCCTGAGAGACAAGGCCCAAGGATACGATGGTTTTGCCGGAGCCGCCTCTAAGGGCCGCGATGGTAATACGAGGCAGGGAGAGATTCATTGTTGTCTGCTCATGTTTTGTTGGCCTTTGCCTATGATGAGCAGATAGTGCTTAAGCACTCGATTGTCAATAGAAATGTAAATGTTTTTTTTGTTGACAAAAAATATTTGATTTGGCTATAAAAGACACCTTAAGCATTTGAAAAATAAACTAGTTCCAATATTCACAAATAGTTACCTTAAAAATCGGCGTTACCTGGGCTGAGTCAAGCTAGAAGAGGTTGCCATATAATTTTGGAGTCAAATTTTTTGGGAGGAGGTGAAGCACAAAAGACTTATTTTTTTTGGTTTTGCAAAAGGGTTTTAATAGACCGAAATTTTAATAGCAGAAGGAGGCATTCATAATGGCTTTCGAACCAAGAGAACCGCAGAAAGAGCTGAAGTATGATGAATTAAGGATTTACACTGACGAAGAGCTCAGCAATTATACAGAGGAAGAGCTCAAGAATTTCAAAATCAAGCATGATATCCCTGATGTTGAGGAACTGGAAAAAGGGCCTTGGCCCAGCTTTGTGGCAGATGCGAAAAGAGAGGCTCTTCACCGCCGCAAATTGTCCGATGATAGAATGATGATTGAGCGGGATGTGGTGGAAGATTTGCTAGGGCAGCTTCAGCTGTCCTTTGATGACGGTGAGACCCATTGGAAGCATGGGGGTATTGTGGGGGTGTTCGGTTACGGTGGAGGTGTAATAGGCCGCTATTCGGATGTCCCTGAGAAGTATCCTTCAATTGCACATTTCCATACCCTGCGTGTGAATCAGCCGGCGAGCAAGTTTTACAATTCGGATTATTTGAGAACCATTTGTGACCTTTGGGAATACCGTGGAAGTGGGCTTATGAATATGCATGGTTCCACGGGTGATATTATCTTCTTGGGCACTTTTACCGAGCAATTGGAACCTATTTTTTATGAATTGACTCATGTGTTGCAGCAGGATCTGGGCGGGTCCGGGTCGAACCTGAGAACCCCTTCATGTTGCGTGGGTAGAGCACGCTGTGAGTGGGCCT
>CAZDVV010000107.1:1578-7338 GCA_964508875.1 uncultured Desulfobacteraceae bacterium | reverse complement strand
GGCCTGGGCCAAGGCTCTTATCTGAGACTCCTCGGGCCTTATGCCTTTCCCCCCAAGCCCATATTAGCTCGGTAGAACCTTTCCTGGATTGAGTACATCTTTTGGATCGAGAGCCCTTTTTATTTGTCTCATGGCCTCCAGGTCATCTTCTGAAAAAATGAAGTACATCTCTCGAAGCTTTTCAAGCCCTATCCCATGCTCCCCGCTAATGGTTCCACCGGCATCGGCGCAGATCATCAGTATCTCGGAGGCTGCCTTGATAGCCGTCTTTTTTTCTTCCTCGTTCCTCTCATCAAACAGAATCAATGGATGAAGGTTTCCATCTCCCGCGTGGAACACATTGCCGATCAAAAGGCCATATTTTTCGCCTACCTTCAGCACCTTGTTGAGGACCTCGGGCAGCTTGGTCCTGGGTACCGTGCCATCACAAACCATATAACACGGCCTCAACCGCGTAACCGCACCAAAGGCCCCTTTTCTACCTGCCCAGAGTTTTGCTCTTTCAGCATCATCATTGGCCAGCTGAACCTCCCTCACATTATAAAGTTTACAGATCTCCAGTATCTTAGAGGCCTGCCGATCAAGGCCATCTTTGAGCCCATCCAGCTCTATAATAAGAACTGCGGCTGCATCCAGCGGGTAACCTGCTTTTACCGATTTTTCCACTGCCTCCATAACAACATGATCCATCATCTCCAGTGTGGCAGGAACTATCCCCTCAGCTATGATGGCAGATACTGTATTGCTGGCATCCTCTATGGAGTCATATATTGCCAGCATGGTCTTAATGGCTTCAGGAGCACGGATTATCCGAAGGATCAATTTGGTTGCAATGGCAAGGGTCCCTTCGCTCCCGACTATCAGGCCCATTAAATCGTACCCAGGATTGTCAGGGTTTTTGCCACCGATCCATGTTACTGTTCCATCGTACTGAACTATTTCCGCACCTAGCACATGATTGGTGGTAACCCCATATTTTAGACAGTGTGGGCCACCGGAATTCTCCCCGACATTACCGCCTATGGTGGAGACCTTCTGACTGGCAGGATCAGGCGCATACAAGAAGCCCTGTTTTAACAGTCGTGTTTGAAGATCAAGGGTTATCACTCCTGGCTCGACCGTAACCGTCCTATTGGGGATATCGATTTCTAGGATCTTGTTCATCCTGGAAAAATGAATGACGATACCACCTCGGACCGCCACAGTCCCACCGCTCAAATTAGTCCCAGAACCCCTGGCTATGATGGGTATGCCTTCTTCATAGGCCAATCGCACAACCCTTGAAACCTCCTCTGTGGACCCAGGGAGTACCACTGCATCGGGCTGCCCCTTCTCCAATGAGGCATCGTACCCATAGAGGGTCAAATCCACCTCTGAAAATAGCACGTTTTCTGTTCCAACAATTCCTTGAAGTCTATTTACAAGGCCGTCTCTGTCCATAGTTATTGCTCCCTAGATCCTACATGCCATATTTGTCCAATTCCAAGGTTTCTGAGCACAGCCAGAAATCGGGACTTGGTATGGCCCCTGTGGTCCCTATTAGTCAACCCCGGCTTGTGCATATATCTGTGCTGCTGCTTCAAGAGCCCCTGGGTTGACCTTTATGCCCTCAGCCTTCAAAATGGTCTCAAGGGCTGAGAGAAACAGGAACACATTCTTGGGTCTTGCTGCGTGCCCCATTAGCCCCACGCGCCACACCTTTCCTGCCAGATCACCAAGCCCACCACCTATCTCAATACCAAAGTCATTAAGCAGAGCCTTGCGTACTTTTAGGTCATCGGCTCCCTCTGGTATCTTGATGGTATTGAGCATGGGTAATCTCTCGGCCTCAGGAACCAGCATCTCAAGGCCCATTGCCTCAACACCTGCCACCAGCGCCTTGTGATTCACCTTATGTCGAGTCCAACGGGCTTCAAGCCCCTCCTCGGCGATTATTCGAAGGGCCTCCCTCAAGGCGTATATCATGTTAATGGGTGCGGTGTGGTGATACTTCCTTTCCGCCCCCCAGTAACTTCCTACCATGCTCATGTCCAGGTACCAGCTTACCACAGGCCCTTTTCTGCTCTTCAGCGCCTCCATGGCACGGTCACTAAAGGAAATGGGAGAAAGACCCGGTGGGCAAGATATGCACTTCTGGGTCCCGCTGTAAGCGGCATCTATGCCCATTCTGTCCAGCGCCACTTCCATTCCACCCAAAGAAGTGACCATGTCCACCAAGAATAAGGCCCCTATTTCTTTGGCAATGGCAGAAAGATCCTCGATTGGACTACAAGCGCCGGTTGATGTCTCTGCGTGCACAACAGCAAGAACCTTCGGGCTTTTGCCCTTGACCGCATCTCGGACCTTGTCTGGATCAATAGCTCTCCCCCATTGCTCGTCCACTCGGATCAGGGTTCCACCGAGGCGATTAACAATATCGCTCATTCGGGTGCCAAACACGCCGTTAACGCAAACCACCACCTCATCTCCCGGTTCAATCAGGTTTACAAAGC
Source organism: uncultured Desulfobacteraceae bacterium (assembly GCA_964508875.1). GTDB lineage: Bacteria > Desulfobacterota > DSM-4660 > Desulfatiglandales > Desulfatiglandaceae > B111-G9. Next base: position 4,846 of record CAZDVV010000107.1, on the reverse strand, counting down.
AGGTCTCCATGCCGGCGCTGCCAGTGCCCGAAACCGGAATGGTCAAGGCATTTTGTGTCTGGAAAAGGTACCGCAGAAGCTCCTGGGTCTCATTCATGGTCTCAAGGAAGTACGGGTCAAGGTGCCCAATGCATGGGGCAGACATGGCCTGCAAAACCCTAGGGGGCACATCGCTAGGGCCTGGGCCCATGAGTATACGTTGTCCAGGGTCTATGTCTCTGAATTTGTTAGGATCGAATGTCATCTTCACCCTCCTTTCCCTAAAATATCCCTGCTCCTAGTTCAAACCACTCTGTATTTTCCCAAGAGGGACTTTGGCGTTTATAACAAATGCAGTGCTTAGTAGCAATGCCCTGGGCAAAAAACCCTCGCAAAAAGGCCGAATATCAGGTATTTTCCCGATAAAATCAGGGCAGGTCAATGAACTATGCAGTTTGGGAAGTTTTCACTCTACGCGGTGGGACTCTTATAGCCCTGATTTCCGTAACCCATGTTTACGTATCCCACCTTGCGGTAGGAGGAGGTCTATTTATATGGCTTACGGATCTCAAGGGTTTCAGAAGTCAAAACCCCGGAGCCAGACTCTACTGGCCAATTTAAAGCTTACTAGCAGAGTAACGCTAGAGGCCACAAACCCTCGTAAACCTTGGCTCCAAGAGCCCGACTGCCTTACATGCCACGTGGATTTCACTAAACCTAGTTCCCATCCCAATGCATTTAACGTGTGGAACGATGAGCTCTCCCAGCTTCACAGGCCTCGCACAGGGGAAGGCGGTATTAGATGCGAGGCATGCCACAGTGCCACCCATGCCCTATACCCTGCCCTAAATCCCTACTCCAAGAATAGAGACAATATCCAACCCATCCAGTACTCAGGCCTTCCACTGCCCATTGGCTCAAACCTCACCTGTGAGATCTGCCACACCGTCTCTATGGAAGATGCAATTCATCACGACAGCATGGAGCACAGATTCAGAAATATGAATTTACTTGGAGGGCTTTACAGACAGCGGCACACAAACTCCTTTAAATCAGTACAAAAATAGGGTATAGTTTGTTTAATCAGCAAGCTGGGAGGGTACATGATGATAATAGCCATTACCAATGCGAAGGGCGGGGTTGGAAAAACTACCACAGCAGTTAACCTCGCTGCTGCCTTTGCCAACCGGAATCGGAAGGCCCTGCTGGTGGACTTGGATCCCCAAGCACATTCCACTAGGTGCTATTTTAGGGAACAACCTGAACGGGACATTAGCGACTTTATCATGGACAGACCCTCTCAAGCACATCGGGCTGTCTATCCCACTGATTACCCCAATGTGGATATTGTCCCTGCTACTGAAGGGCTTGGTGAGACAGCAGAACTTCTTTCAACACGCATTAGAAGGGAAGAGAGGCTTCACAGAGCCCTTGCCAGCTTGCCAGATGACTATAAGGCAGTGTTGATTGATTGTCCCCCTTCACTGGGAATCCTCACCTACAATGCCATAAACGCAGCGGATCTCATTCTTGTCCCAGTCCAGCCTGGAGTGGGGGCTGTGGTAGGCCTTGAGTCTCTTATTGAAACCGCCAAGGAACTCAGAGACGAGGATAATGTGCCTTACAGGATCTTGGTGACAATGCTGGATCTGAGGACTACCCACACCAATGCAATTTTTGAAGAACTTATCGAAGAGCACAGGAAACGGGTTCTAAAAACCGTTATTCACAAGAGCGAGGCACTCAATCAGGCCAATCTGGCTGGTAAGCCCATTTATAGCTTTAGCCGCAGCTCAAGGGGAGCGGACGATTATGACGCCCTCTGTGAGGAATTGATCAGGCTGAGGGTTCCCACTTATTACTAGACAACTATAGCCCCTTTATCTTCTTTGCAACAAAATGGCAGGCATGAAGAAAAAGTCGGGTTCCCACCTCAGCTATTTTTTCCACATTGATTTCTTTTTGTCCTTCGCATTTTGCGGTGCTTCCATTTAGAGACTCAGTTGAAATAAGTGTTTCATATGCTTCATTGATTTCCTTTAGTTTTTTTTCTGCCTTCCTCTTTAAACGGGGATTATTCGCAAATCTATCCGGATGCCATACAGCCACTGCATCCCGATATGCGGCCCTGATTTCCTCCGGGCTTGCCCCTGGTCTGAGTTCTAGAATTTCGAAGCACTTTTCTATTTCCATCATGCTGGCGCATTCCATGGTGTTGGTAGGCTAGATATTTTCTATATCTCATGAAACAAAACTATTTTCAACGTCCCATCCGCCTCAATGGGTTTAAGCTGAGCTAACTGGCCGCCGATATTATCTTTGAGTTAATTGATTTTCCGGGGGAAATCATGGATATCGTATGCCCTACTTGTAACCGAAAATATAGAATTCCGAAAATTAACCTGCCAAAGGACAAAAAAGTGGTGGCAAGGTGTAAGAACTGCGGCGAAAAAATTACAATCCAACAAGAGGTGGCAATTGTTGACGAAAACGCTATGACCTTAGCCATTGAGAGGCCTACCACACAAGGCTCTCCACAGCCGGATAAGGAATCTGAGACCCAGGGAACCGGCCAGTTTCAATTTATTCAGCAGGCCGATGAATTCAGGGGATATGCTGGGTTTTGGAAACGCCTTGCCGCTGCCATCATCGACATGGTGACCCTTGCCATCGTAGGTGCCTTTGTCGGCGGTTTTGTGGGCGGTCTTTATGGAGCCCTTACCGGAACGGCCGCCGGCTCCCATGTCCTGGGAAGGGCGGTTGGAATTCTAGTAGGATGGATGTACTACGCTATTATGGAAAGCTCCCAAACACAGGCAACATTAGGTAAAATGGCCGTGGGAATAAAGGTGACCGACGCATCAGGGGAATCTGTCTCCTTTGCCAGGGCCACTGCCAGGCATTTTGCAAAGATCCTGTCTGTCATTCCCTTGGCAATGGGATATATCGCTGTAGCCTTTACAAAGAAGAAACAGGGTTTTCACGACATGCTCGCTGGATGTTTGGTGGTAAACAGCAGATAGTCATACTGTGGTATCGAATACAGGACTCATCGCATGAACATCTGTCTGATCATCTCCCGCTCCTCAGGAGTTAGCTCTTTCCATCGTCGGAGTTGATTACGAATCCAGGATTGCTCCTCAGGGCTAAGACTCTTCCACTGCTCGTATCTCCTGCGCATTAACTCCCTTTCTCTTGGGGAAAGCCTTTTCCATTCTTGCATTCGCTCCCTCAGAAGCCTCTTTGTCTCGGGAGGTAAAGATTGCCACTCACGATACCTCTGCCTCCA
>CAZDVV010000107.1:0-1478 GCA_964508875.1 uncultured Desulfobacteraceae bacterium | reverse complement strand
ATTAGTACGAGATGATCTTGGAGTTGAAAATCTCTTATTAGCTCCACCATGGGGCTAAGGGGAATTTCCATTCCACCACTGCCTGAGCCCTAAAAAACTCACCAAGAAGAGACATGCCGCTACAGCCACGGGCAAGGGTAACTCAGTGCAACGGCTTGCCGCCATATTCGCTGGTTCTGCCACCACTAAACTAGTTCCTCCGCTTGCACCTCGGTACGTTATGCTCGACTCTCTATTGCCGCCAGAGGCATCAAAAATATCGTACTATTATTCGCTGAGTTCAAATACCATTTCTCTCCCCCTAGCGGGGGGAGAGCCAAAAGGATAACTTACATTTCCTCTAAGGATCAGTAATAAACCAGCCAAATCCCCAGGACGGATCCGAGAAAAACCCACTAAAGAAAAAATGTGTCTCATCAGGCCAGATATATGTGACAGGAGGTCTTCTCGGGGGTCTCCGGGGTGGCCAGCAAACAGGAGGCAAGGGTCTCCGTCTAAGTCTATTATGCCTTGCCCAGTATATGTGGTCACTTGCCCTGTCTAGCATCCGATCCAGCTTCCTTCTTTCCCATGGATCCAAGCATCCATCTCTCCAGGCGCGTTTCCTTGCTTGCCTTATGCGTCTCTCCTCCTGCATTAGCCTGTGTCTTTCTCTTGGTGTGATCTCGCCTAGCTCAACACCGCGCTCTATCCGTCTTAGCTGTCTCGCCTGTCTTCTTGCAGTCCAATCATGGGCCATCGCTATTCCACTCAATATGAAAACCCCTGCTATGGCTGCGACCGCCGCTATCAAGATCTTCCCTTTCATGATTACACCCCCTTCCGGTGATTTCACTCTATGGGCTAGCTTTTGTCTTATTAGACGAAGGGGATAAAAGAAGGTTTACAATCTAGAAGGACTTCCTCCCCAGCCCTCCTTGCAACATGCTCCTTGCCACCAGCAGGGTCTGATTGCGGTCTTCCATGTTCAACGCCTGCTCCAAACCACCTGCATCAATATTCATATTGATGGCCTCTTTGGTCAGACGCAGGCCCATAGGGTTCTTGCTGTTCATAGTGCGAGCTAAATCCAGTGCTGTGTCCATGAGTTCTTCCCGCGTTACAAGGCGGCTCACAAGCCCTAGCTCCATTGCATCTTGCGCACTCATGAAATTGCCGGTGAGCATAAACTCGTAGGCTCTTCCCGCGCCAATCATCCGGGGCAAAAAATAGCTGCATGCCATATCAGCCCCGCCAAGACCTATGTTTATATATGCCGCGGAAAAGCGGACATCGTCCGCAATAACCCTCACATCTGAGGCCAGTGCAAAGCTGAATCCAAGCCCGACGGCTGCTCCATGTATGGCACACACAATGGGTTGGGGAGCTTTTCGCATGGCCAGGGTAAGGCGTGCAAGGCGCACCTGAAATTGATAAAATTCATCCACATTCATCTCCGGCGCCTTTTTCATCATTTCCTTCATGTCTAGTCCTGCACA
>CAZDVV010000106.1:3052-7348 GCA_964508875.1 uncultured Desulfobacteraceae bacterium | reverse complement strand
TGATCGATGCTTTTAAAAGGAATAGGAGTCATGAAAGGGGAATGAGCAATGATGAGTAAGGGGAAGCTAGAAAAGTATGCGGATGTATTGTGGTGGGGGCTCAGCACGGCAAGAGGAAAGAAATACCGCAAAGGCGATGTTGTGCTGGTGCGTTACGACCTGCCTGCTCTTGAACTGGCTGAAGTTATCCAGGCCAGTTTGCTGGATAAGGGCTTAAATCCGGTAATCAGGCAAACCATGACGCCCAACATGGAGCGTATTTTCTATTACAAATCCAACCTGAAGCAGCTCACATTCGAGGTGCCAGGGGAAAGGGAGCTGTGCAAGCACTTAAACGGTGGTATATACCTTCATGCCCCTGCGTCACTTACGCATCTGAGGGATGTTGATTCGAGGAAGATAGGAAAGGCGCTGGTTGCCCGAAAACCGTTGCGGGATATCCTTCAAAAAAGAGAAGAAAAGGGTGAGTACGGGTGGACTCTGTGTTTGTATCCCACCGATGAATTGGCTAGGCAAGCGGGTATGGATACCAAGGAGTATACCAAACAGGTCATAAGGGCGTGTTATCTTGATAAAAAGGACCCGGTTTCCAAGTGGAAAGAAATCTACAAGGAGGCAATGGCCATAAAGAAATGGTTAAATAGCCTAAGAATCAAGACGCTTCGCATACAGTCCCAGAACATGGATATAGAGATATGCCAAGGAGAGATGAGGCGATGGGTGGGTATTTCAGGGCATAATATCCCGAGCTTTGAACTCTTTATCTCCCCGGATTCGAGGGGAACCGAGGGCGTATACTATGCGGATCAACCTTCCTACCGAACCGGAAACCTGGTTCACGGTGTGAGGTTAACCTTCAAACGAGGAAAGGTGATTAAGGCTGAGGCAAGAAAGGGGCAGGATTTCTTGAAGAAGCAATTGGCCATGGATCCGGGAGCAAGAAAGGTAGGGGAGTTTTCTTTGACCGACAAACGGTTTTCGCGAATCAATAGATTTATGGCCAATACCCTTTACGATGAAAATTACGGCGGGAAATATGGCAACTGCCACCTGGCCTTGGGTGCATCCTACAGTGACACATATGACGGCGACCCTAGCCGCCTTACCAAGAAAAGGAAAGAATCATTGGGCTTCAATGACTCTGCATTGCATTGGGATTTAGTGAATACAGAGGACAAGAGGGTCACAGCCGTTCTTGAGGACGGGAGTGAGAAAGTTATTTATGAAAATGGTTTGTTCAGGTATTGAGGGAAAGTTTGAACGATAAATAATAAAAGTGAAATATTTTGCTGAGAGTTAGATGTTTCTAGGTGGGACAGTGAGGTCTGTGGAGGATGCAGGGCTATTGAAGGCAATGGGCCTGGATTTTGGAGAAATATCCATCTCTGACGTAAGGCGATTCCAAGAAGCCCTACCTGATTACAAAAGGGAAATACGAGGCGCAGACTTTTTCTTCCTCTGCCACGGTCCCCAAGAAGGCGATCCTAATGATATCCACTCATTGGAGAATGTGTATCTCCCCAAATTAATGGAGACCATCCCACTTGTGTACGAGCTTGGGTCCTCTCTTTTGACCATTCATCTGTGGATGGATCGAAGGTTTGTTTCGCAAGAAGCTATAGTTTACAAGGTTGGCCTACTAAGAAGGCTTTTGGATTTGGCTGATACGTATCGCGTGAAGCTCAACATTGAAAATCTCAGCGAGGGGCTTGAAGACTTCTTGCCCGTTTTTGAAACCCTTCCGAATCTTGGGCTAACCCTGGATGTGGGGCATGGACAGTTACTTGCAGAGACAAATACCAGTTTCGATTTTCTCCGAGGTATGCCTGACAGAATCCGCCATGTTCATATCCACGACAATGTCGGTGGCTCAAGTCACAAAGACGACTTGCACTTGCCGGTAGGTTCGGGGAGTATAGATTTTGAGGCCATATTTCGTGCCATAGCTTCAATAGGGTATCGGGGTACCTTCACCATTGAATTGGTGCCGGAAAAAATAAAGCTATGTCTTGATAAGGTGCGTGAACTACTTAAAAGCACAGGAATAGACCGGGAGAATTAGCATGGAGGGCCCCAATAAAGCGTTACAATTTGGTGAGTTGGCAGTAGAGATTATGGACAGCCTCCAGGTGAGGTTGTTTATCCTTGATCCCAATTTTGGGGTTTTCTGGGCAAACAAAACAATTAGATGATGCCCAAATTGAGGGGGGAAGTGGCCAATACCATACATGAGGTCTGTCCAAAAACACCCGTAATTCTTTGCACTGGGTACAGCGACCTGCCCATAGACCAGAAAATAACAGAGATAGGGATCAGCCCCCTCGTAATGAAACCGTTGAGAATGAAAGAACTTGCCTTGAAGATGAGGGAAGTCCTTGATAGTGGAGCAGAGAAAGGGGAAAAGTAAAGTCAATGGAAAGGGAGCCATTTCTCGTCAGTATGAAGAAGAGCCCTGCTGACCTGGTAATTGAAAACGCAACGGTGTTTAATTCCATCACAGCAGAGTTTTTGGAAGGTCAGAATGTTTGGGTGAAGGATGGCACCATCTGCTACGTGGGAAATGACGAAGACCCTGCCACAGATTCCGGCACCGTGTTGATAGATGCCCAGGGCAAGGTTCTCTTGCCAGGTCTTATAGAGGGACACACTCATATTTTGAATTTTGTTGGGCCAGAAGAATTCATACGCCATGTTATTCCGTCTGGCACCACCACCGTCGTCACCGAGACCATAGAGCTTGCCACTGTTGCTGGCCTGGAGGGATTTGACTACCTGATCAGAGCCCTTCAAGATCAGCCCATCCGCCTTTACTACACCATATCACCCATGTGCGGGCTCACGCCAGAAGAAGAAGTGTACTCTCCTCCTGTTGAGGAATACCACAAGTACCTGGAAGACCCCTTGTGCCTTGGGTTAGGGGAGATCTATTGGGCCAATATGTTATTGGAAAACGAGCAGGGGGAGCGCGTGAGGAGGCTTGCAGAAATGGCATTGTCTTATGGAAAGCCGGTGGAAGGCCATACGGCAGGTGCTTCCCCAATAAAGCTTCAGGCCTATACTTCAATGGGTGTAAGTTCTTGCCACGAGCCCATAAACGAGCAAGAAGTCATTGATAGGTTAAGGCTCGGGTACTGGGTAATGATAAGACAGGGCGCCATCAGGCAAGAATTGGATGCAGTAGCAGGGATCTTTTCCAGGAAGATTGATACCCGGAGGGTGGTTATCTGCACGGATAGCATGGATCCTGAACGATTCCTGAACCAGGGCTCCCTTGACGCGGCAGTGCGCCGGGCCCTCGATCTGGGTGTACCTCCTGAGAAGGTGTACCAGAGCGTAACTATAAACGTGGCAGAGCACTTTCGACTTGATCACCTATTGGGGTCAATATGTCCTGGAAAAAAGGCAGACATGGTTATTGTTCCCGCACCTGGACAGTACAGGCCGGAAAAGGTGGTCTGTGATGGAAAACTGATATATGACAACAACAGGGTTACGGCCAAGGTAAGATCCTCCACCTACCCTGAGCATTTTTTCCACAGCGTGAAACCAGAGCCGTTTGATATGCCACCCGTTCCTCAAAGAGGAAAAGTGAGAGTTATGGATCTGGTAACGAGGCTGGTGACAAAAGAAGCCGTGGTGGAATTGAGCGATATTGAACAGAGAAAACGCCTCAATTTCCTCTTGGCCATAGAGCGGACGGGTAGGGGCGGAATATTTCTCGGAATGATCAGGGGGCTAGGATTACAACACGGCGCGGCAGGGACCACCATGTGTTGGGACACCTCTGACATGTTTGTTGCGGGTTGTGATGAAAAGTCCATTAGGACGGTCGTTAGTCGACTTGAAAAGATTGGTGGTGGTGCGGTTGTGGCGGTAGGCAGCAAGATCTTGGCAGAATATCCAGCAAAGCTATGCGGTATAGTCAGCCTGGAGGATATAAAGACGGCTTGGAATCAAATGCAGAGAACCGAGCGAGCCCTGGCGGAACTGGGGGTGAGGTGGGACAAACCGATACTGACCCTGAACACCTTAGGGACCGCTGCCATTCCGCACCTTAGAATAACCCATCATGGCTATGTGAGGTTAAAGGATAGGGCGGTATTGCCACTTAATCTCTAGTAATGGATCTTATTCGAGATCGTAGTCGATTTTCTCTTTCATTTTTCACTCCTCTGAAGAATTTCTGACCAACTTACCCCCAACCATTACCGCCAAATCGCGGACCACTGACTTCATTTGGCTCGGCCTGGGCGTTCATCTCTTCTGATGCTGAGGCTGATTCCTTCGCATTGGCTG
>CAZDVV010000106.1:0-2952 GCA_964508875.1 uncultured Desulfobacteraceae bacterium | reverse complement strand
GTAAAGAAAAGGTTAGACAAAAATAGAAAACAGTGAAGGAAATGACAGTTGGCAGGAAGCGGAATTATTGTAGTAGTAGCTTTCTTGGCGGGAGGGGCTCGCTGGGTTGAAAGCTGACAAGGCAGTGTTATTTTAAATTATATAACTGTTGATATTTCCAATAGTTTTTGAGATAGAAATATGGATTGCCATTTGGCGTGAGAGGCTGTTGATTGAAAATTACCCATTTCTGGGGGGAGGAATATAGGAAGCATGATAAATGAGAACATGACATTCGAGCAAGGGCCCATAAGGCCACCCAATGAAGCCAGGAGCCTGCTCTTGAGATTCACCAGGAATTGTCCTTGGAACCAGTGTCTTTTTTGTCCTGTTTATAAGAAGAGGAAGTTTTCTTTAAGGACCGTAGAAGAGATAAAACAGGACATCCAGACTGCAAGAGACATTGCCGACGATATAAAAGCCCTGTCTTGGAAGCTTGGATACAGGGGAGAGGTCACCGATGAAGTCATAAGCTATGTCTTCAACAAGGGCTACTATAGTGAACAGTATGCCAGTATTGCCATGTGGATGTACTATGGCACTGGAGCTTGTTTTTTGCAAGACGCAGACAACCTGGTTATGAAAACCTCTGACCTGGTCGAGGCTCTAACCTTTCTTCGTGAGAAATTTCCCGAGATAAAAAGGGTGACCACGTATTCGCGGTCCAGGACTGTGGTCAGAAAGTCTGTGGAATCTCTTAAGAAGATAAGGGAGGCAGGGCTGGACCGAGTTCACATTGGGCTTGAAAGCGGCTATGATCCTGTATTGAAGTTTATGAGAAAGGGCGTTAGCGCCGCCCAGCATATTGAAGCAGGTAGGAAGGTGATAGAAGCGGGCATGGAGCTGTCCGAATACGTGATGCCAGGGCTGGGGGGACAGAAATGGTGGAGAGAACACGCCATTGAAACCGCAAAGGTCTTGAACCAGATCAACCCCCACTTTATTCGGTTGAGGAGCCTGAGGGTGCCCAAGAGGGTACCGCTTTATGAGAAGGTCAAGGACGGGTCTTTTGTAATGCAAACCGATGATATGCTTGCCGAGGAACTCAAGCTTTTCATAGAAAATTTGGAAGGGATAACCAGCACGGTAACGAGCGACCATATTATGAATCTTCTGGAGGAAGTGAGCGGCAAGCTTCCTGAAGACAAAGAAAAAATGCTTGAAGTTATTAGGAGATACCAAGAGTTACCGGACAAGGATAGGCTTATTTACAGGGTGGGCCGCCGGGGTGGGGCTTATCGTTCAATAGACGACTTGTGGCGGGATCCTGTAACTTACAAGAAGATAGAAAACCTTATCCATGACATCGAGTCCGACAAAGGAATTGATGGGGTGGAAGAGTTCATAACAGAAATGGTGGACCGTTACATCTAATGAAATACTATCCCATATTCGTTGATATCCGGGGCAGCAAGGTTGTGGTGGTGGGAGGAGGGGAAGTGGCAGAGAGAAAGGTAAAGACTCTGCTTGAATGTGGAGCGGATATTTACTTGATCGCTAAAGTGATAGGAGGTGAACTTAAGGTATTAGTTGAGAATGGAAAGGTAAATTATCTTGGCCCAGATTTTCATGATGCATATTTGGACGGGAGTTCCTTGGTCATCGCTGCAACAAGCGATTCAGAGCTCAACAGGCGTGTGAGCAACGCGGCCAAGGCCAGAAATATCTTTGTAAACGCAGTAGACCAGCCTGAAGACTGCACATTTATTGTCCCTTCAATCGTGGCCAGGAAGGATCTGGTGCTTGCAATTTCCACTTCAGGAAAAAGCCCGGCGTTGGCCAAGAAAATACGGCGCCAACTTGAGGATACTTTTGACCACCATTACGGGCTTCTGGTGGAACTATTGGGGAGGATTCGAGGTGCTGTTCTTTCCCTGGGGTTGCCGCAAAAACAGAATAGTACAATATTCAGCTCCCTGGTGAATTCTGATATCCTTGGGGCCATTTCCGAGGGTAATAGGGAGAAGCTGCTGGACATACTCAAGGAAATAGTTCCTGCTGATGCCCTGAAAAAGCTCGACCTGGGCGATCTACTGGAAGGATGAGGAGGGCGAATGTCTTCGTTACTTTTTTACATGGCCTTGGCGCTTTATTTGATCTCCACAGGTGGGTTTGTTGTCTTTATTATAAGGCAGAAGAAATGGGTTTTTACCGTTTCACTATGGTTCTTGATAGGGGGCTTTGTGCTGCATACAGTTTTCCTGGCCTTAAGGGCGTATGGGCTGGGCACAATGCCGGTGCTTGATCTTAAGTCCGCGTTTTGCTTTTTCTCTTGGTCAGTAGTACTTGTGTATCTGCTCTTTCACCGAAAGTTCCAGTTAATGGTTTTGGGAGCCTTTGCCGCACCTGTTGCCACCCTGCTGATGATCGTTTCTTCTACAATGACATGGACTAATACTCCGGTAAGCCCGATTTTTAAGAGCGCCTGGCTTGCGATCCATGTTATCACCATATTTTTGGGCGACGCCCTTTTCGCCATCACGTTTCTCTCGGCTGTTATGTATCTTATCCAGGAAAAACAGATCAAGACCAAGAACCTGGGCCCTGTTTACAAGAGGCTACCTTCTCTTGCCACCCTTGATTCCATAAACTACCAATCCCTTGTCTACGGATTTCCTCTATTGACAATAGGAATGATAACCGGCTCGATCTATGCGCAACTGGACCTGGGCAGCTACTGGCAATGGGATCCAAAGGAGGTATGGTCCCTCATAACCTGGTTATTTTATGCTGCGCTGTTACATGAAAGGTTGGCTGTGGGGTGGAGAGGAAGGCGGGCCGCCATAATGTCAATTGTGTGCTTTGCGGTCCTGCTGTTTACCTTTATAGGTGCTGGGTTATGGATGGGCGGCTATCATAGTTTTGGAAGCCTGGGAATTGGAAAGGCACTATGAGCATCATTTTAAACATAGG
>CAZDVV010000105.1:0-7650 GCA_964508875.1 uncultured Desulfobacteraceae bacterium | reverse complement strand
TTGTATGCCCTTTTTGTGGCCACTCTTCCCCTGGGGGTTCGTTTTATGTAACCACATTGGATCAGGAAGGGCTCGTAAACGTCCTCAAGAGTATCCTTTTCTTCGCTCACGGCTGCCGATAAGCTCTCCAGCCCTATGGGTCCACCGTCGAACTTCTCTATTATGGTTGATAGGATATGGCGATCCATTTTGTCTAGGCCCTTATGGTCCACTTCCAACAGATCGAGGGCGCGGCTTGCCACCTCTTTCGTGATAACGCCGTCTCCTTCTACCTGGGCAAAATCCCTTACCCTCCGCAAGAGCCTATTGGCCACCCGGGGCGTTCCCCTGGCGCGCCTGGCGATTTCCATTGCTCCATCTTCCTTGATAGGAATATCAAGTAGATTGGCCGATCGAGTGACTATTTGCTTAAGGTCTTCGGGCTCATAGAATTCTACCCGCAGGATTACGCCGAAACGGTCTCGCAAAGGAGGAGTGAGGAGGCCGGCTCGTGTGGTGGCCCCCACCAAGGTGAATGGAGGCAGAGGGATCTTCATTGTCCTGGCAGAAGGGCCCTGCCCGATAATGATATCCAGCTTATAGTCTTCCATGGCAGGATAGAGGATCTCCTCAACCACATGGTTCAGCCTATGAATTTCGTCTATGAACAGGACGTCTCTGGGCTGCAGGCTTGTTAAGATGGCGGCCAAGTCACCGGGTTTGTCAATCACAGGTCCAGAGGTACTTTTTATATCGACTCCTAGCTCGTTGGCGATAATGTGGGCAAGAGAGGTCTTACCCAGCCCCGGGCTTCCATGGAGCAGTACATGGTCAAGGGCCTCTGTGCGGTTTTTGGCCGCTTCTATGAACACCTTGAGGTTTCTCTTAATTTCTTTCTGACCCACGTATTCTTCAAGGCTACGTGGTCGAAGGCTAACCTCAGCGGGTGCATCATCACCAAGGGGTTCGGGGTCTGTGATCCTATCCACCATCTCTCGCAGAATTCACGGCTAGGAAAGCAGCCGCAGCGCCTCCTTTATTAAGGCTTCTAGGGAATCATTATTAACTGTTTGCCGGGCTTTGTCCACAGCCTTTTTGGCAGCATTGGGTGCGTAGCCCAGGTTTATCAATGCCGAGAGCGCATCAGAGCTTAGGGTATCATGGGTCATTACTGGGGGGTGAGCCACTTCGATTTCCTTACCTCCAAGCCTGGCGGCCTTGTCCTTCAATTCCAGAACAATTCGCTCTGCGGTCTTCTTTCCCACTCCTGGTATGGCCTTTAGGCGATTGGCATTGCCTAGGGCAATGGCCTGAAGAAGTTCTTGAGGGCCGATTCCCGATAGGATATTTACGGCCAGTTTGGGGCCAATACCTGAGACCGAGATAAGCAGCATAAATAGGTCTCTTTCCAGGTGGGAGGAGAATCCAAAAAGCGAGAGCGTATCTTCCCTTACATGGGTATAAATGTGGAGACTGACCCTTTCATTTTGCTCAGGAAGGGCATAAAAGGTTGAAAGAGGGACAAATACCTCATAACCGATGCCTCCAGCTTCAATGATGACCGACTGGGGACTCTTTCTGAAGAGTTGTCCTGTGAGATGTGCAATCATTTAATATCCCTTAACTTATCCCTTGCCTTTGGGTGTCGGGCCATTATCAAATATCCCACTATTCCACCATTCCATTATTCCATTACTCTCTGTGTTGGTTCCTATTTGCCTTCAAACTGGGTCCAATTGGCATGGCATATTGCAGCAGCAAGGGCATCAGAGGTATCATAACCGGGATCTTCACTGAGTTTCAGGATCATTCTTACCATGGACCGAACCTGGTCTTTTGTGGCTCTGCCATATCCAACCACTGCCTTTTTGATTTCAAGGGGGGAGTATTCAAAAATCTTAACTCCACAATGCACTGCAGCGATCATTACTGCACCACGGGCGTGGCCCAGTTTCAGGCTGCTTTTCACGTTTTTCGCATAAAATACTTCCTCAACTGCCATCTCGCCAGGTTTGAATTCATCCATGAGCTTTATCATAGACAGGAATATCACGTGAAGGCGGTGATAAAAAGATGCGCTACTCGGAGGGGTTATATGGCCAAAGGTCACGCAGGTGAGGCTCTGCCGTGTTTTTTCAATTATTCCGTAACCCGTTGTTTTTGAGCCAGGATCAACCCCCAGCACGATCATGAGCTTAGGGCCTCCATTACATCGTCTGGGATATCAAAATTGGCATAAACATGACTAACATCGTCGTTGTCTTCCAGCGCCTGCATGAGACTCAGCATCTGTTGAGCCTTTTTGCCGTCCAGCTTTACTGTGTTTTTGGGAATCATGCTGATTTCAGCCACTGAATAGGGAATGCCATCATCTTCTATGGCCTTTTTCACGGTCTCGAAATCACTTGGCTCAGTAATAACTTCGAACTCTGAGTCTCCTTCTCTGACATCTTCAGCGCCCGCCTCCAATGCCACGTCGAGCAATTTCTCTTCGTTGACCTTGTCTTTCTCTACTACAATTAGGCCCTTTTTTTCGAAAAGCCATGCCACACATCCTGGCTCTCCAAGGCTTCCTCCGTGCCGCTCAAAGAGGTGTTTGACTTCGGCCACGGTGCGATTCCTGTTGTCCGTTAGACAATCCACCAACACTGCCACACCTCCAGGTCCGTAGCCTTCATAACTGGCCTCCTCATAGGCTGCTCCTTCCAATTCGCCAGTGCCCTTTTTGATGGCCCGCTCAATGTTCTCTTTGGGCATGTTTTCCGCCTTGGCAGCAGCAATGGCTGCCCTCAACCTTGGATTGCCACTAGGGTCACTACCGCCAAGCCTTGCTGCAACAGTGATTTCCCTTATAAGCTTAGTAAATATCTTGCCTCTCCTGGCATCGGCGATTCCTTTTTTGTGTTTGATGGAACTCCATTTGGAATGGCCTGACATACTATATCCTCCTAAGAAAAAATTTTTCCTTGTGCTATCAAATATATTTCCCGGCTTCCCTTACGGACCGCCTTAGGCCTTATTGCTCTTATGGTGGTAAAATGCCCTGATATCTCGGACCTGAATTCCTGCAAACCTTGTCCCTCGAATACCTTGCAGACAAAGGCTCCATTGCGCTCCAAAAGCCGTGAGGCAATCTCAAATGCCCTTTGTGCCAATTCCATCGAACGCGCAGCGTCGGCGGATTTTACGCCCGTGGTGCGCGGGGCAAGATCACTCAGGACCACGTTGACCCGGCCAATATGTGTGTCGAGCCACTCAAGAGGGACCTTGAGAACATCCGCCTTCACGAAACGAAAGTTAGGCGCATTTAATGATTTCGGTTTATTTAGGTCAATACCTATAACTTCGCCCTTGGAGCCAACCTTTTTAAGTGAATATTGTGTCCAGGAGCCCGGATAACACCCTAGGTCCAAGACCCTGTCTCCTTGATGTAACAAATGATACTTGGAATCGAGTTCCTCCAGTTTGAAAATGGACCGGGCAAGCCAACCCTTTTTCTTAGCTTGTAGTGCATAATGGTCCTGCCATCTGTTTTTTTTCATCAAAGCTGCCGGCTGCACCGCTCATCCCAGGATTAAGGACTGTTCCTTTATGCCCAAAAACCCTTTTCCTCTTAACCCATTTGCTGGGGATAAATTAAGCTTTCCTCCTCATGGGGAGGAGGCGTATATGGGTTTCTTGATAAGGGCTAATTAACTGTTCTTATTAGCACAGTAGGCATGGGTTTGCAAAAGAAATGTCCCGTTTTTCCCTTCATGGCCCAGAACTGCACATTGCAAACTAAACAGTAGCTATGGCATCAATTTCAACTTTGGCGCCTAAGGGGAGGCCAGCAACGGCAACACAAGTTCTTGCAGGCAGATCGGAGGTAAAGAATTGCTTGTAAACCTCATTGAACTTAGGATAGTCGTCGATGGAGGCAAGGTATACATTTACCCTCAAAACCTTGTCCAATGACGAACCAGCTTGTTCCAGAATTATCTTCAGGTTTTGAAGGGCAAGGCTTGCCTGTTCCTCTATAGTTCCAAACACGGGTTCATTGGTTTGAGGATCAAGGGCTATTTGACCTGACACATAAATGAGACCTTTGTGTATAACTGCCTGGGAATATGGCCCGCCAGTAAAGGCGGCCTTTTTAGTATAAAAGGTCCTCTTGCTCGATTCTTCCATGCTCCTCACTCCTTCGAATATCGTGGACTTTTTATGTAAGACGTATGTGGTAGGCCACTACAGACCGCAGGTTTTTCTCACTTCTTCGCTGGATATTAACTCTTGCACAGTGCCCTGATAGCAGATCCTGCCGTCATCAATAATATAGCCGTAGTCACTTAGCTTCAAAGTAAATTTGACGTTTTGCTCGGCTAAGAGCACTGTGAGACCGGCCGATTTTAGCGTCTCTATTGTCTCGCGGAGATTTCTCACTAGAAGGGGTGCAAGGCCTTCTGTAGGCTCGTCCAAAAGAAGAAGCTCTGGGTTGGTCATCAAGGCCCTGCCAATGGCCAGCATCTTTTGCTCACCGCCACTGAGAAGTCCCCCTCTGCGGTCAGAAAAGGCCTTTAATGAAGGAAACAGCTCGTATACCCGCTCAAGTGTCCACTGTTCTTTTCCATTTCTCTTGCGGGCAGCAATTTCGAGATTGTCTTTCACGGAAAGATCCGCAAATATCCTCCTGTCATCTGGGACATATCCAATACCTTTTCTTACAAGGATATATGGCTGAGCCCCAGTAATGTCCTCATTCTGGAAAATGACCTTTCCCTGTCTGGGAGGGACAAGTCCCATTATACTCTTTAGCGTCGTGGTTTTACCGGCACCGTTACGACCTAGCAAACAGGCCACCTGGGCTTGCTTGACTTCAAGAGACACATCGAAGAGGATGTGGCTAAGCCCATAGTAGGTATGAATACCCAAGACCTTAAGCATCCTCATCCCCTCCCAAATAGGCCTCCTGGACCTCTTTGTTCTGTTTTACCTGTTCAGGAGGTCCTTGAACAAGTGTGCGCCCGTGATGCATGACCATTATGCTCTGGGCTACGTTAAAGACAATGTCCATATCGTGTTCGCAAAATAGTATCGTCAGACTTCGGGCACTTGCAAGGTCCTTTATGAGGTCCATGGTTCGATTGGTTTCCTCTGGCGACATTCCGGCCGTGGGTTCATCCAAAATAAGGAGTCTTGGCTTATTTCCAAGTGCAATAGCTATCTCCAGAATTCTTTGATCTCCATGAGACAAAGATCCTGCAAGATGGTCAGCTATGTCCTTGAGTCCCACATGCTCCAAGATTTCATAGGTTTCCTTTACAGCCATATTGCTTGCAGAGCGGAAGAGCTTTCCGCTCTTGTTTTGCTGAGACAGAATTGAGACCTGAACGTTTCGGAAAACAGTGAGCCGTGGGAAAATATTGGCTATCTGAAAAGATCTAGCAATACCCTTTTTGCAGATAGCATAGGGGGGAAGCCTGGTTATTTCTTCATCCTCAAAAATGATTTTTCCCGCATCTGGTTTAAGTTGGCCTGTGATAAGATTAAATAGAGTGGTTTTTCCTGCCCCATTGGGGCCTATCACAGCCACTATTTGACCTTTTTCCACGTATAGATTGGCCCCATTTACGGCCATAAACCCATCGAAAGACTTGTAAACATCCTCCACATACAACATCTAGTGACTGCCTCCGGTTTCTCTATCCGTGGCGCTTGTGCCAAACTTGTCCAGGACAAAGCCCATGACTCCTTCTGGCAGAAAGAAGATCAGTAATATGAGTAACACGCCCAGAACCAGGGTCCAATACTCGGTATAGACTCCCACAAAGGTTCTCAGAGAGACCATGATGGCTGCTCCTATGATAGGGCCCGCAAAAGTAAACCAGCCACCCAGCAGGCACATGATAAAGATTTCCAGTGAAAAGACCCAGAACAGAAGATCAGGGAAGACTGACTGCTCCACAACTACGTAAAGTATTCCTGCTACACCGGCAAAGAAGGTGGAAATGATCAGGGCAGCCAGTTGATGTCTCCTCACATTTATTCCTACGGCCTCACACCGCTCAGGATTGTCACGCGTGGCCTGGAGCGTAGTTCCAAACGGCGATTTGAGAATTATGTACATCAATATCAGGCTGATGGTGAGTACTATTAATACGAAGTAATATGAATTCTTGGTGGAAGAAATAAGGTCTGGCATAGAGATACCGTGAATGCCATCGTCACCGCCAGTAAGGCTGTACCATCTAAAGGCAAGGGCCCAAATAAGTGATCCGAGAGAAATCTGAAGCATTCCAAAGTAAAGTTTGCTGAGTCTCACGCAAAACCAGCCAATTAAAAAGCCCACCAGTGCAGCAGCTAAGGGACCAGCGCCAAAGGCTATCCAGTAAGGAAAATGTGCCTTTGTTATGAGAAGTGCAACAGTATATGCACTTACACCATAGAAGGCACAGTGGTGAAACTGGTAAAGCCCGCCATGGCCCACCACAAGGTTCAGGCTCATGGCAAGAAGGGAAGTCACAAATATGGAAGCAAGGATGTAAGTGTAAAAACGAGGTAGGATCGCCGGCAGTAGAAGCAGCACGACAAAAAGGGCTGTGCACAGCAAGAGGGTTTTCCTATTCCATCTCCCCATAGTTTGAATGTCTCCAATCACCACACAGATTTAAGCAGACCTGTTGGCCTCATTAACAGTACAATAACCACTGCCGCATAGGGGAACACAATGGCAAATTGGGGCCACAAAAGTACTCCGAACGACTGGGTAATGCCAAAGATAAGAGATCCCACCATGGCACCCCATATATTTCCAAGACCTCCAATGGTTACAATCAGGAAGGCCTCGATGATGATGTCGTGATCCATTCCCAGGGTGATGCTTACGGTCGGGGCCACAAGGGCTCCGCCAAGGCCCGCAAGAAAACAGCCCAATACAAATGCAAATGCAAAAACCCAACTCACGTTAATTCCCACAGCGCCTACCATCTCCCTGTCCACAGCGGCCGCCCTGGCAATCTTTCCGATCTTTGTTTTATTGGTGAACAGCCATAGCGCGACGGCCACCACAGGACCTGCCGCCAAAAGGAAGAGGTTGTATCGCGGAAATGAGCTTCCAAACACTGTTATAGAGCCCTTTAAATAGTCTGGTGCCATAATGGACCGATACTCCGCTCCCCAAATTATCTTGACCAAGTCGTCCAGGATCAACATGAGGGCGAAGGTGAACAAGAGCAACATCAGGTGTTCCCGCTCATAAAGGCGGCAAAACAAAGACCTCTCTGCACCAAAACTTACAGCGGCCACCACCAGAGGCGCTGCTATCAGGGCAAGCCAAAATCCAGTGGAGCCCCCACCCACAGCGGTAAACACCGCATAGGCCGCAAAAGCTCCAATCATATAAAGGGAGCCATGGGCGACATTGGGGACCCGAAGCACACCGAGGACAAAGCTCAGGCCCGAGCTAACAATGAACAGAATCATGGCGCGGCTGAGCCCAACAAGCAGATGGCTTCCGAAAGCGGCCAGTGTGAGCGTATGTCCTTGTTCCATGTTTCTAATCCCTGCGGTAAGCCCTCAAGGCATAAAGCAATGCCCTGCCTCCAAAAGCCAATGTGTTCTTGGAGGCAGGGTAGGCTTATGATTACTATTTATGGCGGGCCTTCATAATTTCGTCGCAGGAAGGCATTACAT
>CAZDVV010000104.1:3701-7705 GCA_964508875.1 uncultured Desulfobacteraceae bacterium | reverse complement strand
AAAATGAGGAGTAGCTCTTAATCAATGTCAAATACCAAATGACAAATTACCCTAATTAAGCTGCCAATGAGCCGTATGGGGCGGCCACATACAGTTTGACATTTGGGCTTTGACATTTGTCATTTCTGTTTACCAACGTGGAAGAGGCCTTTTTACTTATGCGAGCATGCTAGGTTGCATATGTTCTCAAGATGCCTTCCAGCACTCCTCCCGCAATGGCGAGGGATTTTTCTGAGATAGTAAAGCAGTGCTTCACATCTCCCCTTGGGTCAATGTCACCTATTTTGAGACCTTGGCTGACACTAATTCCCGGGTGAATAAGCCCGCGGATGACCCCATCGATTAGTGCTCTTACCTCAACGCCTCCTACATAACCAATGAGGTTTCCCTTTGATACTTGCTCACCAATGTCTTTTAGGTTTTCAAATTTCCCCTCTGCAGGCGCCCTTATCACCCTGTCAGCGCCAATGCCCATCACGGAGCCAGGGATGCCAGAGTCCGGGGCAGCAGAGCCTTGTGTAATAAGCCTTCCCAGGTAGTGCCCCCGCTTTGTTTCCACCACGAAATGGGCATCCCTGCCTGCAACAAATCCTGGACCAAGGGCTATAACGAGTGGGGCGTCTTCAATAGAAGTGCCCGTATTTTTCTTGGCCATGATTGCATCCACCAGAATATCGGGATGGAGATCTGCCTTGCATTGGCATTCAGGATCTATAAGCACAGGAATAATTCCCTGATTCCATTTGTCTTGGGCTTCTCGGACGTCGCTTATAAGCTGGGCCTGAACGCCTTCGACAATAGTTGATCCCTCGTAAACGGCCTCGCAGAATGATACCTTGCGCCTTACAGCCAGGGGAAGCTTGGTTTCAGTGACGAGGACTCTAAAGCCGCAGTTGTAAAGGCGCCAGGCAACCCCTGAGGCGAGGTCCCCCCCTCCACGGATCAAAACAGCAAATGCTGAGAGGTCTATATACTTCTCTTTCATGTGCCCTTTAGTCACCTCGATTCATATGTGATGACCTAACTCCAGTAGGTAAGATACTCCATTAGCGATGGAGTATCAAGGAATGAGTGACTGAGGTTTCCTGGTTGGGGCCTGATATTATCAGATTCTTGGTGAATGTAAAAAAAACGTTGACAAATATATTTTATGCAAATTATCCTATTACCGATTACGCAATCAGGGACTCAAAAAAAGGAATAAAGCAAAGAATGCCGAAAGTTATTTATAACAACATTATCGTCATTATCAGCGCAGCAGGGATAATTATATCCTTGCTGCTTTTGGTATTGCTTGGGAGGCTTAAACGCCCGGGCCTGATAATGACATAGCTTTCGGTTCTCAATAGACAACAAAAAATCCGTTATCAGGCCCGACCTGATAACGGATTTTTTTTGGCTAAAGACGAAAAACATCCAACAAGGAGTGTTCTGAGATGTCTAAGACAATCCTCCTTTATGATACCACGTTGCGCGATGGCACCCAAGGTGAGCAGGTAAGTCTATCAGCTGAGGACAAACTTCGCATCGCGAAGAAGTTGGATTCTTTTGGAATTCACTATATTGAGGGAGGTTGGCCTGGTTCAAATCCCAAGGATGCTCGATTTTTTGAGATGGTCAAAAATGTGAACTTCCAGCATAGCAAGATCACGGCCTTTGGGAGCACACGCAGGCCGGATAGGTCGGTGGAAAAGGACAACAATATCCATGCGCTTCTGAGAACAGAGACGCCCGTTGTCACTGTCTTTGGCAAGAGCTGGGATCTTCACGCCTCTCGGATTTTAGGGGTCTCTTTAGAGGAGAATTGTCGAATGATAAAGGATACCGTGGCGTATCTCAAACGCCAGGGAAGAGAAGTGATATATGACGCAGAGCACTTCTTTGATGGATACAAGCATAATCAAACTCATGCCATGGATACCGTGAGGGCAGCTGTTGAGAGCGGGGCGGACTTTATTGTTCTGTGCGATACAAACGGAGGAAGCATGCCGGCTGAGATTAAGGAGATAACGCAGGAGGTTATTTCCCAACTTGAAATCCCTATGGGAATACATACGCATGATGACTGCGGATTGGCATTGGCAAACTGTCTGGCCGCCGTTGAGGCAGGGGCCTCAATGGTACAGGGGACGATCAATGGGTATGGAGAGCGATGTGGTAATGCCGATCTTATCTCGGTAATCGGCAATCTACAGCTAAAGATGGGATATGAATGCATTGAACCGGAAAACCTAAGACGCCTCACGGAACTGTCCAGGTATGTAAGTGAGGTGGCAAATATTCCGCCCATGAATGACCGTGCGTTTGTTGGCAAGAGCGCCTTTGCTCATAAAGGTGGTGTTCATGTGAGCGCTATTATGAAAGAGCCTGCCGCATATGAACATATTGACCCTGCTGCTGTAGGAAACCGTCGAAGGGTATTGGTTTCAGATCTCTCTGGAAAAAGCAATATTGAGTATAAGACACAAGAGTTCGGCATCAAACTGGGGGGCAATGGATATACCAGCCGGAAGATCGTGGAGGAGATCAAGCGACTAGAGGATCAGGGCTATCGCTTTGAGGCGGCAGAAGGCTCCTTGGAGTTGCTTATCAAGAAAGTCACAGGACAATTTGAAGAACCTTTCAAGCTGGAGTCCTTGAGAGTAAGCATAGAGAAAAACCGCTCTGGTCCAAGTACCTCACAGGCTACCATTAAGATATCCGTTGGAGATGATTATGAAATAACGGCGGCAGAGGGCGACGGCCCTGTCAATGCCTTAGACAATGCACTGAGAAAGGCCTTGACCAAGTTCTATCCTGAGATTGCAGAAATGGGATTAGTGGATTTCAAGGTCCGTGTGATTGACGGAAGTGATGGCACTGCTGCAAAAGTCAGAGTTCAAATAGAGTCCAGGGATTCAAAAGAGATTTGGACTACAGTTGGAGTATCGGAAAATATCATAGAGGCAAGTTGGCAGGCACTTGTTGATAGTGTCCAATATAAACTTTCGAAGACATTGAACGGAAAAAACAAAGAGGAAACTCATATGAAGCAGATTGGAGACAGAAGGAGTGAGGCTGACGCCGCGGATCCGCAAACAAAGCGGGATCCGCGGCCAATGCTCAATGGATAACCTCCAGTGGTGGTTTTGGATAGTGTCTTGCAAAAACTGATTAATAGGAGGTCGTCCAATGAGTGAGAGAGTAATTGTATTTGACACAACACTGAGAGATGGGGAGCAGTCCCCTGGAGCTAGTATGAACGCTGCAGAAAAACTGCGTTTGGCAAGGCAGCTTGAAAAACTTGGGGTGGATGTGATAGAGGCGGGATTTCCTGCCTCGTCTCCCGGGGACTTTGAATCGGTAAAAATGATTGCACAAAAGGTGCGAAATGTCGGGATAGCAGCCCTTGCCAGGACTTCAAAAGATGATATTGATCAGGCGTGGGGAGCTGTTTGTGATGCTGCTAGGCCTAGGATCCACGTCTTTGTAGCTACTTCTGATATTCACCTGCGGCACAAGTTGAAAATGAGCCGTGAGGAGGTGCTCAAAGAAGCGGTGGAGGCCGTGAAATATGCGAAAAGATTCACTAATGATGTGGAATTTTCCACAGAAGATGGTACTAGAAGTGACAGGGATTTTCTATGTAAGGTGTTTGAGGCGGTAATTGAGGCAGGGGCTACGACTGTAAATTTGCCCGATACGGTCGGCTATACTTTGCCTGAGGAGTTTTATGAACTCGTGCGTTATATCCAAACTCATACCCCCAACATTCACAAGGCTATAATGAGTGTCCATTGCCACAATGACTTAGGTTTAGCTACTGCAAACACTCTTGCTGGGTTGAGGGCAGGTGCACGCCAAGCTGAGGTTACAATAAATGGTATTGGTGAGAGGGCGGGAAACACTTCTTTGGAAGAGGTGGCCATGGCCCTTTTCACTCGCAAGGACCTTACCGGGCTTACAACTGGTATCCGTACATCAGAGATTTATCCAACGAGCCGTTTGGTTTCCATGATCACAGG
>CAZDVV010000104.1:0-3601 GCA_964508875.1 uncultured Desulfobacteraceae bacterium | reverse complement strand
TCCTAGATGAGGATATAGAGGCTCTTATTGGAGAAGAGGTGCTGAGGTCCAACGAAGAGTATCAACTGGTTTATCTAAATGTGGTAAGTGGCACGGTTGCGGTACCTACGGCTACGGTGAAACTCAAAGTAAAAGGTGAGGAGAAGCAGGGCGCTGGCTTTGGTGTGGGTCCCATCGATGCAGCATTTAACACCATTTCTAAACTGGTTGGAAGCAAGGCAAAGTTGCTGCGTTTTACGGTCAATGCCATTACTGGAGGTATGGATGCCCAAGGAGAGGTTACGGTGCGGCTGCAGGAAAACGGGCTTGTAGCCTTGGGCAAAGGGGCTGATCCAGACATTATAACCGCTAGCGCAAAGGCCTATGTGAACGGATTAAACCGCTTAGAGTATCTAAAGCGCAACCCCGCTTTTTTGGCAAAAGATACAGTAGTGTGAACGGATATAGCTATTGGTGTGAAAGGAAAGGTAACCTATGGGAATGACAATTACTGAAAAGATTATAGCAGCTCATGCGAAAATAGATGAGGTCAAAGCAGGGGAATTTGTGGAAGTGGACGTGGATCTTGCGCTCGCAAATGATATTACTGCTCCTCTTGCTATAGAGGTATTTCGCAACCTTGGTGCATCGGAGATTTTTGACCCTAAGAAAGTGGCCTTGATTCAAGATCACTTTATCCCTAACAAAGACATCGAGTCTGCTCAACAAGTCAAAGTTATGGCTGATTTTACGAAGGAAATGGGAATCGAGCATTTTTTCGATCTCGGAGAGACGGGGATTGAGCATGTGATTGTACCTGAGAAGGGGCTCGTCGTCCCTGGGGACTTGGTGATTGGTGCGGACAGTCATACATGTACATACGGCGCTCTTGGAGCCTTTTCTACAGGGGTGGGGAGCACTGATCTTGGGGTGGTGATGGCTACAGGCAGAATATGGCTACGTGTCCCCCAATCAATAAAGGTCCGATATGTTGGAAATATTCCTAGGTGGGTACAGGGAAAAGATCTGATACTTGCCACCCTTGGCCGTATTGGTGTGTCAGGTGCGGTTTACAAGGCCATAGAATTTGCTGGAGAGGTAGTAGAAGGATTGTCCATGAGCCAGAGGTTTACAATGGCAAACATGGCGGTTGAGTGCGGCGCAAAAAACGGGATCTTTGCGCCTGATGGAGTGACTCGACAATACATCACTGAGAGATCTCGGCGAGAGGGTCAATTCTATGCCAGTGATGAGGATGCGGAATATGAAAAGGTAGTGACAATTGATGCAACCCACATGGAGCCACAGGTGGCTATGCCCCATTCTCCTGACAATGTCAAAGGCATATCGAGCCTCAATGGGATAAGGATAGATCAGGTTTTTATTGGTTCGTGTACCAATGGAAGACTTGAGGACCTCAGATCAGCAGCCCGGGTTATTAAAGGCCGCAAGGTGTCAAAGGGTACCAGGCTGATCGTGATTCCTGGTTCCCCGCAAGTGTACGCCGAGGCTTTGGAGGAGGGTCTGATTGCTGATTTCTTGGGTGCAGGAGCAGTAATAGGGCCCCCGTGCTGTGGCCCATGCCTTGGGGGACATATGGGGATACTTGCCGATGGAGAAGTGGCTGTTTCTACCTCCAATAGAAATTTCAAAGGGAGGATGGGACACCCTGGCAGTGAGGTCTATCTGTGTAATCCAGCCATTGCTGCTGCATCAGCAGTGCTTGGCAGGATCGGCTCACCTGAGGAGCTATAAAAAAGAAGGCAGGAGATAGGGGCCAGAAGTCAGGAGTGAGGAAAAGCTAGAAGTAGGCACTCTAGATCACTCATGACTTTTAACAACGAACGGTGAATGTAGAACTACTTTGGAGGGCTAATGATTATAAGAGGTAAAGTTTGGAAATTCGGTGACCATGTGGACACGGATCTGATTATTCCCGCTAGATTCTTGAATAATGCTGATCCCCAAGTCTTCTCAAAACATTGCTTTGAGGACGAAAGGCCAGAGTTTGGAAAAAACGTGAAAGAAGGTGATATCGTGGTGGCCGGAGTAAACTTTGGCTGTGGGTCATCCAGAGAGCACGCCCCACTTGCCCTCAAGACATTGGGTATAGGAGCGGTAGTGGCTGCGAGCTTCGCTCGTATATTTTATAGAAACGCCTTTAATATTGGACTTCCAGTTGTCCTGTGTACAGATGCTTATGAGAAGTTGGCTGACAGTGCTGAAGTTGCACTGGATTTGGACAATGGAATCATTGAGACCAGTGATGGTACTAGGCTGCAGACCGAGATGATACCCCATTTGATGATGAAGCTGGTTAAGGCTGGAGGATTAGTGCAGTATATCAAGGAAGGGAGGAAATTATGAGAGGTACAAATCTGGCCACCGAAAACCTATTGTTTAGTCGCGAGCATTCCGAACCCCAGAAGATGAGCGGTGCTGAGGTTCTTATCCGATGTCTAGAGGAGCAAGGTGTAGACACTATCTTTGGTTATCCCGGTGGCGCGGTAATTGATTTATATCATCATCTAGCTAGATCAAATATTCGCCATATCCTTGTGCGTCACGAGCAGGGAGCTGTTCACGCGGCAGATGGATTTGCCCGGGCCTCTGGACGAGTTGGTGTGTGTTTGGTGACTTCCGGGCCTGGGGCCACGAACACTGTAACGGGTATTGCCTCTGCATATATGGATTCGGTTCCGGTAGTGGTGTTTACGGGACAGGTTCCAACGGCTCTTATCGGGAATGATGCCTTTCAAGAGGTTGATATTGTGGGCATTACAAGACCTGTCACAAAACATAACTATTTAGTGACTTCAGTAAATGAACTTACACGGGTTATAAGAGAAGCCTTTTATCTGGCTAGATCCGGAAGACCTGGTCCCGTGCTGGTGGACCTGCCCAAGGACATAATGGCGCAAAGCACCATTTATGACGGCCCCAAGGAGGTCAAGCCGAGATCTTATCAGCCCACCTATAAACCAAACATGAAACAACTGCGCAGGGCTGTAGAACTCATAAAGAGATCTCAGAGGCCGATGATCCTTGCAGGCGGAGGAGTGATCCTTTCAGGAGCCTCGCAAGAACTCACGGAATTTGCACTGCGAATCAGCGCGCCTGTCACCACAACTCTCATGGGGCTGGGGGCCTTTCCGGCAAGCCATGAGCGTTTGTGGCTTGGTATGCTCGGTATGCACGGAACATACAGGGCAAATATGTGCACAGGTGCGTGCGATCTCCTTATCGCTATCGGGGCTCGTTTTGATGACCGCGTAACAGGGCGAACAGATTCTTTTGCTAGGCAAGCTAACATTATTCATATTGATATTGACCCTACATCAATACGCAAAAATGTCCCCGTGACCGTGCCGGTGGTGGGTGATTGCAAGATAAGCCTGAAGTTGCTTAATGAAGTGATGGAGGAAGAGGGCCTCTCATGGGGGCTGTCTGAAAGAGAGGAATGGTTGACCCAAATAGATGAGTGGAAGGCTACCAAACCTCTTGCGTATAAACAGGGAGAGAGTATTAAACCCCAGTATGTGATAGAAACCCTCCATGAGCTCACTAAAGGTAAAGCCATAATCACAACAGAAGTGGGCCAAAATCAGATGTGGGCGGCCCA
>CAZDVV010000103.1:0-7727 GCA_964508875.1 uncultured Desulfobacteraceae bacterium | reverse complement strand
TTCAAGATGGCAGTAATGGATTATTGGCCCCTATTGGAGAACCAGTAGCTCTAGGTGAAAAGCTGCTCTATCTTATCGAAGCTGGTGAGAAAACATGGCGGGAACTGGGGACCGCGGGACTTCAAAGTTTGCGAAGAGACCACAGCAAAGAGACTGTTGTTGGTAAGTACCTTGGGATGTATGAAGAGTTGATAAACCGCAAAGGCCGATATCGCCGTTGATTAGGGAAAATAAAATTTAGTTGTTATTGCCTTTGACCCGCGAGAAAAATGGGAAACATGAGGATATTGATAATTCGTCCTAGCTCCATTGGGGATGTAGTAATGGCCTCGCCCATGTTATCTGTCCTCAAAACCGCCTATCCTAATGCCCATATTACATGGCTTCTGGAGGACTCGTTGGTGGACCTGCTCCGTGCTCACCCGATGGTAGATGAAATACTGACGTGGAATAAGAAGCACTGGAAGGAGCAGTGGAAATCTGGACGATTTGTCCATTTGCTCAGAGACATCCTGGATTTTAGAAAAAAAATGCATTTTAGCGAATTTGATCTGGCGCTGGAGGCACAAGGACTACTTAGGAGCCGAATCTTGGCCTGGCTCTCAGGTGCAAAAGAGAGGATTGGATTTGAGTCCAAGGAACCGGGATTATTTCTTATGACACGGGTGATCTCTCGGGGACCAAGTGACAAGAAAATGAGCTCTGAGTATCTTCATATGGTCCGAAAAATCGGACTTATCCCAAAAGCATCGTTCCGACCCTACCTCGTGGTGCCCAAGGACTGTATGGAGACCTATAGGGGAAAACTTATCGAAAAAGAGGTGCGAGGATCCTATGTCCTGTTGTGTCCTTTTACTACTCGCCCCCAGAAACATTGGTTCAATGACAGGTGGGCTCAACTTGCTATCAAATTTCAGAACCAGTTTTCTCTACCCAGTGTACTAATGGGTGGCACCGGAGATCGCGACAGTGGAGACAAAATAGCTGAGTCATCAAAAGGTGCTGCTATTAACCTTGCAGGGCAAACAACACTGGGTGAGGCCATGGCCATTGTAAAAGGGGCATCCCTTATGGTTGGAGTTGATACTGGACTTACCCATATGGGAGCTGCCTTTGATGTGCCAACCGTGGCCCTTTTCGGAGCCACATGTCCGTACCTCCACACCCACACACATAACTTTGTAGTTCTCTACCACAAATTGGACTGCTCACCGTGTAAGCGGAGTCCTACGTGCAACGGAACCTTTCAATGTATGGCTAAGATACAGGTAGAAGAGGTTATAGAGGCAGCAAACAAGGTGTTAAGCTCATGAATAGTCTGCGCATAATGCACATAGAAATGGGGCGCCATATGTATGGCGGCGCGCTTCAGGTCCTTTATTTGATGAGGGGTCTGAAAGAGGAAGGATACCACAATGTCCTAGCCTGTACCAAGGAAAGTGCAATTGCAAAAAGTGCCTCAGAATTTGGGAAAATCTATGAGTTACCTGTATTAGGAGAGGCCGATCCCCGCCACCTTCTTTGGTTTCTAAAGATCATCCGCAAAGAGCGGCCTCACATTGTCCATGTTCATAGCCGGCGAGGGGCAGATCTTTGGGGAGGGGTGGCTGCCCGACTCACCAATACCAAGGCTATCATCACAAGACGAGTTGACAACCCTGAAATCCCCTTCCTGGCGAGAACCAAGTATAGCCTTTTTGAAAAGGTAATTACCATCTCAGAAGGTATAAAGAGAATACTTTTATTAGAAGGTATCCCCTCGGAGAAAATTGTCTGCATCCATAGTGCAGTGGATGTTGAGAAATACTCAGGTCCCTGCAATAGGTCTTGGTTTTGCCGAGAGTTCTCAATTCCTCCAGACCACAAAACAGTTGGAATGATCGCTCAATTCATCCCACGGAAGGGTCATCGCTATCTCGTGGAAATCATACCCGAAATTCTCGCACTCTACCACAAGGTCCACTTCATCTTTTTCGGCAAAGGCCCGCTGAGGGAACATATCGAAAGATTATGTATTGACAAGGGGATAAGAAATAATGTTGTATTTCCTGGTTTTCGTGATGACCTCCATCGGATCCTTCCGTGCCTTGATATCCTAGTGCATCCTGCAACTATGGAAGGTTTGGGAGTGTCCCTTCTGGAGGGTTCGGCGGCAGGTATTCCAATCGTCGCTTTTAGTGCGGGAGGTATTCCAGAAGTGGTCATCCAAAACAAAAATGGTTTCCTAGTGACTCCGGGAGACACAGAGCATCTAGCGCACGCTATTATAGATATCCTAAAGGACCCCAGCCTAGCCAGAAGACTTGGCGCTTCAGGTAACAAACTGGTAAGGGAGTTCTTTTCAATAGATCGGATGGCATCCTCGTACATGGAAATTTACATAGCTCTTTCCAGCTAGGAATAAGAAGCCATTATTTATCTGCGCCTAAGAGAGGGCGGAGCAAAATTTGGTGAGGTTACGTCTTGAACAAGGTCCCCGCTTCATTAAACAAATCATTGAAGAGAAACCTAAGTTTGGCGCTTTTTTCTTGTGAGCTGAGTAGGCATACAGGGTGGGGTCGTTATACACTGGAAGTATGCTCTGCCCTTTATCGCCTTGGGATACGTTTCCAGCTCCACCTCCCTAAAAATCATGAGCTTGTGAAAAAGGTGGCTTTTAGTGAGTGTATCACATACGACCTTCCTCCCTTTTTCTTGTCAATAAAAGGAAAAATATTTAGGGGATTTTCTCTGTGGTATGCATCCCGCAGGATCCATGTACAAGAGAAGATTGTCCACAGCCTCGTGGAATTTCCCTACGGGCCGCTTGCGCGTTTTTGTTCCAAGAGATCTGGTCTCCCTTACGGAATAACATTACACGGAACTTATGCGG
The DNA here is from genome assembly GCA_964508875.1 of uncultured Desulfobacteraceae bacterium. Classification (GTDB taxonomy): domain Bacteria; phylum Desulfobacterota; class DSM-4660; order Desulfatiglandales; family Desulfatiglandaceae; genus B111-G9. Next base: position 4,855 of record CAZDVV010000103.1, on the reverse strand, counting down.
TAAAGCCCCTTGAGCGTGTCCCAGATAAATTGTTGTTTAGGTCAGCTTTAGCTAGGGCTAGATTTCTCATTTCCGTAAGCCGGTATACGGCTGAAAAGGTTCAAAACGCCTTTAAAACCGAGCTACCGGTGACCGTTATAAACAACGGGGTTAACCTATCCAGCTTTTGTAGTAATCCAGAATCACTTCTATCTGGTCCAGACCCTGCTTTTGACAAGAAAGAGAAAATTATTCTTTCGGTGGGAGCCCTAAAGCCACGAAAGGGATTGCCTACTCTCTTGCGAGCCTTCAAAAAGGTTTTGCAGGTTGATCAGAATTGTAGGTTGGTCATCATTGGTGCGGGAAAGCTTTCTTCCTATAAGGAATTTGCGCATAAACTGGGAGTCTTGGAAAAAGTTACATTTATGGGAAAGGTGTCAGACTCCGTTCTGAAGAAAGCCTATCAAAGATGTGACATTTTTGTGCTCCTTCCCGAAGAAGATTTTAAAGGGCAGTTCGAAGGATTCGGCCTTGTGTACTTGGAAGCCAATGCGTATGGGAAACCAGTAGTAGGAACTAAATCTGGGGGAGTGCCTGACGCAATAAAGGACGGTGTAACTGGTATACTTGTACCTCCAAATAACCATCAAAAGGCTTATGAAGCAATGGTCCGTCTGCTAAGAGACCCTGCGCTCAGAAAGCGTATGGGAGAAAAGGCAAAGAAATGGGCTCTTGGGCACGAATGGACGCTGGTCATTGACCAATATGTGCGCGTTTACCTAAACGCCCTCAAAGGAATCTGACAAGGTAAAATCTAGTGGCCTTGCTGGCTTCCACCCGAATCTAAGGGATTTATTCATTGAAAATATTCAAAAAGTAATTTATTAAAGCCTTCGCTCAGAGACAAGGATAGTGAATCAAATGGAACAAGGAAACATAACGGATAGACTTCGCTCGGGGGCAGAAATTTCTTTCTTAGTGTCCCTTTTTCTTTTTATCTCTATTTCGGCCGTTCAAAGAGGCGCCCTGACAACATTATTCCACCTTATGGTGGCCCTTTCATTGCTTTTTCCATTGATGAAAAATAGGAACCTCCCATGGCCTTTGATAAAACGGTTGAGCTATGGATTCCTTTTTTATGTGCTCAGTGCTGCTCTGAGTCTCATAAATACAAGCAACTGGCACACAGGGGACTGGTACTTCGGCAGGTATTACCGATTTCTCTTTGTCATTCCCGTGATCATTTTTGTGGCCAGAACCAGAGCTGCCGTGGAAAAGTGGGTAATAGGGGGGGCAGTTGTTAGCTCATTAACCATGGCATATTACTCCCTGCACCAAATGATCTTCTCCGGGGTGACAAGGGTGGGCCTTGCGGGCTACCTGAACCAAAACAGATACGGTGAAATCGGTTTTGTCAGTGCCCTTATCATACTGGTCGCCATATTGAGAGTTCCCATGAGGACCATGTTGAAGTTCACCTTGGTACTGCCCTTCGTTCTCGGCGTTTGCGGGGGCCTTTCTTCGGGATCCCGCGGCGCACTATTGGCCTTTGTGGCCACCGGCCTTTTCTTGGCCTGGAAGTGCACCGACACCGTTTCTTTCAAAAAAAGACTCCGGGCGGTAGGTGCCTCCGTCTTGATCTTGGCGGTTCTCATATCTTCTCTCGTCTACTTCTCCCCTTACTGGCGGAAGCAAATACCCAGGCTGGCCAACGAGCCTTTACAGTATCTTTCTGGCCATTATGATTTTGAGGCTTCTTCGGTGCATGTAAGGATGCATTTGGCCCAGGGGGGGCTTCTTATTTGGAAAAAGCATCCTTTTATCGGAACTGGGCTCGGAGATATTGAAAATGATATGAAAGAACTTGTGAAGGCCAAGAAGCTTCCAGGGAATTTAACTTGGAGCAGGCTGCACAATTCTTATATTGACGTCTTGGCGCGATCTGGCATCATTGGATTATTTGGGTTCTTGACGGGGGCTCTTTACATACCCTTTAGGACTTTCCTCACATGCTACAAAGAGACTGAAAAATCGTCCGAAAGAGCGTGGGCCTCTGTTTTAGGAATGGCATTGGTCTTTTTCTTCGCTGTGGACGGTGTAGCAAGTAGCTGCTTTTCCAATAAAGGCGTTTATGTCTATCTTGGCCTCCTTGGCCCTTTGTTGGGCCTCTCATTGAGGGAGAGACAAGTGGTGAAAATACTATCTCCAAACAGCGGTTGAGCGGGGGCGTCGATCAGAGTACTCTTTTGCTCCCTTCGGTGGCCTGATGACGGGCTAAATGTAAATGGAGTAGATTTATAAATTGGAGCCAACTGGAAAGAGACCTCGGATCGTATATATTGGAAGAACCCGGCTGCATCGGAACCGTGCAAATCTCATCCAGACTCTTCATACGGTCTCGGCTATGGATAGTCTGGGAGCTGCAGTCACACTTTTTCTTCCCCCTTGGAAAAAAGGAATCACGATACAGCAGAGATTGGACGAGCTGAGTATCACCACTCCCATTAGTGTCAAGCCTGCTCAATCATTGCATAGCCGCTGGAAAATATGGCCATTTATCAGACTCCATCGGTCCATACTCAAGGAGGCAGATGCTATCTACACCCGTTCTCCAGAAGTAAGCGTGGCATTGTCGCGCGCAGAGCTTGCCCATTACCTCGAACTTCATGAAATAAGAAGGCTCCAAGAGAAAAACCTGCTGCAACAGATCATTGACAATTACAACAAGGGATTTATCAAGTGGATTCTTCCTATCAGCACCTCTGCCGCAGAGGAACTCAAGAAGAGAGGTGCCAGAAAGGAAAGAATCTTGGTCAATCCATGTGGGGTCAATATAAAAGCATTCCAAAGCGTATCACCTCTGGATGTTTCCAGGCTCGCCTTTCCTAGAATCCTTCATGCGGGACGGATTGGAAGCAATCGAGGACTCGAAATCCTGAAAAGCATTGCAAGGGAAAACTTGGGAAAAGTCCTCCTCGTAGGGGAAAAAGACAAAGACTTCATCCCCAATAGATTTGTGAAACTCCTTTCCCCTGTTCCTCACAGAGACATCCCCAGGTTATACGATACCTCTGAAATAGTTCTCTTGCCTTACCAAAAAAACCTGGCAACTAGTAATGTTATGAGTCCTTTAAAGTTATTCGAAGCTATGGCTGCCGGCAGACCCGTCATTGCAAGCAACCTACCCTCATTAAGAGAAGTTTTGAAACACGAAGTGAACGCTCTGTTGGTAGAACCAGATAATATCCAGGAATGGATCACAGCAGTCAAGAGATTGAAGGCAGATACTCACCTAGCCATGAAGCTGGCACATGCCCTGCGTCAAGAAGCCCCAAAATTCAGCTGGGAGGTGAGGGCGCGGAAAATCATCTCACTCATCATATCTGAACTTTCTTCTTAGCTTCTGCAGGGAAATCAATTGCCATTTGATGACACATGTGTAGTATGTTAGTGGTATCGTCGAACTTCATCATTGTGCTAAAACCCCTGATACCCTTGTGGCTAATCAAACTCAAAAATACATTGCAATTATTTGGAGCTGGCTCTAGAGAGAAAGAAGCGGAGAGGGCCTTTTTGACTTTTTGCCATTTATCATCCATCAAAAGCGCCGCCTAGGTATCTCCGGGAGCAAAACTGACCCCTTCGGCTTGGAAACTTGAGAGCAATAGATGGTTAGCGTATTAGAAAATAGCAACAATAAATTGAGACCGGATATTTCTTTTTACGGATTTAGGGGTGGACCCGGAGGAATAAGCCTCACGTTGATAAGCCTAATGAATGAAATGGCATGTTTGGGTTACAGGATCCACCTCTTGTTACACAACACTAGGGTTCCCGAAAAAAAATATGTTCATCCATCCATAAGAACGGTCAAATTGCCCGATGGGGGGCTAATCAAACGCGCAAGGCATTTGTCTTACTACATTAAGGAATCCCAGCCAAAGGCAATGATCTCGGTCAGGGAGCCGGGAAACAGGGCGATAACATTAGCCAAGACTTTTTATAAGGCAAGATCCAAGGTGGTTTTCAGGGTAGGAATGCCCCTCACCACGGCATTGAAAAGGCGAGCACTGGTAAAAAGGATGCTTCGGGCCGCATCAATCAGGTACTGCTACACACGGGCCGACATGATAATTGCAAATCATGTCAACGTTGCCGAAGACATTGCCCACAATACGGGAATCCCCATAGAAAACATTCCAGTCATCCCTAACGGAACCGTTTCAGCTTTTTTATATGAACAAGCAAAAGCAAATCCAGAACATCCTTGGTTAAACAGGAAGGAAGCTCCCGTCGTCTTAGGGATAGGAAGGCTTGCCAGACAGAAAGATTTTACAACCCTTATCAGGGCCTTCTGTGAACTCAAGAAAAAAATCAATGCTAGGCTTCTAATTCTAGGGGAAGGAAAGGAACGCATCTCACTGGCGGCCCTCATAGATCAGCTTGGCCTCACCGCCTCGGTAGATCTTTATGGTCATACGGACAACCCGTATGCTTTCCTTGCCAGAGCTGACCTTTTCGTGCTCTCATCTGTCTGGGAGGGTCTTCCTAACGCCCTTATAGAAGCCATGGCCCTTGGGATTTCATGTGTGGCTACAGATTGCAGAAGTGGGCCCCGCGAGATCCTAGAAAATGGTAAATACGGTCACCTGGTGCCTGTCGGCGACCACAGGACCATGGCGGATGCCATGTACCGTGCCCTCCTCCAGCCCCTTGATCCTGATTTCATCAGGTCCGGAGCATCCCGCTATGAAGCAGGCCTTTGCGCCCGAAGATACCTGGAGGCCTTGGATCTTGTCTAAGAAATTGGCCATATTCCTGGCCACCTCCGGTCACAGCGGTGTTGACAGGATAATGACCAACTTTATTCGGGAGC
>CAZDVV010000102.1:0-7754 GCA_964508875.1 uncultured Desulfobacteraceae bacterium | reverse complement strand
CCTTTACCTGGTCTGATCCAATTATTATCTCCCCATGACCGGGAAGCACGTAATCAATATCCAGCTTAGATAGCTTCCTAATGCTGGCCTTCAATTGTTCCCCATTACCACCAGGAAGATCAGTTCTTCCAATCCCGCCATTGAAGATTACATCTCCTGTGAAGAGGACCTTCTTTTCAGGCCAATACAAGCAGATTGAACCTGGAGAATGTCCAGGAGTGGAAATAATCTGAAGCACTATACCATCTATTTCCAGATCTCCCTCACGGAGCAGGATTTGAGGCTCAAAATTTGGTATCCCGAGGGCCTCCCCGTAGTGAGGGGCCACCTGTCTTATGAAGTCGAATTCTGTTTCCCCGATGGCTATGAAAGCAGAGGTACCAGCAAACCGCCTTACCCCTTCCAGGTGATCAGGATGACCGTGTGTGACTACCACCATGTCAATATCTTCTAAGGACATAGACAGGAGGGATAGATTGTCAAGGACATGGCTAAATAGATGGTGATGTCCAGGATCTATGAGAATGTTCTTGCCATTTCTTATAAGGTAAGTGTTGCAGTTGTTGGTAGTTGGATTCATCCAAAGAAAGGCATCCAGGCCTTCAAATATTTTCATGTAAACGTCCTCCTATTTGGATTCCCTCTAGCCTTTAATTGCCCTGCCAAGTATGACGCTTGGTGCAGCTTTTCCATTATCTGTTACCTATTTATAGATGGGGCAATTCATAATAAGGGCGCATTTTCCACTGGTCAAGTTCATAGTTTGGCAATTTCATTCTGGAAAAACATTTTTCTAAATGGTAATCTCCCGCCTTGAAGGAAGATCACCTTACCTCTCTCCCTGGAGAGAGACAAGTGTTAGGTTTGCGAATGTCCACGAACGAGGCCTAGGGCTCGCATATCAATAAATTTCCAGGAAAGGTGAGCATGGGACACGATGAAGACAAGATGGATTTTCCGGTCCACTCATGTCCGGGAAAGGTGGAGATTCCTACAAGGAAAGAACAGGAGGCGCTGGCAGAGTTAGGAAAGATTAAGGACCAGGTTAGACAAAAGAAGGCTATCTTGGAACGGCTGAGATCTGCGCCGGATATGAGAGAGGACGAAAGTATCGCTGAAATTGAGGCAGAACTGGGAAGGCTTAAAGAGCAATGGGCCGTATGGGACAAACGCAGAGAAGATGCTGCCAAGGAAAGGATGGTTCTACTAAGTCAGGAACAGCCTGATCCGTAGTTCTCTGAGTAATACTAATGGCCATTGTTCCTGGCTCGAAGGATTTACTGCAATGATTCGCATGTTCCATGTGAGGAAGGTTTTCGGAGGAAACGTTGCGCTGAGGGATATCAATCTACATGTCAGGAAAGGAGAATTTGCTTTTATTACTGGCCCAAGTGGGGCTGGGAAAACGACCCTTTTGAGGCTGATCTTTGGTGCTGAAAGGCCCAGCAGTGGTCATATCCTTATTGATGGTATAAACCTTGGCAGAATAAGCAGGAAAAGGCTTGATCTTCTAAGAAGAAAGATTGGCTTTGTCTTTCAGGACTTTAAGCTGCTCCCTAATAAAACAGTTTTTCAAAACGTTGCTTTGTCCCTGGAAGTCATGGGAGAACGCCCAGCTTACGTAAGAAAAAAGACACATCAGACTCTAAGATCCTTAGGCCTCGAGAAGAAGGAAACACTTTTTCCCCTGCAACTGTCCGGTGGGGAACAGCAAAGGGTGGCCATAGCCCGCGCAATTGTTAAGAATCCTATGTTGTTGCTTGCTGACGAGCCCACGGGGAATCTGGACCCTGATCTTACTAAGGAGATAATGCTTCTTTTCAGAACCATTCACATGAAAGGCACCACCGTTGTTGTTGCCACTCATAGTAGAGAGCTTTTGGATTCCACCGCGCAAAGGAAAATTTTGTTGCAGTATGGCCAGATAATAGGAGATGTGCAGCCGTGAGGCATTTTGTATACTTTCTCAGGCAAGCAATAGCTAATATCAAGAACAATCGCTTAATACACTTTATAGGGCTCAGCACCATGGCCATTTCCATTCTTATTTTGGGCGTGTTTATCCTCTTGTATGTAAATGTTTATGGATGGATCCAACGCTGGGGTGGCTCAATGAACATGTCAATATACCTCGAGGAAGGCCTCGGAAAGGAGGGCCTGGAGAGGATCGAGCGGTTCATCAAGAACCAGGAGTGTGTCCTCACATATGAGCATGTTTCAAAGGAAAAGGCCTTCGAAGAATTTAAAGAGGCGTTGGGTCCACAGTCCAAGCTTCTTTCTAACCTCGCCACAAACCCGCTTCCAGCCTCGTTTGAGGTGGAAATTAAGGCAGACGAGAACCAGGTGATAGGGCTCAAGGAACTAGCTAAACGAATAGAGAAACTTGATGGGGTGGAGGAGGTACAATACAGTGAAGCCTGGATAAGAAGATTTAAGGATGTTCTCGGCATGGTGAAGGTGATAGGGTTTGTAGTGGGGGGGCTTTTGGCACTAGGGGCACTGTTTGTTGTCACAAATACTATAAAGCTTACAATCTATTCTAGGAAGGATGAAATAGAGATATTAAAACTTGTGGGTGCCACAGATTGGTTCATAAAGACACCTTTTCTTATTGAGGGCATGATCCAAGGGATACTAGCAGCGTTAGTTGCGCTGGGGGGCCTTTACCTCGCCTTTGTGCTCTTCTCTGCCAAGAAGACCACTCTTCTCAACCTCGCCGCAATAAAACTGGAGTTCATTCCATGGGCATTCCTCGCGGGAATAATTGTGTTGAGCTTCATTGTGGGAGCTATAGGGAGTCTCATTGCCGTAGGCCGTTTTTTTGAGGTAGCAAGAAGCTAAGGATACAATCGGTGTGCGATAGTGTCAGCAAAAGAGTTACCAGGAAGACATGGAAACTGGTGGGTATATTTGTGGTACCAATGGTGTTGGTTCTATTGAGTCTAGCAGGCCTTGCAGAGGAAACAATTGAAACTGGTAGACCCTCAACAGCGCGTGGTGAAAGGTGGGCCAAACAACAACTTCATGAGGAGATGAAAAAACTGGAGGTCTTCGATTTCAGGGAAAAGGGCCTCTTAGAAAAACTTGCCCAGCTTGAACAGGAGATCAACAGCAAGAGAGAAGAGATAAAGAATATTCAAAAGAATATTTCCGTTTTGGAGAATAAATCCAAGAAACTTGCAAGAGCCTTAAGCGAACTGCAAAGCCAGAAGATGGAGTTGGAACGTAGGCTTAGTGAACGATTAGTATACCTTTACAAATATGCTAGAAGGGGTTATATGAGAGCCCTTTCCACTGCAAAAGACTTAGATGAGTTTCGTCGTCGCACCAAGTACCTGGGGAGAATTATGGCGGAAGATAGGAGGCTATTAGAGAAGATCTTCACTCAAGAATACGACGTTAACAAAAAATTTGAAAAGGTAAAGCAAGATCTAAGTAAGACCGATGCAATAGTGAGAAAAGAACAAAGCGGCCTGGCGGCATTGAAGGCGGAAGTTGAGAAAAAGGTTATTCAACTAATGAGAATTCACGAAGAAAAGGAATTCTATAAGACAGCCCTCAGGGAGCTGGAATCAGTTGGTTCTAGATTAGACAAATCCATAGTTGAGGTTGAGGACCGCAAGGATAGCGGCCCCATAGAGATCACCAATATCTCAACTCTCAGGGGGAAACTTCAGGTACCACTTCTTGGCACAGTGGTTAGAGGTAAAAGGCTATTTCGATCCAAGAGGGTTCATCTGAGTAAAGGAATATTTATAAGGGCAAAAGAAGGTGACCAGGTGCGAGCGATTTTGCCCGGCAGGGTCGAGTTCTCAGGGCGTTTGAAGGGATACGGTCAGGTGATCATAATCAATCATGGGTCCAGGTTTTTCAGCATCTCGGCGCTGCTTTCAAAAAGGGAAAAGTACGAGGGGGATATAGTAAAACAAGGTGATGTCATAGGGGAGGTTGGTTCGGTCAGGAATGGGATAGGCCCTTGTCTGTATTTTGAGATTAGGAAAGGGGGGAAGAACCTCGATCCCCTAAGGTGGTTAAAGATCAGGGGCTGAGTAGCACTGGCAAAGCCAAAAAGCAGGAAATCGTGCGTTTGGGTTTATTTCGAGCACACAAAGGGGTAACATTTAACAACTTTTACATTAAGTACAGATGTATAGACCAGCCGGTAATAGTAAATTTCGAGGTGAAGGTATGAAGCCAAACAAAATAAGGATGTTCATATACTCAATAATGCTTTGTAGCTTTGTTTTGGGAGCCGTATTTCTTAATGGTGGACAAAGAGCGGTAACGGCCGGCACCGAGGAGCCATATCCTGATCTTGAGATATTCACGGAAGTGTTAAGGCAGATACAAGAGAATTATGTGGAGCCTCAAGATCCGAAAAAGCTTATATATGGTGCGGTAAAGGGGATGGTTCAGAGTCTTGATCCCCACTCATCTTTCATGACCAAGGATGAGTACCGGGAGCTTATGCTGGAGACCAAAGGCAGCTTCACTGGCATCGGTATCGAGATTACCATAAAAGACAATGTACTTACTGTTGTTTCCCCAATAGAGGGAACGCCAGCATATAAGGCCGGTCTTAAAGCTGGGGACAAAATAATTCGCATTGAAGACAAGTCCACTAAGGATATGACACTTATGGATGCGGTCAAACGAATCCGAGGGCCTAAGGGCACCAAGGTAAAACTTACAATCATGCGCGAAGGGGAAAAGAAACCCTTGGTGTTTTCCATTACAAGGGATGTGATTCCTCTTAAGAGTGTAAGGGCCTTGTTGTTGGAACCAGGCATCGGATATGTACGCATATCCACATTTCAGAGCAAGACTGCCAAAGACCTTGCCGCAGCAATAGGGAAGCTGGAAAAGAAGACCAAACTTAAGGGACTAATTTTCGACCTCAGAAATAACCCTGGGGGACTTTTATCTCAGGCAATTGAGGTCTCTGATTATTTCTTGGATTCGGGGATCATTGTTACGACAAAGGGTCGAAAGCACTCTCAAGACATAGTGGCCAAAGCTCATAGGAATGACGGCTCTAGAAATTATCCCATTATTGTCTTGGTGAATGGCGGAAGTGCTAGTGCCGCGGAAATTGTAGCTGGCGCGTTAAAGGACAACAAGAGGGCTGTGATCTTGGGTACAAGAACATTTGGTAAAGGCTCTGTCCAGACAATCCTCCCCCTTTCAGACGGATCAGCCCTTCGGCTTACCACAGCCCGATATTACACCCCAAGTGGCCGATCTATTCAATTGAGCGGGATCCAGCCGGATATAGAGCTCCCTTTTGTCCCTTCGGAGAAAGAAAAGGAGAAAAAGAAGAAAAAACGGTTCCTTAGGGAGGAGGATCTTGAGAGGCATATGCCAGGAGAGGTGAAGAAAGAGGAACGATCAGAAACCAAAGTAGAGGAAAAAGGACATAAAATAGATAACAAGGCCAAGGAACTAATCGAAAGAGATAATCAGGTCCGACACGCCTTGCAACTCTTGAAAACTTGGAACATATTCTCTCAGATAAAGGGAATATCAGCTTCACAATGACGCGAGAAAACTGATACAGGAGGATGACTTTGAAAGTTCCATTGTTGGATCTCAAGAGACAATATGAACCGTTGGAGAAGGAGATTGTTGAGGCAACTCTTGGGGTCTTCAAAGAACAGAGATTTATATTAGGGCCTCAAGTGGAGGAACTGGAAGCCAGAATTGCCGAATACTGTCAGTGTAAATATGCTGTGGGGGTATCGTCTGGTACCGATGCCCTCCTCATTTCCCTAATGGCTGCTGGGTTAAGACATGGTGATCTGGTGCTCACAACACCATATACCTTTTTTGCCACCGCTGGAGCCATTGCAAGAATTGGCGCTAGACCTGTATTTGTGGATATTCATCCGAAGACCTACAATCTGGATCCATCACTTATAGGAAATAGCATCTTAAGTCTGAAGGAAGCTGAAAGAGACAGGCTTAAGGCCATTATCCCTGTGCACCTTTACGGGCAGTGCGCAGACATGGAGTCCATAGGAGGCATAGCCCAACAGCACAACCTTGTGGTAATTGAGGACGCGGCACAGGCCATAGGTGCAGAGTATGAATTCTCTAATGGACAAGTGCGCCGAGCAGGCTCGATGGGAGACTATGGCTGTTTTTCCTTTTTCCCATCAAAGAATCTAGGGGCGTTTGGTGACGGGGGCATGGTGACCACAAATAATGAAAATGTATATGAACGCCTCAAAAGCCTAAGGGTTCATGGTGCCAAGCCAAAGTATTATCATAAAATTATTGGAGGGAATTTCAGGCTCGATGCCTTGCAAGCAGCGATTTTGAAAGTGAAACTACGATACTTGGACGAATGGACCGAGGGTCGGCAAAGAAATGCACAACTTTATAGGGACTATTTTATTGAGGCTGGCCTAGAAGGTAGGTATATAGAATTGCCTATCGAAAAAGAAAAAAGACATACCTATAATCAGTTTGTCATAAAAGTGAAAGAGCGCAGAAATGAGCTCAGAGAATTTTTGAGACAACAGGGAATAGGGACTGAGGTATATTACCCAGTTCCATTGCACATGCAGGAATGTTTCAACTATTTGGGTTATAGGCCGGGGGATTTTCCTGTTTCGGTTGAGGCCAGCGAAAAAACTTTGGCTCTGCCTATCTTTCCCGAATTGACAAATGGGGAGATAGAGTTTATCGTAAATAATATAAGAAGGTTCTTTGAACAGAAGTCTTGACCCCAAAAAAGTTAAAAAAGGTGTTGACTTCACATTTGGGAGTAAGTATAAATAAAGCTTGTCCTCGTAACGGAACCCCCACACAAAGAGCTTGACACCTAGTGGGGTGAAACATAAAATAAAGATAGCTTTTGCTCTTTGAAAACTAAATAGTGGTGCCGCTGCAGGCTCAGGAAAACAAATAAAGGCGATAGAGCCTTTTATCCTTTAAGTGGAGAGTTTGATCCTGGCTCAGAACGAACGCTGGCGGCGTGCCTAACACATGCAAGTCGAACGAGAAACCCCGGGCTTGCTCGGGGGAGTAAAGTGGCGAACGGGTGAGTAACGCGTGGGTAACCTACCCCTGAATCTGGGATAACTTCGCGAAAGCGTTGCTAATACCGGATAATGTCCTAGAAGCTGTGGTTTCTGGGATGAAAGGTGACCTCTCCATGGAAGTTGCCGTTCAGGGATGGGCCCGCGTCCCATTAGCTTGTTGGTAGGGTAACGGCCTACCAAGGCGACGATGGGTAGCTGGTCTGAGAGGATGATCAGCCACACTGGCACTGAAACACGGGCCAGACTCCTACGGGAGGCAGCAGTGAGGAATTTTGCGCAATGGGGGAAACCCTGACGCAGCAACGCCGCGTGAGTGAAGAAGGCCTTCGGGTTGTAAAGCTCTGTCAGGTGGGAAAAAAGTCCTGCTGTGAACAGCAGTAGGATCTGATGGTACCGCCAGAGGAAGCACCGGCTAACTCCGTGCCAGCAGCCGCGGTAATACGGAGGGTGCAAGCGTTGTTCGGAATTACTGGGCGTAAAGCGGGTGTAGGCGGTTTGGCAAGTCAGGTGTGAAAGCCCGGGGCTTAACCCCGGAAGTGCACTTGATACTGCCATCCTTGAGTACGGGAGAGGAGAGTGGAATTCCCAGTGTAGAGGTGAAATTCGTAGATATTGGGAGGAACACCCGTGGCGAAGGCGACTCTCTGGACCGATACTGACGCTGAGGCCCGAAAGCGTGGGGAGCAAACAGGATTAGATACCCTGGTA
>CAZDVV010000101.1:0-7861 GCA_964508875.1 uncultured Desulfobacteraceae bacterium | reverse complement strand
TAAGGGATCATGCTCATATTTTCCATCCCTCCTGCTAGCACAACATCTGCCTCTCCTGCCCTGATAGCCTGAGTCGCTAGTGCCACGGCTTTCATTCCAGAAGCACACACCTTGTTAACCGTGAATGCTGGTGTTTCTTTTGATATCCCCGCGCGAATCATTGCCTGTCTAGAAACATTCTGGCCCTGACCAGCACCCACCACATTTCCCATTATCACCTCATCAATTTGAATAGGCTGGGCACTGTCATCATAGTCATAGGCCTCCTTTTCCAGATCGATCATACCTCTGCCCTTTATGCCATCAGGGTCAAATCCCACTAGCTCCTCGCTCGCCTGAGGCCTCAGGTTGACCTTTTTTAGGGTCTCTTTCAGTACAATAGCTCCCAATTTCACTACCGGGGTATCCTTCAAGCTACCTCCAAAAGAACCCACTGGGGTTCTCGCTCCCGAAACGATTACTACTTCCCGCATAGCTTCCTCTCCTTTGTTATTTTTTTGCCCCACCACGGGGCAGTTTCTTACCTAAGGTTCACCGTTTCCGTTCACTGTTCACCGTCTACCACCACTGGAACTTCATCATTCGACATTCGATATTCTAAATTCATTTTTCCTTTCACTCCTGCACCATGTATCTTACACCATAGCCCCCATGCCCGACGCTTTACGCCTCATTCATTATACACCACAAGGGTAACCGCTTCCCCACCACCCAAACAAAGGGTGGCCTGCCCTACTTCTGCCCCTTTTTCCTTCATGGCATAGATCAAGGTGGTAAGCACCCGGGCCCCGCTGGCGCCTATGGGATGACCCAGTGCCACGGCACCTCCATGTACATTTACCTTGTCGGGGTTAAGCCCCAGTTCCCGATTGATTGCAACAGAAGAGGAACTAAATGCCTCATTAATCTCATGGAGATCCACGTCCTCGACCTTGAGGCCGTCCTTCTCTAGTACCTTTGGAATGGAGTATATGGGCGCAACCAAAACGTATTTCATATCAATGCCCGCAGAGCCTTGGGCGCCAACCCTCACAAGGGGCTTGCATCCTAAGGCCTGGGCCTTTTCCCTTGCCATCAGTACAACTGCCGAGGCCCCGTCACTTATCTTAGAGGCATTGCCAGCGGTGACCCTCCCATCCTTTTTGAAGGCGGGTCGGAGCCGTGCCAGCGCCTCAGCACTGGTCTTGGGTTTTCTGAGCGGTATTTCATCCGTGTCAAAAACCTTGGGATCCCCCTTCCGCTGGGGAACCATCACAGGCACAATCTCTTCCTTGAATTTACCCTGCTCTATGGCTTTCCAAGCCTTTTCATAGGACCTGAGTGCGAATTCATCCATATCCTCTCGGGTTACTCCATATTTGTCAGCGACCAATTCAGCACTCATCCCCATGTGAAAATCGTTCACGTGGTCCCATAATCCATCGTGCACCATGCCATCTATCAGCACCCCATTGTTCATGCGGTATCCAGTACGGGCCTTTTCCAGCATATATGGGCACAAGTTCATGTTTTCCTGGCCCCCAGCTACCACCACATCTGCATCTCCGCACTTGATTGCCTGGGCCCCCAGCATAGTGGCCTTGAGGCCCGAACCACAGACTTTGTTCACTGTAATAGCCCCCACATCCCATGGAAGACCGGCTCGAATCATGGACTGTCTCGCAGGATTCTGGCCCAGGCCATGTGGCAACACGCAGCCCATAATCACTTCATCAACATCTTCTTTGCTGATCCCGGCCCTTGATATGGCCTCGTTGATTACCAGTGCTCCCAGATCAGTCGCAGAAACAGTACTTAATGACCCACCAAAGTCACCTATGGGCGTCCTGCATGCGCTAACTATTACCACATCCCTCATATCCTTCTCCTTTCTTAATATCCCTTTAGGCCCGTTGATATATAAATGGAGAGGAAGCCCCAAGTCAAGCATAAACGGTTTGAGGGTTTTACTTGACAAGAGGACTCAGTGCTTTATAAGAAATGCCCATTTTCTTCAGAGAAAAAGAGATCTGAGCAAAAATCAAGGTACTGAGGAGTAAAGCCTATGAATCCCATTGCAAAAGAGCTCAACGAAACTATCAGGGACAGTAACGTCCACATATACCAGATGCTTTCTCAGGTTGGCAAATCCCTGTTTTTCCCTAAAGGTATATTGTCTCAAAGCGCAGAGGCAAAGGAAAAGGCCCACCGTTTTAACGCCACCATAGGGATGGCAACTGAAAAGGGCCGAACCATGCATCTAAAATCTATCATGTCTTCCATACGTGGACTAGAGCCAGAACAGGCCCTGAGCTATGCCCCGTCGTTTGGCATTCCTGGCCTACGACAGGCATGGCAACAATCACTAATCAGAAAGAACCCTTCGCTAGAAGGTAAGGAAATCAGCCTGCCTATAGTGAGCAATGGTGTAACCCACGGTCTGAGTGTGGTAGCTGACGTGTGGATAGACCCACAGGATATAATAGTGCTTCCAGACAAGATGTGGGGCAATTACAACATGATTCTTGCCGTCAGGAAAGGCGCACAGATTGTCAATTACCCCCTATTTGATGCTGAAGGAAAGTTTAACCTGGAGGGATTCAAGCATGTTTTGGAATCAGAAGCTGAGGAAAACGGCAAGATCACCACTATCCTAAATTTCCCTAACAACCCTACAGGTTATACCATTTCCCCAGACGAAGGAAAGGCTATTGCTGAAATTCTGGCAGAAATCGCGTCCAAAGGCGTAAATGTTCTTGCCATAACTGACGAAGCCTATTTCGGCCTTTTTTATGAGGATAATGTGCTAAAGGAATCTCTGTTCTCTCAACTGGTTGGATTAGATCCGAGGATTGTGGCGATAAAACTAGACGGTGCCACAAAAGAGGACTACGTTTGGGGTCTGCGGGTAGGTTTTATTACTTATGGTTGCTGGACAGAGGGGCCAATTCGTCCAGTGTATGAAGCCCTTGAAAAGAAGACCGCCGGTGCAGTCCGAGGATCCATATCCAACGCCTCTCACCTGAGCCAGGAGATCATTTTGAATGCAATGAAAGACCCCGAATATGAGCAACAGAAAAGGGAAAAATACGAGATCCTCATGGAGAGGGCCAAGGAGATCAAGAAGGTGCTTTCCGATCCCAAGTATTCAGGGGCCTGGGAGGCCTATCCGTTCAATTCAGGCTACTTCATGTGTCTTAAGTTAAAGACTGTGGAAGCAGAGGCGCTCAGGGTCCACTTGCTTGATAAATACGGTGTTGGCCTGATTTCCATTGGTAAAAGCGATCTAAGGGTTGCCTTTTCTTGCATAGAAAAGCAAGACATCCGCGAATTATTCGATACCATATACCAGGGTGTTAAAGATCTAGAAGGAAAATAGTCAAAATAGTGACGTTTGGCGTCCTTTTATCCCCGCTGTATATAACTCATGAATTGGATCGTGTGCCTAGCTTGCCTGGTAAGTTACTCCTTTGCTGTGTATAGCCTGGCGTTGTGCCCATTTTCCCCATGGTTCTGCCCCTGGCATGATTCTTGAATTTTATCTCCATCGACAAGTAACATAGTTTCATAGGAGGCTGAATCATGGATCATGCCACGGGAGCTTTTGAATCTGCACAACAGCCCTTTGCCGATTTGGCTGGCAAATACCTCACCTTCACATTAGCAGGAGAGGAATACGGCATCGGCATCCTCAAGGTGAAGGAGATAATTGGCCTGATGCCCATAACGCCAGTGCCCAAGGCCCCCCATTATGTCAAGGGAGTGATTAACTTGCGAGGAAAAGTTATACCTATCATGGACCTGCGTCTGAAGTTTGGTATGGAACCCTTGGAGTATGATGAACGGACATGCATAATAGTGGTGGAGGTCAATTCAACAGATTCCACGATTACCATGGGTTTGGTAGTGGATTCGGTATCAGAGGTCCTAAACATTAGGGCTGAAGAAATCCAAGAGACTCCGTCCTTTGGGGCCCAAGTAGACACTGAATATATCTTGGGGATGGCAAAGATGGACGGAAAGGTTAAGATATTATTGGATATTGACAAAGTGCTTTCTGTTGATCAGCTCCAGAAAATGAAAGATTTGGCCTAGCAAATTCCCCTTATTTCACTCCCCCTATGCCGCCCAGGTATGGAAGGACTACTGGGACAGAAATCTCAGTTGGACCACACCCTAGGAGCCTCCTTCCATGTCATACAAAAGAAACTGGCCCGTCCTTGGCGCGGCAGGTTTGGGAGTGTATTTCTTGGGCTCTGTTCCTTCTCGGAATGCCTGGAATACCGTCTTTTTTGAATACGGGCTCGCCAGAAGACCTGTCTTGGCATCTATCTTGGCAAAGACCACACCCTCGGGCACTGGAAAATCTTCCACGGGCATGCTTTTCAACACCTGTTTCATAAAATAAAGCCAAATGGGGCTGGCCGCCCGAGAACCTGTTTCCCCTTTACCCATAGGAGTCCTGTCATCATAGCCCACCCACACGCCGGTGGCGAGCTGGGGGGTATATCCCATAAACCACGCGTCTCTCAAGTCGTTTGTAGTACCTGTTTTTCCGGCAACAGGCCTGTGAAGGGCCTTAACCCTCCAACCCGTTCCCTCTTGGACCACTGCCTTAAGCAGATCAGTCATAACATAGGCGGTCTGGGGTGAAATCACCTGTTCGGCCTCTGATTGATTCTCTTCAATTACCTGACCGTTTCTGTCCAATACCCTTTCCACAAAGATAGGCCTGGGCAAGAACCCTTGGCTGGCAAACACACAGTAGGCCCGGGTAAGTTCCAGCAAAGAAAGCCCAGAAGAGCCGAGAGCCAATGACAGATCTGCACTCAAGGGAGACTTTATGCCCAGCAGTCTTGCATAGGAGATCACATAGTCTATCCCTATCTTCCTCAAAATCTTCACAGTTATCACATTCCTTGATTTGGCCAGTGCAGTTCTAAGGATCGTGGGGCCAAAAAATCTCCCTTTGTAATTTCTGGGCTTCCATACCCTTTCATCATTTCCATTGTCTGAAACGAAGGGAGCGTCCACGATTACATCTGCTGGACTCATGCCCTTGTCAAGGGCAGCCGCGTAAATAATAGGTTTGAAGGCAGAGCCTGGCTGACGCCTTGCCTGGATTGCACGGTTAAACTGGCTCACAGAAAAGTCCCTGCCCCCTACCATTGCCCTGACCTTGCCCGTATCAGGCTCCATGCACAGCAAGGCCCCCTGAACTTGGGGTTCTTGCTCGAGAGATACAATCCAGGAAAAGGGGGGGCGCGCCTTTGCCCTTATTTTTACAAGGATGACGTCTCCTGGTGTTAGCACCTCCGAAATTTTTTTCACCTTAGCCTTATAATAAGGTAACTCTGGATCTGGCTTCCTAGCCCATTCCATCCCCGAAAAAGGCAGTATCCCTCTTTCGCCGAATATCCATAACTCGGCTCTTTGCCGTTTATCATCAACGCCTTCCACCAATGCCTCTAGCGTGCTCCCTGGCTTCAGTTCAGACGGCGGCAGGTCACTAAGCATCCTTTCCTTGTAAGAAGGGAGCTCAGATTCTTCTATGTGCCTTATGGGACCACGGTAGCCTTCTCTTTTATCCAGCTCTGCCAGGCCTTTCTGCAAGGCATCCTGGGCAGCCTTTTGCATTTGCAGATTCACTGTGGTGTAAACCCGCAGTCCACCCCTGTATAGGCGTTCTTTACCATATTTCCTGACCAAATATTGACGAACATACTCAGTGAAATACGGTGCCCTTCGGTAATAGTCTTCTTCCTTTCCAATGATTTTTAGTGGCTCGCGATAGGCCTTTATTTCCTGATCTTTTGTTATATAGCCCTCTTCCCGCATTCTCTGCAGTACATATCGCTGCCTTGTCTTTGCCCTCTCGAAATGGGTCACAGGCGAATACCTCGCAGGTGCCTGGGGTAAGCCAGCCAAAAGCGCAGCCTCAGCCAGATCAAGCTCTTGCACGGATTTACCAAAGTAAGTCCTGGCAGCAGCTTCTACGCCATAGGCCCCATGACCAAGGTAAATCTGATTCAGATACAGAAACAAGATGCGGTCCTTTGAGAAGTTCTTCTCTATCTGTATGGATAAGAGGGCTTCGCGCGCCTTTCTTCGATAAGTACGTTTGGTATTCTTGAGAAGCAGAGACCTTGTGACTTGCTGGGTGATAGTACTTCCGCCCTGCTCTATCTTTCTCGCAGTAATGTTCTTGATTAGGGCTCGGAATATTCCAATGACATCTATGCCTCTATGTTCAAAAAAACGCGCATCTTCAGCAGCTACAAAGGCATGAATCACGTGTTTGGGGATTCGTTCCAGCGGAACGACAATCCGCTTCTCTTCCCAAAAGCGCCCGATGATCTGGCCATCACTACTGTAAATCACAGAAATTGTAGGTGGGTTATAGTCTTCTAGGATACCTATGTAAGGGAGGTTGCTGGACCACAGATACCATAAGGCAGCTCCACCAGCGCACAAAAGCACACCCACGATAAGCAGGAAAATAATCAACCACTTAAAAGGTCTTCTCACCTAACCCCCCCGAACGGATTGTATTGCGGATCTTGACCTCCTGAATTATAAACTTACCTCTGAGCCCGTTTCAAATCAACCAGTACCCTTCAAAGTGTTGTGCATTTGCAACATTGAGTATGAAAAAAAATACTACCTGTTAGTAAAAGAATCTCCAATCATTGTGAAAAAATTTTCTACTATTTCACCTTCTGGGATCAAAGTGCTCGTGGAACAGTCTGAAATATCATAAATTATTTTTTTTATCGCAATTGGTACCAATCTTGCCATATAATGCTTTCGACACTATTGAAAGGGAACAAACATGCCAGGTGAAAGAACACAATACAGTAAGGGCAGAATTGCGGCGGTGTTTGCTATTGTAATCCTAACCCTCATGGACTCCTTTTTTACTATCCATCTCGTGCAAAAAGGGGCTACTGAGCTCAACCCCATACTTTCATATTATCTCGGACACAGTCACCTAGTCTTCTTTGCTGTGAAGTATTTTCTCACCACTGCAACTATTTTTATTGTTCTCGCCAGCGAAACTCTATTCGGCCCGAAACTCAGGCTCCCTGCCAACTTACTTTTTGCATTTTATGCGGTGATCTTGGCCTTGGTGGTCTATTGGGAGGCATATCTGGCTTTCCTATAATGGGTGAAGGCTGTCAAGCGTGCTCTCACAATGAAAGCCTCCTATCCAAGCTCCTGTATTGAATTGCCTCTGCTACGTGGAAAGGTTGAATCTCGACACTAGAGTCCAAGTCTGCAATCGTTCTTGCGATTTTCAATATCCGCGAGTGGGCCCTTGCGCTGAATCCAAATTTGTCCATCGCTTTTTCCAGTAGCTCCTGCGATTTGGTGTCGATCTTACAGAACTCTCTGATCTGTCTGCTGCTCATTCTGGCATTGGTATGGATTGTCTTACCCTTAAATCTCTCGGCCTGTATCTTCCTTGCCATTACAACCTTTTCCAACATGTCTGCAGAATTCGCTCCATCCCCATCCCTGGCCAGCTCCTTATAGGCCACCGCAGGCACTTCAATGTGAATATCAATGCGATCCATCAGAGGACCCGAAATTTTTGACCTGTATCGTTGTATCTGAAGCAGTGTACACCTGCACTCCTTCTTCGAATCCCCAAGGAAACCGCATGGGCATGGATTCATAGCTGCAATCAGCATGAAATTTGCTGGGTATGTCACCCTCGAATTGGCCCTGGCAATGGTCACCTTTCCGTCCTCTATTGGCTGGCGCAAAACCTCTAGCACGTTCTTGCGGAACTCTGGAAGTTCGTCCAAAAATAGAACGCCGTTGTGAGCGAGGCTTACCTCCCCCGGCTTGGGGTTCTGGCCACCCCCAATAAGACCAG
>CAZDVV010000100.1:0-7983 GCA_964508875.1 uncultured Desulfobacteraceae bacterium | reverse complement strand
ATGTGGACAAAATGGGCACTGCTCACTGATCTTTACCAGCTCACGATGGTGGGTGGATACGTCAAGGAAGGCAAGGTGGACCAGTGGGCCAACTTCGACTATTTTTTCAGGAAGATTCCAGACCAAGGCGGATTTTGCATACTCGCCGGGCTTGAGGACATGATCCGCTACATCAAGACTTTGCATTTTACCCAAAAGGATCTGGCCTACCTGGAGCGCACAGGACTTTTTTCCAAAGAATTCCTCTCGTATTTGAAGGGCTTCAAGTTCACCGGTCACATCTGGGCTGTACCGGAAGGTACGGTCGTGTTTCCACACGAGCCCCTTATTCGGGTAACCGCGCCCTTGCCCGAAGCCCAGCTTATAGAAACCACCCTCCTTAACATAATGAACTTCCAGACACTCATTGCCACAAAGGCTGCGCGTATCCGGCATGCGGCCCAGGGAGATCCGGTGGTTGATTTCGGACTCAGGCGGGCCCATGGACCGGATGGTGCACTGATGGCCTCAAGGGCGGCCTACGTAGGGGGAATTGAGGGCACTTCCAACGTGTTGGCAGGCCAGATATACGGTATCCCCATAAGGGGTACCCATGCCCACTCCTGGGTGGAAAGCTTCCCTAGCGAACTGGAGGCCTTTCGCGCCTATGCAAGGGTTTATCCTGATTCATGTGTCCTGCTGGTGGACACCTATGACACGCTGCGAAGCGGTGTACCCAATGCCATCAAGGTGGGTAAAGAACTGGAAAAAAAGGGTTATCGGCTCAAAGGGATCCGACTTGACAGCGGTGACCTCGCCTACCTTAGCAAGGAAGCCAGAAAGATGCTTGACCAGGCCGGGTTTGAAGATGCAGCAATAGTTGCTTCCAGTGATCTTGACGAATGGATCATAGAAAGCCTAAAGCGCCAGGGCGCGAGAATAGACCTTTGGGGTGTTGGTACACGCCTGGTTACCTCGTACTCAACACCGGCATTGGGCGGGGTCTATAAACTCACCGCCCTTGATGAAAACGGGAGAAAGATGGTGCCCAAGATAAAGAGATCAGACAACCCGGAGAAAATTACAAACCCGGGTGTCAAGAAGCTGGTGCGGGTGTTCGACAGGCACGGGCAAATGCGGGGAGACGTGCTGTTTCTAGAGGAGGAAGACCTGCCCCGCGGCCGGGCATTCCGGGTATATCATCCCATGTTCGCTCATGTATTCAAGAAATATCCCCGCCACTTTACCACCGAGGAACTGCTCGTGCCAGTGTTCCAAAATGGCGAACTGGTTTACGAGTGCCCATCCTTGCACAGAATCAGAGAACACACCCTGGCCAGCCTTGAACGCCTTGATGACGCCTACAAGCGCTTCCACAACCCACACACTTATCATGTGAGCCTGAGCTCCAAACTGTTCAAGACAAAGCAACGGTTGTTAAAGCAGGCAGCAAGAACAGTGGCCCAGGTTTCCAATTCATAGCTGTTTGCTAGGGATGAAAGGTACTCGGGCCCGTGTCCTTGGACAGCCATTTTTCATCCAGCACCAATTTAACAAGCTCCCCCGGCCTGCGGTCCGAGGGAAATCGGACACTTATGTAGTTGTCCGTTAGTCCCCTGACAATCAATGAATCTACTTTCTCCCGTGCGTGCACCAGGATCTCGAACTCTTTGCCAAGGCATGAATTCCAAAACTCCGATCTCTTGATCAAGCCAAGCTCCCTCATGGCTTTTGCGCGCTGCTTCACTACCCCAGGAGGAACCCGGCTTCCCAGTTTTTCTGCCGGGGTACCTTTCCTTGGTGAAAAGGGGAAAACATGAAGATAGGATACAGGCAAGTCTTTTACCAGATTAAAGGTATTAGCAAATTCCCTTTCCCCTTCAACAGGAAATCCCACCATCACATCTGCCCCTATGGCGGCAAGGGGCACTTTTTCCTTGATCTTAAGTATGAGGGCCTCGTAGTCCTTGGGGGCGTAAGTTCTACTCATGGCCTTCAAAACCTTTGCATCTCCACTTTGAAGCGGCACGTGAAAGTGCCTGCAAAGCCACGGTTCAGTGGCGACCATTTCCACCAATGCATCATCTATCTCGCCGGGCTCAAGTGAACTCAGTCTTATCCTAAGGGGCAGCCTCTCTGCCCCGATCTGCCGAAGCAGGTCCACCAGATTGGTCCGGGGGTGCAAGTCTGCACCGTATTTGCCGAGATGAATACCTGTCAGGACCACCTCTCTGTAACCTTGCATAGCAAGATGCTCCAGCTCCCGTAGCACATAATGCGCTGCAAGGCTCCTATACGGGCCCCTTGCCCGAGGAACTATGCAATAGCTGCAGTAGGCCTCACATCCGTCCTGTATCTTTAAAAACGCTCTGGTCCTTTCTGCAAAGTCTCTTACACGCAGTGGCTCAAGCGGTTTACGGTCCTTGAAAGGGTCTACAAGATATTGAGGCCCATTCCCCGAAACTCCCTTGATCAACAATTCAGGCAAGGCAGGTTTCAGTGTATTCCCCACTATCAGGCTGAGCCCTTCTATTGCGCCCAGCTCCTCCGGGTAAACCTGGGCGTAGCACCCTGCAGCAACTACGACGGCACCCGGGTTTTCCCGTATGAACCGCCTGATTGCCTGCCTTGATTGATGCGAGGCCGTTTGTGTCACAATACATGTGTTAACAATGGCAACCTCACATGCTCTGCCCTCTTCTGCCTCCTTCCAACCCCGGTCTTTAAGGGCGGTTCGAAGGAATGCAGATTCCCACTGGTTTACCTTGCAGCCAAGGGTGAATATTTTGAATGTCCTCACTTGCATCACCCTTTGAAATAACCTAATAACAATAAGGCATTTATTTGGACAAATATCGAATATCGAACAATGAACCGCAGAATGATGAAGTGTTTACTTCAACATTCGATATTCGTAATTCACCATTCTGCGGTTCTAGAGGCGGGCACAGGGGCTTTTCAATAGAGCAAACTCCTATTAAACCTCACCCTCATGGCATGGGCTGGACAAGCAATCACACATACCTCACAGGCACTGCACTTTTCATGATCAAACAAGACCTCCATCTCTGGCCTTTTTATGTAAAGCGCTCCTGTCGGGCACACAGCCGTACAGGCCCCACAATGAAAACAAAGTGTTTCGTCCCGCTTTATGTCTTGAGCAATGCTTTCAACCTTGACCCCAATGCTCCTTAAATATCGGAGGCCCTTTTGGAAGTTTTTTCTTTGTCCCCTGAGCTCAAGCACCAAAAGCCCTTCTTTCCTCGGGTATATTGTGGCCTTGAGGATGTTAAAGGATAAATCGAACTTTTGTACTAGATTGGAAACCACCGGCTCATTGACCAGTTTTTTGGGAAATCTCAGCGATAATACCTTGGAGTACATCTTGCCCCTCCTGTGGCTTTGTCTATGACGAGCAAGCCAATGGGTCTCACCCTCTCACCGCTTTAATGGCCTTTTCAAACCCTGGGAGAGCCTTTTCTATAACCTCGTCACTCACACAATATGCAATTCTGAAATGACCTGGTCCCCCAAACCCACTTCCGGGCACGGTTAATATGTTTTGCTCTTGAAGTTCCCTTACGAATTCCACGTCATCCTCAATAGGCGTTTTGGGAAAGAGATAGAATGCCCCTTCAGGCTTGGCAAACTCATAGCCGAAGGATTCAAAGGCCTCACAAAGCATGTCCCTTCTCTTCTGGTAAATCCCAACATCCACCCTTTCGTTCAGCAGCCTGGCTATGGCCCTTTGCATCAGAGCAGGTGCATTGACATAGCCTAAGGTCCTATTAGACAGCACCATTCCGTCAATTACCATCTCTTTGTCTGATACGTCGGGGTGCACAGCAGCGTACCCGATCCTTTCCCCCGGCAAGGAAAGGTCCTTGGAAAATGATGTAGCAACAAAGGTCTCATTATATACATCAAATACGCTGGGTACGGTTATGCCGTCGTACACAATATTTCTATAAGGCTCATCGGATATGAGATAAATTGTATGCCCCCTCTTTTGGCTGTAATGCCTGAGTAGATCACCCAGAGACTGCAGTTCCTCCTGGCTGTAAATTCGGCCCGTAGGATTGTTGGGAGAATTGATCAATACCGCCCTTGTCTTCTCGTTGATCGCATTTTCAATGGCATCAATGTCTAAAGAAAAATCAGGTTTTGTAGGTACAAGCCTCGGTATCCCCTGATGGTTGTCAAGGTAAAAATTATACTCAACAAAATATGGCTTGGGTATTATCACTTCTTCGCCCGGGTTGAGTATGGTTTTAAGAATAACGTTTAGCGCTCCACCAGCACCCACACTCATGACAATCTCATCAGGGCCAAATTTGGCATTGTTGTATGAATTGAGGTACTCGGCCACGGCTTGGCGGGTTTGCACAAATCCTGCATTTGGCATATAGCCATGAAGACCAGGGGTATCATCCTCTATTAACTCCCTCAGGACCTTCTTGAATGAAACAGGGGGTTCAAGGTCCGGATTACCCAGACTGAAATCAAAGACGTTTTTTTCGCCGTATTTCTCTTTTCTGAGCTTCCCTTCCTCAAACATTTTACGTATCCATGATGACCTCTTTATGGACTCCTGTATTCTTGCTGATACCGCCATCAAACGCCTCCTTTTCTGTATTTTCTATTCTAGACTATCACTCTTTCGATAGAAATTTAAAGGATAAGTAACCATACCTTTTCCCTACTTGTTGTCAATGAAAAACCCACGCGGCATTCACCCCCCCCTTGCACCTCTGAATCATCTTTCTTGACACTCCATGAGGTTTTGATTAGTTTTGAAACTAGACAATTTGTAGAATCGATAAGCTATGGCGGAGGAAAAGGAGCCTATGAGCCGTAAAAAACCAACCATTGCCATTTTAACCGGGGGTGGCGATGTCCCTGGTCTCAACGCTTGCATAAAGACGTTGGTCTACCGCGGCAATAGTGAAGGTCTGAGGATCCTTGGTATCCGTCGAGGATGGGCGGGGCTGTTAGAGTACAACCCCCATGATCCAGCAAGCGCCGCTAGATGTTTTAGCGAGCTTCTGCCACCAGAGGTTAGAACAATTGACAGGTATGGGGGCACATATCTCCACACATCCAGGACAAATCCCAGCGCAACTCGCAAAAAGGACGCGCCAGATTTCTTAAGAGATCGCTTCCACACGGAAGAAGATATCGTGGATTTTACCGATCACGTACTCAATAACCTTCAAGCTCTTGAAGTAGACGCCATAATACCCATAGGAGGAGATGACACGTTAAGCTTCGCCGAAAGGCTCTCGAGGGAAGGTTTTCCGGTTATTGCCATACCCAAAACCATGGATAATGACGTATTTGGTACTGACTATTGTATTGGTTTTTCCACTGCCGTCACCAGAGGTGTCAGCTTCATCCATGCTCTCCGAACTTGTGCTGGATCCCATGAAAGGATAGCCGTGATCGAGTTATTTGGGCGTTATTGCGGAGAAACTTCTCTTATATCGGCCTATCTTGCAGGAGTGGACAGGGCGATCATTTCAGAGGTTCCTTTTGATCCTGAAAAACTGGCCCACTTGGTTATGAAAGACAAAAAAGCCAACCCCAAGAATTATGCAATGGTGACCATATCAGAGGGGGCGCGGATGATCGGCGGCGATATGTTGATGTCTGGCGAATCTGATCCATTTGGTCACAAAAAGCTCGGTGGAATAGGTGAAAAGACCGGTGAACTTTTGAAAGAACTAACCGGAGAGGATGTTCTAAACCAGAGGCTGTCCTATCTCATGAGAAGTGGTCCGCCTGACTCCCTTGACCTTATGGTTGCAGTCAATTTTGCAAACATGGCCATAGATCTTTTCTTGAAGAAGACTTATGGGAGACTGGTCGCATTGAGTAGAGGTATCTACACAGACATACCCATTAGCACCATCACCACGGGTCAGAAACGAGTGGACGTGAGAGAACTTTATGATGTTGAGGAATACCGCCCCAAAGTTCGACATGTCGGCGGCAAACCCATGTTTCTTTACTAGTGTAATATGATGATCCGGGTGTAAGGGGGTCTTGTTAATCCCTGTCCCCTGCGAAAAAGACAGGAAATACGCCTTCCTGGTTAAATCAAACAATTTAGGGTATGCTGAGTATTAAACAACACCAAAGGCCAAGGAATTTATCGTGCCTTGTAGTATCTGTAGTTCTTGATTATGGGCATTACTATTAAGCGACGAAAAACTCGAAGGATAATGGTTGGGACGGTGCCCGTGGGGGGAGATGCTCCCATAGCGGTGCAATCAATGACAAATACAGAAACGAGCGACGTGGCTGCCACGGTGGCCCAGATCCAGAGACTTACTGAGGCTGGTTGCGAGATTATCCGCGTCGCCGTGCCCGACCAAAAGGCGGCTCTGGCCATCAAGAACATAAAGAAGGAAATTCAGATCCCCCTTATTGCCGACATTCACTTTGACCACCGATTAGCCATCGCTGCAGCAAAATCAGGAGCAGACGCTTTAAGGATAAACCCCGGGAATATAGGAGGCAAAAAGCGGCTGAGAAGGGTTGTGGAAGTGGCTGCTGAACACGGTATCTCTTTGCGGGTTGGTGTGAACTCGGGATCTATCGAAAAGGTGCTATTGCGCAAATTCGGAGGACCCACACCACAGGCCATGGTGGAAAGCGCACTGAATCATCTGGCATTTTTGGAAGATTTGGATTTCCATGAAGTCAAAGTGTCTCTTAAATCATCTAGCGTGCGCGATACCATTGAGGCCTATCGGCTTTTTAGTCAGAAAGCCGACTACCCTCTTCATCTGGGGGTAACCGAGGCAGGCACTCTTCTGCCGGGTCTTATCAAGAGCGCCATAGGGATAGGCACTCTATTAATGGGGGGTATTGGTGATACATTAAGAGTTTCTCTCACCTCTGATCCCCTTGATGAGGTAAGGGCAGCTTACGAAATCTTGAGAGCCCTTGATCTGCGGCATAGAGGCCCTGAGATTATTTCCTGTCCCACCTGCGGCAGATGCGAAATTGATCTGTTCCGGCTGGTTCATGAAGTTGAAAAAGCATTGATCAATATCTCTGCTTCTCCCAAGGTGGCCATAATGGGATGCGTGGTAAATGGACCGGGTGAGGCAAAAGAGGCAGATATAGGTATAGCCGGAGGTCGGGGACAAGGTATACTTTTTAAGAAGGGAAAGGTGGTCAAAAAGATCCCTGAAGATCAGTTAGCCAATGCCCTAATAGAAGAGATAAAGGCTATGGTGGATGATAACGGCTAATTCCCATCTCTGGATCGAGAGATCTGCCAGCAGGCTAGGAGTGGCAATACATAGATCTTTCATTCGTGTGTGGTCATCAATTAGGAAAGGAGGACAACCTGTTTTATGAGGTATTCGAAATACTTTATTCCGACCTATAGAGAAGTCCCCGCTGATGCAGAGGTCATAAGTCATCAGCTCATGCTAAGGGCTGGCCTGATCCGAAAGCTGACGGCTGGTATTTATACATACTTGCCCGCTGGACTCAGATCTCTGAGAAAAGTGGAAAACATTATCAGGGAAGAGATGAACCGAGCTGGAGCCATTGAATTGCTTATGCCTGCGGTCCAACCAGCAGAGTTGTGGCAAGAGAGCGGGAGATGGGATGTGTACGGCAAAGAACTTCTTCGCTTTCGTGATAGACACAACAGGGATGCCTGCCTGGCGCCTACTCATGAAGAGGTAATAACGGATCTGGTCCGTAAAGAGATCCGCTCTTACAAGCAACTACCCGTCAATTTCTACCAAATTCAGACAAAATTCCGCGATGAGATTAGGCCCAGGTTCGGGCTCATGAGGTGCCGTGAATTCATCATGAAAGATGCTTATAGCTTTGATGTGGACGAAGATGGGGCTAACAGAAGCTATGAGAGTATGCATGACGCATACACCCGTATTTTTACCCGGTGTGGCCTAAAATTTAGAGCAGTTGAAGCGGACAGCGGGGCCATCGGTGGGAGTTACTCCCATGAATTTATGGTCC
>CAZDVV010000099.1:0-7993 GCA_964508875.1 uncultured Desulfobacteraceae bacterium | reverse complement strand
GGTCCGTAAGGTGTGTATTAGGTAAGGCGTGGGGCATAGGGCATTAGGCTGAAGGTTGAAGGCTGAAGACTTTCAACATAATATTGAATGTAGAATTTTGAATTATGAATCACGAATTTTGAAAAACGCCGAACGGTAAACAGCCAACGGCTTACGGATACATCCCTGGGTGAATTAGGCCTGCTCCTTCATCTAGCCCGAACATAATGTTCATGTTCTGAACCGCACTTCCCGCCTGTCCCTTGACTAGGTTATCGATCAGACTTACCACGATAAGCTTACCAGTACGTTGATCAACATTAAGCGATAGATTACAAAAGTTACTCCCTCTTACGGCTGTGCTTATCTGAGGCTGCTCAGGGCCGAATACACGCACAAATTGGTCTTCCCGGTAGAATCCATCATAACTCTGTATAACCGTGTCCAGAGTTATTCCCTCTCTGAGTTGGGTATAGATGGTGGATAGAATTCCTCTGCACAGAGGTATCACATGTGGTGTAAAGGTAATGCGAATGTCCTTTTTTGCCACAAGACTGAGTTCTCGCTCTATCTCAAAGACATGTTGATGGCCTGAGATTTTGTAAGCATTCATGGCGTCATAACGGGCAGGGTAGTGGAACATGGGATTGGGATTCTTTCCTGCCCCTGATACGCCCGTTTTGGAGTCACAAATGATGGTTTCAGTCTCTATCAATTTATCTTTCACAGCAGGAGCTAGTCCAAGTATGCAACTTACTGCAAAGCATCCCGGATTTCCCACAAGACTCGAGTTGCTGATCTCGTCACGATGAAGTTCAGCTAGGCCGTAAACGGTTTTGGGAAGAAGATTGGGAGACTTATGCTCCTTTGGCCTGCCTATCCTGGAGGCGTAATCCAGGTAGGTCTCCAGGTCATTAAAACGGAAGTCACCGCTGTAATCGATCACCCTTACTCCCTTATTAAGCCACTGAGGAGCAAATTGCTGGCCAACACCGTCAGGAGTTGCGAAAAACACCACGTCGAGATCATCAGGTATCTCAGAGGAATCGGGGGATTCTATGACAAGGTCACAAAACCCTTGAAGGTGGGGATAGATCTCGCTGATCCTTTGCCCCACATTTTGCTTGTCGATCAGAACTGTAAGCTCAGCATGGGGATGCCTTTGCAATAACTCTATTGCACCGCAACCTCCATACCCGCCTGCTCCTATGATACCAACTTTTATCTTGTCCATCTTCAACTCCGGGTTAAGTAATGTATTGTTAATCGTCCTTAGTTATTGGTTGTTCGTTAGAGGTTGACCGTTTAGCTTTTTTCGAAATTCGGCATTCATAATTCAACATTGATCATTCAAAATTTCCTTTGCCTTGGACCTTGCGTCTGGATTTCACACATTAAACCTAAAATGTATTATGTCGCCATCTTTGACAATATATTCCTTGCCTTCAAGCCGCATGACCCCCGCCTTTTTTACTGCTTGGAAGGTCCCGTACCTTTTGAGGTCCTCGAATGCCACTACCTCTGCCCTGATGAATCCCTTTTTGATATCCGAATGAATCGTGCCTGCCGCCTCAAGTGCAGGTGTCCCTGCAGGTACAGACCATGCCTTTACTTCTTGTTCGCCAGCCGTAAAAAAAGATATAAGGTCGAGAAGCTTGTAAGAGGCGGCTATGGTCCGATCAAGGGCTGAGTCCTGTATGTTGTATGCCTCCAGGAACTCCTTTGCTTCTTCTTCTGTCATATTGGCAATATCCATCTCCAGCCTGCCGCGAATAACGATCATTTCAGCATCTCTAGGTGCCCTTTCCCACGTGGGTATAGATTCATCCTCGTCGTCATTATTGATGACTATCAGTTGAGGCTTGGCAGACAAGAAAGTAAATCCCCTAAGTTCGGGCCTGGACGATAGCTCCTTGTTTGATCTAAGCGGGATCTCCTGTTCAAGCAACTCTTTACACTGCCGCAGAAGTTCCAGTTCCCCAACGCCTTCCTTTTTCCCCCTCTTGATATCCAGCTCCAGCCTTTCCATGC
Source organism: uncultured Desulfobacteraceae bacterium (assembly GCA_964508875.1). Classification (GTDB taxonomy): domain Bacteria; phylum Desulfobacterota; class DSM-4660; order Desulfatiglandales; family Desulfatiglandaceae; genus B111-G9. Next base: position 5,983 of record CAZDVV010000099.1, on the reverse strand, counting down.
GCTTTTCAGCCACTGCAAGGTCACTCAGTATCATTTCTTCTTCCATTGCCCAAAAGTCTTGTTCAGGGTTAGGCTCTGTTCCGCTGAGGCCCTTGAAGTTTCTCACAACGTGTAATAGTGCATCGCAGGTCCTGATCTCACTCCATTGACCTGATTCCGACTTTGCCCCTTCAGAAGCAATCTCAGCAGGCAGCAGGTATTCCACTTTGGCATATGTGGTCTTTTTGGGCTTAACCAGATGGGTCAAAAAATCCACGCGTTCATCATATACGGTTACTGTGCTTAAGTGGGGTTCGGTTTTGGTAAAAACCTCAAGACCAGCTTCACCTCTTGCACCTGTCAGGGCACGGAAGATGGTTGATTTGCCTGATTGGGGAAGACCAATTATCGCAAGTTTCATGGAACTATCCTTTCACGGCTTTACGGTGCCTGCAAAAAGGGCTTGTCCTTCTTCCTTCTTAGAAGTATGTATATGGCTCCAGTACCTCCATCATACGGTCTAGCCGTTGAAAATGCCAAGACAAATTTGCGAACAGGGCCTCGACTCAGCCATATTGGAATCCTTTCCTTTAGAATGGGAATATGATCTTCGGAATTCAGTCCTCTGCCATGAATTATCAGTACGCACCGGAGTCCCATGCCGTAGCTTCGCAGCAGAAAATCTCTAACTCGCACCTCAGCCTCTCGTTTTGTAAGTCCATGAAGATCAAGGTAGTCTTGCACTGGGAACTCGCCTCTGCTTAGTCGACGCATAAGCTTTCTGTCAAAGCCACGAATAGATCCTTCTATGTATTCGTCGGTAAAAGAAATGTCCATGTCACCTGATCCATGAACCAGCTCCCATAGATGGGTCATGGCCTCTAGTTCCTCATTGCGCGCAGGATGAGGAGGCCTTAAAGAGAGATCAGGATACCGAGTTACTACGGCCTTGGCACTGGCGAGCGGTTTGACGTCCTGCACTGCTTTTAGGAAAATTTCAGCCTCAGTGGACTCCATCTTTTCTATATCCGGTTCGCCATGATGGTAGCCCTTTGTCTCCTTATTGCTTTTTTTCATCCATGCTTTGAGATGCTCTGCGCTTTCCACCACAGGGTTAAATACAGTGGCCTTTTCCTGAGGCTTTCTGCCTGTAGCTTGCCTTGATTTCTTTTTCTTTCTTCGCGCCATCGCAGTATGTCCCGCACCGCCCATGCCTAAACCCTGGCCTTTTCTTTGCCTCGAGGGACAAGGAATCTATGGATGAAAAGTAGTTTGTGCCTAAAATTTAGGGTGATTATAGCACAAAATATAGGTATAGTAATAGGCGGAAAAAGGGAAGAGGATTGAGGGATTGAGGAATTTTTGAATACCGGAATGATGGAGAGAATTTCCATGGATGAGTGATGTGGAATGACGAATAATGAATAGTGGTGAAGGGCATATAGTGAACAGTCAACGGTGAGCTGATAACGAATAACTAGTAACGTACGCCAGGAGGCAGACGCTATGCCAAGGATCGATGATTACAAGAAGGCGTTTGAGATTGCTAAATCTGATCTGGAAAAGGCCAACCCTAAGAGAATCGCTGATCAAAGTGGTGCTTCCCTGTCCTACGACCAAGAAGGGAGTGTCACGCTGAGTTTGGAATTCCTGAACAAACAGCTTGATATAGAATGGCCTTCCATGAAATTTTCAGCGGCAAAAGACAAAAAAGAAATCCCTATTCAGCAACAGGTCCTGATACTGCACTACCTTCAGGGGTGTCAGGGTTCAAAGGTAGAAGGCCAGTGGGTGGCCTATCAGGAAATTCCGGATGGAAGGTTTTATCTGGATGCATTTGTGCAGCGGGCTAAGCAACCCTTGTTAAAGGCTTTCGGAAGCACGCCAGATCTACTGCCTGATTTGGCGAAGCAGCTCTATGATGCCCAACCATTTGACCATGGTGATGTATCGGTGGTGGTTAGGGCGTTGCCAAAGATACCTGTGGCACTTCTTATTTGGAGGGCTGATGATGAGTTCCCTCCAGAGGCCAGTATCTTGTTTGACCGTAGCATTCAGGAAATACTCTCTGCTGAAGACATTGCATGGCTCGCTGGTATGATTGTTTATCCACTAGTGGGCATGGCAGGAAAGAAAGATCACGGAACATAAGGATGGGCAAGTTGAGTCTGTGGGTCGGGGGGACTGTTGGGTTGGTGAGTCGGGGGGTCATTGAGTCCAGGGGATGTCGAGCCGACGGCTAACGGCTAACAAATAACGAATATCGAAACGCCTCCCTCTCATAAAGCCTAACGCGTACAGCGCCACAGGTGCGCAACGGTAAACAAGATAAATGGAGAGTGTACCATGGATAGTAGAGGGCCTAAGGTTGCTGTAATAATGGGTAGTGCATCGGATGAGAAGGTGATGAAGGGCTGTATAAAAATGTTGCAGAGCCTTGAGATACCATGTGAAATCAAGGTACTTTCAGCCCACAGGACTCCTGAGCAAACAAGGGAATATGCCACAAAAGCTGCAGATAAGGGCATCGAGGTCATAATAGCAGGCGCGGGCTGGGCTGCGCATCTTGCCGGTGTCATAGCCTCCTACACAACACTGCCGGTCATAGGTGTGCCTATTGATTCCTCAGCGTTGAAGGGTCTGGATGCCCTTTTATCAACGGTGCAGATGCCACCTGGCATCCCCGTTGCCACGGTGTCCATTGGGGCCGGTGGAGCCACAAATGCGGCAGTGTTGGCAGCCGAGATCCTGGCACTGAAATATCCAGAGCTAAGGGCGCAGCTGCAGGATTATAGAACAAAACTCGAAACCAAAGTTCTAGGTCAATAACGCCATCCATGAAGTCCTCCCTGATTCTCAATGCTCGCGAGCCTGGTATGGCGGACCTGGCTCTTTCCAAGGCCGCTGCTATTATTCGGGATGGAGGAGTTGTTGCATTTCCCACCGAATCTTTTTATGGGCTGGCAGCAGATCCGGCAAATGAACGCGCCCTGGGAAGACTCTTTGGGGCCAAGAAAAGGCCAGCCAATAATCCCATCTTACTGCTCATTGACGATACAGCCAGAGTCTTCGATTATGCGGCACAGGTACCTGAAAAATCACTTGTGCTGATGCGAAAGATTTGGCCCGGGAGACTCAGTTTGGTATTTGCAGCAAGACCTGAGGTCTCATCATTTATTACAGGAGGCACAGGAAAGATAGGCCTTCGGGTATCCAGCAATTTGCTCGCATGTGCTCTAGCAAGGCTTGTGGGAGGAGCGATAACAGGGACCAGCGCCAATATAAGCCAGCATCGTCCGTGTCTGACTGCTGAGGAGGTGTTCAAGGAAATAGCAGCCAGGGTGGATGCAATATTGGATGGCGGGCCTTGCCCTGGGGGGCAGGGGACAACTGTCCTTGATATTTCGCAAGACCCTCCTCGGATTCTAAGGGAAGGGATGGTCTCAAAGGGCGAAATAGAAAGAATAATTGGAGAGATTACTTAGGTGCCCTCTTTTTCATTGCCTTGAGTATTTTCTCCGGCGTAATGGGCAAATCCATACACCTATACCCCGTGGCATGATAAACCGCCTCGGCAATTGCAGGCGCCGTTGGGGAAGCAAGGCCTTCACCAGCCTCCTTTGCGCCCATGGGGCCTTCTGGTTCATAGGTTTCGATGCATGCAGATTCACCTGGTGGCATATCCAGGGCCGATGGTATCTTATAGTCCAAAAATGTACTAGTTAGAGTTTTGCCCTTGTCCATCACGAATTGTTCGCATAGTGCATAGCCCAGTCCCATATGGATTGATCCCTCTAGCTGGCCTTCAACGGAGGTGGGGTTAATGACAGTTCCACAGTCGTGGGCTGTCCACATCTTCTTCACCTGCACCAGTCCGGTTTCCCTGTCAACTGCAACGTGAGCCACCTGGGCTCCAAAGCTAAAGGCTGGGCTCACTAGCCCTTTACCTCTGGGTGTGTAATAACCTCTGGCAACAAGGGGTTCCCCGCGATTCGCCTTTTGTACCATGGCCACCGCCTCGCCAAATGACATTCCCCTTTCGGGTCTTCCTTTTGCATAGACTTGACCGTTTTTGCATTCCATATCGTATATAACATTGAGGTTGAACCTAGCAGAGAGGGCACCAAATAGCTTTTCTTTGATTTTTTGGGCAGCATCCAATACAGCATTCCCTGCCATGAGGGTGACCCTACTTCCCCAGGTTCCCAAATCTGCCTGTGGTGTCATAGCTGTATCGGCAGAAGTGATGCGGATATCCTCCATCTTGAGTCCCAGCTCCTCGGCCAGGATCTGCTTTAGTACGGTGTCAGATCCCTGGCCAATATCCGAGGCCATGGTAAGCAGATGGGCAGTGCCATCTGCAAATACCCTGACCTCTGCGGCAGAGAAGGGATATTGAGTGTTGAACCAGTTGAATACGCCCCCCGAGATGAAGCTGTAACACCCAACGCCTATTCCTTCTCCATCTTTGAGGGTCTTTCTTCTTCTCTTCCAGTTGCTCATTTTGGCAACTGCCTTCAATGACTCAATGAAGCCACAGCTTGAAATTGTGGCCACATCAGGTATCTTATCCCCTGTCCTCATGGCATTTTTGATGCGAAGTTCTATTGGATCTATGCCCAACTCCTCTGAAACGATGTTCATTTGAGTCTCAGCCGCATACAAGGATTGCGGCGCTCCAAACCCCCGCATGGCGCCTGCAGGTGGTTTGTTGGTATAAACATGTTGGCCGTAGAAACGGTAGTTGGGGTAACGATAAAGCATTGCCCCAAAGTTGCCGCAAAGAAAAGTGGCAGTTGGGCCCATACTGTTGTATGCCCCACCGTCCAGATATATCTTGAGGTCCTTGGCAACCAATGTGCCGTCCTTCTTGAATCCCACCTTCGATACAATCTTCATGGGATGTCTGCGTCTTCCTGCAATAAGCTCCTCTTCCCTAGTGAGTGTGATTTTTACCGGTCTACCCGTTTTCTTGGCCATAAAGGCCGCGCAGAATTCCCAGGGCCTCATTTCCATCTTGCCTCCAAACCCTCCTCCTACATAAGGCTTGATCACCCGGATATCGTTTTCTCTCATGCCAAGGGTGGAGGCTAGTAAGCACTGGACTATGTATGGTGTCTGGGTTGATGTCCAGAGAGTTATCCTACCGTCGAGGTCTACCGCGGCAAGACTGGAGCATGGTTCCATATAGGCGTGGCTTACTGCATGAACCCTGAAGGTGTCCTGCCGGACATAATCTGCCTCTTTAAAGGCCTTTTTGATGTCTCCATACTCTATCTTCCTTGTTACACTGACATTGTTGGGACAATTTTCGTGTATAATCGGTGCCCCTTTCTTAAGGGCTGATTCTATGTCAAAGACGGCGGGGAGATCTTCGTATTCAACCCGAATGAGTTCAAGTGCCTCTTGTGCAGTGTCAAGGTCAACCGCTGCCACAGCAGCCACCTCGTCGCCTACAAACCTGACCTTTTCAACAGCCAGAGGATATTCATCCTGGGTGTCTGGGAATAACCTCCAATTGCCGTACTTGATTTTAGGTGTATCCTCTCCGGTTATGACACACTTTACCCCTGGAAGTGCAAGGGCTTTGCTCACGTCTATGTGCACTATCCTGGCATGTGGTACAGGGCTTCGAAGAATCTTGCCGTAGAGCATGCCCGGTAATTTGATGTCGTCTGTGTAAAGGGCAGCTCCTGTTGCTTTAGCCCTTGCGTCGGTCCTCGGAACATCTTGTCCCACTATGCTAAATTGCGCCATAATTCCTACCTCACGGATCGCTTTTGATTGCTTGTTGAACGCTATCCTTCTCCCGATGGCAGTTAAATGTTATCCATTGTAGATTGCGGGCCTGTGGAGAAAGCCAAGGCCCCTAAATCGCATTTTACCCATTTGTGGTTTGACCACTTTTGGGTAAAAATGGCCTACGAACAGAAAACTTCGATATTCGTGATTCATTATCCTTTCACCGTGGACCGCTGACCGTTTACCTTCCGTATCCAAAATT
>CAZDVV010000098.1:0-8022 GCA_964508875.1 uncultured Desulfobacteraceae bacterium | reverse complement strand
TGGCTGCTGTCAAAAGGGGATCCCATACAGGACTGAATGGTGGAGCATAGGCCAGGTCGCACTGGCTGAATTCTTCCACTGTCATTCGGGCATGGAGGGTCACAGCAGCGGCATTTATTCTATGAGCAACCCCTTCCTTGCCAACCATTTGAACACCAAGCAATTTTCCAGATTTCTTATCACCGACCATGTTCACCATGATAGTTGTGGAGCCCGGATGAGCATGCGCCCGGCTCCTGCTCTTTATGACTATTTCAGCTGGTTCGAAACCTGCCTCTTGGGCCTGCTTTACATTTAACCCTGTCCTGGCCACTTGCAAATCAAAGGCCTTGAAGACAGCGGTCCCCACAATCCCTTCAAGCTCCACATTCTTGCCCAAAACATTATCCGCCACAGCCCACCCCGCCCTGTTTGCCCGGAGAGCCAAGGGAACCCACGTCCGCTGGCCTGTGACCACATGAAAGGCATCTGCGCAATCCCCAGCAGAATATATGTCAGGATCAGAGGTTTGTAGGCGTCGGTCTACTGCGATGGCCTTGGAGGGGCCCAACTCCAGTCCTGCCTCTTCGGCTAGTTCGGAGTTGGGCTTTACACCTACTGCCACAAGCACCATCTGGCCATCAAGAACAACATCATCGCACACCACCCGAAGCCCACTTCCGCCTGTTTCAATGGCTTTGATGGAATGACCCGGATAAAGCTCTACCCCGTTGGATAGCAGTTCCTGCCTAACCACCTCGGAAAGATCGGAGTGCATCCATGGGAGTAAAGTGGGTCTGGGCTTAACCATTGCCACCTGAATGTTGCGGGCACGCAGCGCTTCGGACATCTCCAAAGCGATATAGCCCATCCCGATTATGACTACCTTTGTGACGCGGTTTTCCTGGATATAGTTTTTTATGCGGCGACCGTCATCAAGTAATTTGAGGCACATGACACCGGGCAAATTAATGCCCTCAATCTGAGGTCTTATTGGAGATGCTCCAGTAGCGATCAAAAGTTTGTCGTAGGGTACAGAAAATGTCTCACCATTGAGGGTGCTACCAATTACCTCCTTTTCTTGCCTACGGATGCTGTCCACTCTATGGCCGGTTCGCAAATCAATATTCTGTTTTTCCCGAAACACCCGGGCAGGCCGAACTATCAAGTCATCCATCTCTTTGGTGGGATCGGCCAAGTTATAGGGCATGCCACAGGCACTGTAAGATACATCCAGTGTCTGTTCAAAGACGACCACATCAAGCTCAGGTGACCGTCTCTTTGCCCTGCTTGCTGCACTCATACCTGCAGCATCTCCGCCTATGATTACAAATTTCATCTTGACTCCCTCCAGGTTTTGTTTAAATGTCCTTATACACCACCGCCTGAAAGTTGACAACTTTGTAGTATGAACTAAATGTTGATCATTGCAAGGAGGGTTTTCATGAACAACACAGATCTTGATTTCAGCTCAAAGGTGGTTTTGGTCACTGGAGGAAGCCGGGGACTTGGACGAGAGATTGCCCTTTCCTTTGCAAGGCGAGGAGGCAAGGTTGTAGTTTGCGGCCGCAAGCAGGAAAATCTTGATGCAGCCGTTGAACACTTTGGCAAGGAAGGCCTCGAGCTTATAGCACACAAGGCCCATGTGGCCAAGGCTGAGGAGGTGGGTTCTCTCTTTCGTGATCTCCAAGATCGGTTCGGCCGGTTGGACATAGTTGTCAACAACGTGGGGATGAATATCCTGACTCCATCTATTGCAGAGGCAGACGAGGCCCTGTGGGACAAGATAATAGATGTAAATCTCAAGGGTACATACCTTGTCAGCAAAGAGGCCGTGGCACTCATGCGCAGCAGCGGTGGAGGAAAGATAATAAATATCAGCTCCATAGCAGCAAGAAGAGCGGCCCTTGGAATGGGTATCTACTGTGTCGCAAAGGCGGGAGTGGAAATGCTCACAAAGGTGATGGCAATGGAATTGGCAAAAGATGGGATAAGTGTCAACGCTGTGGCTCCATGTATGGTCAAGACTCAATTCAGCAAGCCTTTTTGGAGTAATGAGGATTTGTTGAAAGAGATTGTCAAGACGATACCAAAGGGAAGAATTGCAGAGACTGCAGATGTGGTTGGGGCTGTGCTGTTCCTTGCCTCTGATCTTTCGAATTTTATAACAGGAGAGGTCATAACAGTGGATGGGGGTGCTATGACCATGTAAGGACAAAGGTGAAAGGTGAATGAAAAAGGCCAGCTTGAAAACTATGAAGATTTGTACTAAAGTTTCTGAATTAAATATTTTTTTCTGGTGCTACGCGGAGGCTACGTGTCCGTGGTCTAAATGCCGAAAGGAGGGGGGAAATGAGATGTCCCAAATGCGGATACATAAGTTTTGACCATAACATATCCTGCCCCAAATGTAATAAGGACATTTCCGGAGAGCAGAGGAAACTGAACTTGCCATCTTTTATGCCTGATCCCTTGCCTTTGCTTACTGCGCTCATTGGCGGGACAGGAGAGAGCCAGGCAGGACTGGCAATGGGGGGTATGGCAGACACCCTTAGGCTGGACCACCTGCCCGAGGTCTCCATTACCGAGCCCGAGGAGCTGGATGTAAAGACCTTGGCTGGTGAGGAAGGGGAGGAAGTGGAGATAGAATTGGAGACCGGCATGGGTACAGAGGATGAAGATTTGATGATTGATCTTGGACCAGAAGGGGACAGTCTAGAAGGGATAGGGGAACTGGAAATTGATGAAGAGCTTTTACAAGGAAAAGATGAAAGTGGTACACGCGAATTGGAACTGGATACTGCTGAGATGGTCACCCAAGAATTGGGAGAGGCACAGGACACCATGAGTAAGGAATCAGGAGAATTTGATTTCGAGCTTGAACTGGAAGAAAAAGATCAACAGAGCAAAGATAACGAGTAAGATTCAGTTATTATAGAATTATGAAAATCAGAGTGCTTTCCGCTGCGGATGTATACGCAGCCCTACCAATGGGAGAGGCGATCAAGGTCATGGAGTCGGCCTTTTCTCAATATTCCTCTGGGAAATCATTGGTTCCTCTCAGAACAAGGCTTTCGACACAACGCGGGATAACCCTCTTTATGCCTGCATATCTGGAACAAAGCAATGATCTGGCAGTAAAGATAGTTTCTGTTTATGAGAAGAACAGTGAGATAGGTCTACCCATAATTTCGGCTTTAGTAGTCGCTATTGACCCTCAAACAGGCAGGCCTTCTGCGGTAATGGATGGAGAATCTCTAACCGCCATCCGCACAGGAGCAACAGGTGGAGTCGCTGCCAAATATTTATCTAGAAGAGATGCAGAGACAGTGACCTTGTTCGGCGCCGGTGTGCAGGGACGATCGCAGTTATGGGCAGTTATGTCAGTTCGTGCTGTAAAGCGGGTTTTTATTATTGATAAAATTGAGGCCAAGGCCAAGGCCCTTGTTGATCAGGTGAAATCCTGGTCAAACAAGGTCTTTGCCGTACTCCCTGATTCGCCTGAAGAGGCAGTAAGCGAAGCAGATATAGTCATTGCTGCAACCACGACAAGAACTCCCCTTTTTGACGGTGATTTACTAAAGCCTGGTGCCCACGTCACCGGTATTGGGGCTTTCACTCCTGAAATGCAGGAAATTGACCAAAAGACCGTCCAGAGGGCCACCATTGTTGTGGATTCTAGAGAGGCATGTGCGGCAGAGGCTGGAGATATTATAAAGAGCAACGCCCATATTGATGCTGAGCTGGGTGAGATTATTCTGGGCAGACATCCGGGCCGTACCAGTGACGAAGAGATAACCTTTTTCAAATCTGTTGGCCTGGCAGCTCAAGATGCGGCTGCTGCAGGCGCCATTCTCGCTAAGGCAAATGAAAAAGGGCTTGGAACATTACTCGACCTAGCCTGAGATTTCCCGCTATCTTTTCTTTCTGAGATCCAATTCATTCCAAAAAATTAAGGTTGATTTTTAACTAATTTTACTGAGCCATGGTGACCTGGAAATAGCTTGACATGGATTTTGAAAATGGTTAGACCATTACAACCGCCAAGGAGGGAGATTGCAGGGAACCAACTCCTTTACCGATCTCCAGGGGGCAAGGCAATATGATGTTCAAACCCGCAAAACGAAGCCGCGTATTTCAGGATGTGGTGGATCAGATTCAAGAGCGCATCCTTTCGGGCAAGCTGAGGGAGGGGGAGATGCTTCCCTCAGAACGGGATCTGCAGGACTTGTTCAAGGTAAGCAGGGGTACCATCAGGGAAGCACTTAGGGTGCTTGAACAAAAAGGGCTTATCGAGATTAGGCTTGGTGTTAGCGGAGGGGCTGTGGTAAAGTCTGCCTCTGTCGACAAGGTCAGTGAGAGCCTCGCACTGCTGATAAGGCATCAAAAAATCTCACTAGCTCACCTGGCAGAGTTCAGGGAGGAATTGGAGGGGGATATAGCAAGCCTGGCAGCGGAAAGGGCCGACGAGGGGCAGATAGAGAAACTGGAAAGTCTTGTAAAACGGGCCTCTCGCTTTGCTAAAGCGGGAGCTGAATATGCAAAGGATTTTCTTGAAGTGGATAAAGACTTTCATCTTGCATTGGCGCAGATGACTGGAAATCCTATTTTTGAGACCGTGGAACGCATAGTCCACGACAATATTATCTCTTACTATGACAGTTTTCTTGAGATGGGTGATGAGAGAATACGGGAAAACTATGAAGACTTTAAAGGGCTGTTAAAAGCTATCAAAGAGGGAAACAAAGATCATGCGCGAACGCTGGCCAGGAAACACGTGGCACGCTTCAATACTTATATGACAAAGAGGAAAGGTTAACAATGGCAGACAGAAGAATTAGGGAACATCCAATTTTAGATGTCCCTGAAAGGGAAGAGGTTTGGTTCACTTGGAATGGCAAAGAGCTCAAGGGGTTAAAAGGAGAGATGATCTCCTCTGCCCTTGTGGCAAATGATATTCACATATTTGGACACCACCCAAAAGATGGAAGTCCACAGGGACTATTTTGCGCAAATGGTCAGTGCTCTCAATGCCTGGTTATAGCAAATGGCGTCCCTGTCAAGGCATGTATGACACCCCTTGAGGCAGGGATGACAATCCAGAGTGTGGAGGGCATACCAGAACTGCCAGCAGATGACTCACCAGTGAGTCCGCGCTCCACAGCAATCTTTGAGGCCGAGGTCTTGATAATAGGCGCAGGCCCTGCCGGACTATCGGCTGCTATAGAGCTTGGCAGGCTGGGGATAGAGACCTTGGTAGTGGATGACAAGGACAGAATGGGTGGCAAGCTTGTACTTCAGACTCACAAGTTTTTCGGCTCAGTAGAGGACTCTCACGCAGGAACGAGAGGATATGAAATAGCATCGCTGCTGGAAAAAGAGATCTCCGAGCTTCCCTCGGTCCGCGTTTGGCTAAATACTACCGCTGTGGGAGTATTTTCAGACGGTATAGTAGGAATGGTCACCGGCAAGATCTACCGGATGGTCAAGCCCAAGAAATTGCTTGTTGCCACTGGGGCTCGGGAGAAGATGCTCTCTTTTCCTGGTAATACTCTTCCAGGAGTCTACGGAGCAGGTGCTTTTCAGACATTGGTCAACCGTGACCTTATTAAGGCATCCGACAGAGTGTTTATCATAGGGGGTGGCAATGTGGGTCTCATTGCTGGATACCATGCCATTCAGGCAGGGATAAAAGTGGTGGGGCTTGCTGAGGCGCTTCCACAAGTGGGAGGATACAAGGTACATGCGGACAAGCTAAAACGATTGGGGGTACCCATTTTCACCAGCCATACTGTAGTTGCTGCCCATGGCAAGGATCATGTGGAATCTGTGACCATCGCAGAGTTGGACAACAAATGGAACATAATACCCGAATCTTACAAGAGCTTCGATATTGATACACTTCTTATTGCCGTGGGCCTCTCAGAGGTAAATGAGTTCTATCTCAAAGCCAGGGAATGGGGAATGGATGCCTATGTAGCAGGGGACGCTGGTGAGATTGCTGAGGCTTCGGCTGCCATGTTTACGGGCAAAATTGAGGGAATAAAAATTGCCAGATCCCTGGGCAAGACAGCTCAACGCATCCCACAAGAATGGGAAGAAAAGGCAGAGATCTTGAAATCGAAACCAGGAGAGATCTCTATTAAGCCGCCCCCAGCAGAATGCACCGGTGTAATGCCAGTATTTCATTGTTATCAAGAAATAGCATGTAATCCGTGTACTTCAGTATGCCCGGAGCATGCCATCAAGACAGAAGGCGATAGGCTAACTGGCCTCCCTTACATTACAGATGTGGAATTATGCAAGGGATGTTTGTCTTGCGTAGCGGTTTGTCCGGGCCTTGCCATTACACTTGTGGACTATCGGAAGAATCCCGCACGCCCAACGGTTACTCTTCCTTATGAAATATGGCGGGAGGCAGTGTCTCCAGGTCAAGTGATCAAGGTGACAGATGATGATGGAAATATTCTCGGGAGTTATGAGGTAAAGAAGGTGCGGTCATTGCAGAAAAAATTTCCACGCACACTTCTTGTTCAAATAGAAATGGAGCCTGATAAGGCAAGAAAGGCCATAGGTATAAAGCTGCAACACGAGGAGATCAGGCCTTCTCAAGCCTACGAAGAAGGCCTTCCTGCGGATGAGGCAGTGGTGTGCCGGTGTGAAAGGGTTACAGCGGGTGAGATCCGAAGGGCCATAAGGGAAGGCGTTCGGGATATCAATCAACTGAAGGCAATAACCCGGGCAACCATGGGGGCCTGCGGGGCAAAAACATGCAGGCCTATGATTATGAGGCTTTTCAAGGAAGAGGGCGTTGATCTAGATCAGGTGGTGGATCGGGTGGACCGACCTTTGTTCGTTGAAGTGCCCATAGGAACATTTGCTGGAGTATTTGGAGACGAGACAGATGAGTAGGTATGACGCCATAATAGTTGGAGCCGGGTCCATAGGTGTACCAACAGCCATGGCTTTGGCTGAAGAAGGTGTTAAGGTACTGGTGATTGATCAGAATGCATCTCCTGGGCAGGGGGAAAACAAGCATGCGATCGGTGGTATTAGGGCCACCCATTCCTCGCCAGGCAAAATCCTCACGGCCCTTCGCTCCTTGGAGATATTTTCCACATGGGAGGAGAAGACGGGGGAAGACATAGAGTGGCTGCAGGGGGGATATCTGTTTCCGGTATATAGAAAGGAAGAGGAGGAGATTCTCAAAGGTATTCTCCCTGTTCAAAAGAAGCACTGTCTAAACATAGACTACGTGGGGCCAGAAGAGGTCAAAGAGGTGCTGCCAGGGATAAATGAAGAGGGATTGCTAGGCGGGACTTACTCACCTGAGGATGGTTCAGCCTCTCCGCTTCTGGCCATAAATTCGTTTTATCGTAAAGCAGCTTCAGCGGGAGCTGAGTTCCGATTCGGGCTCCATGTGGATGCTATCTTATGCCAAAAGGGCAGAGTGGTAGGAGTAAGAGCGGGAAGTGAGAGCTTTTCCACGGCTGTAGTCGTTGACACTGCAGGTCCGTTTTCCCGGGCTCTTTGCGGGACGGTCGGTGTTGATGTACCTGTTTATGCTGATTCCCACGAGGCAGCTATCACCGAACCAGTGAAAAACTTTTTCGGATGCATGGTGGTTGATCTAAGGCCTGGACCTGGCTCCAAGAACTTTTATTTTTATCAAAATAGGCGAGGGCAGGTTGTTTTCTGTATTACGCCTGATCCACCTATTTTGGGTACAGACAAAAGGGAGACCTCCGTATTTCTTCCGCAGGTGAGCGCTAGGATGGTAGGCCTATTGCCAAGGCTGAAAAATCTCAGGGTACGGCGCATGTGGCGGGGTCTATATCCCATGACACCCGATGGATCCCCTATCGTTGGTTGGAATCGGGACATTGAGGGCCTTTTGCATGCCACTGGGATGTGCGGACAAGGATTCATGCTGGGGCCTGGTATCGGTGAATTGGTGGCCAGGATGATAAGAGGTGAGACGACGGAAAACGACGAGGTGATACTGGAGGAATTTTCTCCCTATAGGCAGTTTGCAGGCCAGGA
>CAZDVV010000097.1:0-8037 GCA_964508875.1 uncultured Desulfobacteraceae bacterium | reverse complement strand
AAAACATCAGGGATAATTTCAGAGAGGTTGCCTGTCCACCGGGAGAAGTGGTCAAACCAGGTGAATTCAAAAAGGCCTTTGAACTTCTGAAAAAAGGCAAAAAGATAAATTATGAAGGAGCAGCTGGCTCCATCGATTTTGACTCACATGGAGATGTAATAACCCCGATTGAAATCTGGAAGTACTCAGGAGGCAAAATTGTACCTGTAAGGGTAGAGTACGATATCCCTAAGGAGTGACCAATATCTTACAAGGGTTCCTTGCTTTGGGCTGGGTGACATCTTCACTCAGCCCAAAATTCGCCATCCCCTTCAAGATTGCGGAACGGCTCTACGCTGTGCAAATATGATTGTTCAAATATACGAGATACAGGATCCATGGGAGGCGGAGAGGTGCCTTGAGCTTGGGGTGGATCACATTGGCAGTGTGATCGTCTCCACTGAAAATTGGCAAAACCCTGAGATCAGGGACCTGATTAAACTCACCCAGAATGCAGTAGGGAAAAACAGCCTTATTTTCTTGTTTTGGGATAAAGACATAATTTTTAAGGCTCTCGATTACTATTGCCCCCACATTATCCATTTCTGTGAATCCCTCACAGATGAAGCCGCTAGGCCCTTAGAGCTGGCCCCTTTCGTCGAACGGCAAGATTTGGTTAGACGGCGGTTTTCAGAAATTAAAATCATGCGCTCGATCCCCATTGCCTCTAGGGGACATAATCCTAGGCCACCTGCCCTTGAGATCGCCAAAGTCTTTGAACCTGTAACGGATATCTTCCTCGCTGATACGTGGTTGGGCAAAGAGCCTGTGGAAGGTTACATCGGGATCACCGGGAGACCTGTGGACTGGGATGTAGCATCACAACTGGTGAAACACACAAAATTGCCAGTCATACTGGCCGGAGGGCTCAGCCCCGATAACGTTTATGAGGCAGTGGTAAAGGTAATGCCTGCTGGTGCCGATAGTTGTACAGGAACCAATATGACAGATGACAGTGGCAGGCCTATCCGCTTTAGGAAAGATTTCGATAAGGTAAAGCAGTTTCTTTCTGAGATTAGGAGAGCAGAGCAGGAGCTAGGCCGGATAAACCAGGAATGACAAATGCCAAAGCCCAAACCTGCCATTGGCAGGTAAATGTCAAATAAAAGCGTAGAAAGTCAGCTCAATGGGATGAGGGCCGAAGACTGTTAGTCCCTTCAGCCTTCAGTCTAAACATCTTCAGGCCAATTAATGAAAAGGCGTGTCGCATAT
Organism: uncultured Desulfobacteraceae bacterium; assembly: GCA_964508875.1. Taxonomy (GTDB): domain Bacteria; phylum Desulfobacterota; class DSM-4660; order Desulfatiglandales; family Desulfatiglandaceae; genus B111-G9. The sequence goes on along the minus strand of CAZDVV010000097.1, from coordinate 6,786 downwards.
ACACCAATGCAAATCTATAAACTTCTGACTCCTGACTTCTAGCTCCCTTGGCACTTTGCAATATTGATGACATCTTAAGAGATACTAGGGATTTTGGAAACACAAACCACAATGCAGATAGCAGTCGCTTGCCCCCAGTGCGGGGGCGAGGTGGAACTGGAAGAGGACGCCTCGGTCTTTCACTGTACCTTTTGTGATTCCACCCTCAAGCCCACCGGCAGAAACGAGGTCCAATCCTTTTTCTTTCCTCCAAAAGGAAACAAAGAGGCCATAGGCAAGGCACTGCTAAAGGCCTTCTGGGAAAAAAAGGGCATAAGGGCTTCTATAGTTGAATCATCCCTGGCCTATGCCCCTTTTTGGCGCGTAAAAGGAATGCTCTTTCAGTGGGCCTTTGGCAGGGAGTTTAAGTCCACGGTCTATAATGGCCCATCCTTTGACTATTTCAAGAAACTGCGCGCTGTGCCCTATATCAGAACGTTTCCGGCCTTTGAGGCCGAACGGTTCCAGATGCTATCCATCGGGCTCAGGGCACAGGCCATGAAGATGCACCCTTTTAACAGAGAAAAAATGGGCCTGGATGCCCTTATCGTGAACCAAAAGGTCTCCCTCAAAGATGCGGTGAAAAAATCACTGCAAACGTCGGCACCAGTGCTGGATGGTGGCAAGCGCAGTCTACATATTAGTAAGACAGCCCTGATCGGAGAAAAATACAGCCTGCTTTATTTCCCTCTCTTTTATTTCCTTGTTGCGATGGAAGGCAAAAAGCATACCGTAGTAGTTGATGGGCTGTCCCATAGCGTCATAAAGGGGACCCTTCCCAAAGAGGCGTTGAAATCCAATGATCCGAGTGAAAGACTCCCCTATACTCCTCTCAACTTCATTCCCTTTAAGTGCCCAAACTGCGGATGGGACCTGCCTTTTCAGCCCTCTGCCCGAATACATCTTTGCAATACCTGCGGCATGGCATGGCAGGAATTTGGGGGTAGATTTCACCAAGTTCGATACAAGGTTTGGGAACCGGAAAGTCCCATGAAAGACCTTGTTTATCTTCCTCTCTGGAGGCTGGAGATTGGCATTCATACTGCTAAGAAACAGTATAACACGCTAAAGGAGTTCTTCGAACTCTTCCCCCAGCCGCGCCTTCAGCCCAAGCGCAAGTTGGACGAAGAGCCCATCTATTTCTATGTGCCTGCATTTCGTATAAGAAACCCTGTGGCGGTAGATAAATTTGCATCAAGGTTCATCCTTCAACAGCCCCGAATACCCGAGACCTTGCCAACCAACCTCAGGGAGGAAAAGGCCGGACCAGCATGGCTCCCCTTGGGCGAGGCAATGGAAATGGCGCGAATGCTTCTGTTTTCCATTACGCCCAAGAGATCCAAACCTATTCAGGCCGCGGTCAAGGAGGCCAAAATCCAGCTAAAACATCGGGAATTGCTATGGGTGCCCTTCACCGAAAAAGGGATCTTCTTAAGAGAAGTTCATACTGATCTTGCGATCCAGAGGAATTGTTTGGAAATAGAATGAGGATGGAAGACAGGTGTTAGAGGTCAGGAGAAAAGAGAAACAGGCTAGGCCCCGTGAGTCAAGAAAAACTGCTCATTCGCACGAGTCATGTATTAGAAGCAGAAAGTGCTTCCTCCAATTCTTTAACGTGGCGTTCCTCTTCTTCCATGATATTGTATCCCTTTCAAACTCAAGAGCTACTCGTAACACCTCTTTTGTGTCAGCCAATTGGCCAAATTCCACATCTTTTAAGGAGAAGCTTTGATCCCCCCTACGATAGTATTCAGTATCTGCTGGCCCGCCTCGTATAATTCGCGATTATCTACTGTAGTTTCGGCCTCTCTTTTGAGCTTTCTAAACCATTGCACATGCTCCACCTCATCTTGGGCAAGCCTTAGCAACAGATCACGGATAGGTCCTGGCTGAGCCTTTTCTGCGGCCATTGGATAGGCCTTCTCTCCGTTTTCTTCTATCTTTATGGCAAGATTAATAACCTCTTCTAGCGTAAACACATTGCCACCTCCTGCGCATTTGAGTTATACAAGAAAACTGACTCAAAAAAAGCCATTGCCATTCAAAGCGAACATCTCATATTCAACTTTTTTGCGTGAATTGGGTGCGAGCCTCGCACTTCTGACTGGCTAGCAAACAGGTGGGCCGGGTACTTACTTATGCCAACAAGGGATAAAACAATCTTTACTATTGGTACCAGCACTAGATCTTTGCAAGAGTTTGTTTCTCTAGTATGCAGTTTCGGAATTACCCTAATAATTGATATTAGAAGGTTTCCCAAGAGCTCACGCAATCCGCATTTCAACAAAGAGAGCTTGCAAAAGAATGTCAAGCCCCATGGTTTACACTACATCTGGCTCGGCGAGACGTTGGGTGGTTATAGAAAAGGTGGATATGAAACCTACCGATTAACCACTGAGTATCGCAAAGGACTTAAAAAACTCGAGTATCTGGGGCAAAAGAAGGTTTCAACTCTCGTGTGCGCAGAGTTGCTACCTTGGAGGTGCCATCGCCTTCAAGTATCCCGCGATCTAGAGGCAAGAGGATGGAGGGTTATTCACATCATAGATGAGAAAAGGATCTGGGAGCCTTCAAATAAAGAAAAACAAGATGTTCTCCCTTTTCCGGAGAAGCATTGAACAAAGAAAACCTACTAGGAGCGTTCAAATGCCGCAAAAAGATACACCTAAGAAGCTCAACCCTGAATACCTGAACGAGATTTTCGCACGGGTAAATAGGTGCCCATACTTTCAACTCCTTTCCATGCAGCTCAAAGACCTTGACTGGGGAACCTCGCACCTAGAGGCCCCTGTACAGGAAAAACATATGCAACCCTACGGTATGGTACATGGAGGAGTCTGCGCATCCCTGATAGATGCAGCGTGCTTCTGGGCTGCATGGACAAAGGTGGAAGGCGATATAGGACTCACTACCGTGGAGCTCAAACTTAATTACCTGGCGCCCATTTCAGAAGGCATTTTGATAGCTAGAGGAAGAAGCATAAAGACGGGCCGCACTCTGTGCCTATCAGAGGCAACCGTTGAGAATGAAAAGGGTGCCATTATTGCCCATGGCACCTCTACGCTTATGGTGGTTGCCTCCCTGAAAATTGAGGGCCAGTCCAAGGGACTGTCAAAATATCTGGATGGGGAGTAGGAACCTCTTCAAGAGGGTGTTTCCAGACTATGATTCCAATTTATCTCTGACAAAATTAAGTGCCCCACCTGCCAGTAGATATTCCCTTTGGCGGGGAGATACATCAAGCAGGGTTAGGATCTGTCTATCTCCCACTTGAACAGGAATTTCAGTATCACCTCTGGCGATTCTTTCTTTTATCCGCTCGAGTCTCACAGGAGTCCCTTCGGAAATATAGTTGTAGTCATCAGGGTTTTTGAACACCAAAGGGACGATGCCAAAGTTACACAGATTTGCTTTGTGTATTCGAGCGAAACTCTTAACTATCTTAACTCTGACCCCAAGGTGCCTGGGGGCCAGGGCTGCATGTTCCCTACTGGAGCCCTGGCCATAATTCTCTCCCCCAACCACCACTGCTGCATTTACTTCCCTGCATTTGGAGGAAAAATCATCGTCAATCCGACAGTATGCGTATTGGCTCAGGGCATCAATATTAGAGCGCAGTGGTAGAATTTCGCTGCCCGCCGGGATAATAGCGTCAGTAGATATGTTGTCCCCCACCTTTAACAGGACTACCCCTTCAAGGGCATTGGGCAGCGGGTCCATGGAGGGAAGCGGTCGGATGTTGGGGCCTCGAATAATCTCGGTACCCTTGTAAGTAAAAGATGCAAAGATTATGGAAGAGGTGTCCAGAATATATCGATCAGGTTCTAAAACTGTGGGATATTCCATCTCCTCGGCCAGATCCCTGGGATCTGTGATCTTTCCTTTGAGTGCAGCGGCCACGGCTGTCTCTGGGGAGCATAGGTATACCTGATCCCCTTTGGTGCCAGATCGTCCGGGAAAGTTCCTGGGAAAGGTCCGTAAACTCACCTGGTTTGTGCCAGGAGCCTGTCCCATGCCTATGCATCCCAGACAACCTGATTCATGCACTCTGGCACCTGCCATTAAAAGCGGCATAAATCCGCCTTGAAAGGCCACGTTTTCCAGCACCTGGCGGCTTCCTGGATTTACATGGAAAAAGACATCCCTGTGTATGTGACGGCCCTCCAATATCCTCGCCACTGTCATCAGGTCTCGAAAAGAGGAGTTCACGCAGCTCCCGATTATTACCTGATCCACCTTTACCCCTGCTACCTCTCGCACAGCTTTGACATTGCCCGGAGACGATGGGCAGGCTATGAGGGGCTCAAGTGAAGACAAATCGATCTCATCATATTCGTCATAAGTGGCGTCAGGATCTGGACTGAGTTCTATCCATGAATCCCCCCTGCCTTGTGCCTCCAGAAACCGCCTTGTTTGCTCATCAGATGGAAATACTGAAGATGTTGCACCCAACTCTGTACCCATATTCCCGATGGTGAGCCTGTCTGTTGCCGTGAGGCTCAAAACTCCAGGGCCATGGTATTCTATTACCTTGCCTATGCAACCCTTTACATCATAACGCCTCAACAGCTCCAAAATAATATCCTTCGCGCTCACCCATTCGGGCAATCTACCTGTCAACCTAACACCAAGCACCTTCGGACATGGGAAATAGTAAGGCCGACCTGCCATGGCCAGGGCCACATCAAGCCCTCCAGCCCCCATGGCCAACATAGATACCCCAGCCCCGCTAGGGGTGTGGCTATCTGCCCCCAGAAGTGTCTTGCCAGGCTCTCCAAACAGCTCAAAATGTACTTGATGACATATACCATTGCCAGGGGGGCTGAAGTGAATGCCGTGATGCATGGATGCAGTTTGCAGATAACGGTGATCATCCGCATTCTTGTGGTCACCCTGCAGAATATTATGATCCACATATTGAACTGAGCACTCAGTCTTAACGCTCTCAAGACCCAGTGCCTCGAACTCCAGCATTGCCATGGTGCCCGTGGCATCTTGAAGCAGTGTCTGGTCTATCTTGATCCCTATCTCTTGGCCGGGAATCAGCTCACCCTCTACAAGGTGAGCCTCAAGAATCTTATGGGTTAGGTTTTTCCCCATCTTGTCTCACTCCCCTAAACAGTTTTCATTAAATAGATGAGTCTCCCCTGCCTTGGGCCTTGTGCCTTAAGCCTGATGCCTACTGTAGATACGGCCCCCACTGCCGGGCCACTTCGGCAATATAACCTGGCGGCACATTCGTCATGATTCTATTGTGCCCAGGTAACAAGACATCCACATCCAGCTCTGCAAGTCTTGCAAGGGAGTCCCTTAATTGCTCGCCGCTGGCACCATGGAGATCAAACCGACCAATGGCGTAATCCGCATAGACCGTATCCCCAGGGATTAGGATCCTACGCGTGGCATCATATATGGCAATACTTCCAGGAGAGTGCCCCGGTATATGGATAACCTGCCACGAAGCCCCGCCTAGGTCTAGGACATCACCATCATGCAGCTTGCGGTGTACCTTGAACCTGAATTCGCCACCAGGAATTCCGTATTGGGCCTGGCACATGGAGCGAAACATCTCCATCCCATAGACAACCCGTTCGTCACCTTGCTCAAGGGGCAAACCCTCTGCCTCGTGAACCCATAGCTCCGCATCTGGAACTGTTTCCAAAATTTCAGGCAGGCACCCGATATGGTCTAGATGGGTATGGGACATCAACACACGTTTGATCTCTTGCAAATCAAAGCCCAGTCCCTCAATTGAAGAAAGCTTGTAGGCTGCCTTACCCATGAGTCCCACATCAATAATTGTTGCATCTCCTGAGCCTGGTTCACCTAATACATAGGTATGAGAGTCAGGTATGAACTCATCCTGCCCTTGGATAAAATATACACCATCGCTTACTTTCATCGTCTTTTCTCTCCTGAATAATTTTCGAAGCACCATATCCCATTACGCCTCACAGATCAACGTCACTATTCTCAGACCTAATAGTACTCGTCCTCGGTTATTTTGCCTTTGTTAACTGTCAAGATACCCCGGCAACTCAGCAAGGGGTATCTTTCCTTTGACAAATACACCACTTCCTTTTCCCACTTCCTTACCTCTTTGGTCATATACAACCGCTTCGGCAATGATCTGGTTCCTGGCCTTTGCCACAACCTTTCCCACGGAACGCATAACCCCTGCTGATACTGGCCGGGTAAGATAAGTGGTGAAGCTCAAGGTAAGCACAAAGCAATCACGCACTATGGAATTGGCAGCGAAAAAGGCTGCATCATCCATCATTTTGAAATAAACACAACCATGCACTGCCCCGGCTCCATGAAAATAGGATTCCCTTACGTCAATTTCGATCTCGGCCCTCTCCCTGGATACCTTTATCTTGGGATTGAAGATTCTGTTTATGGGCGTTACTAGGTACATCCGCTCCAGCCCCCTGTAATGTTTCTCCCTATCCATACTTCCTCCTACTCCCCCATGTTTTTTAGAGACCTACTTTCTTGAAGTATGTGCGAAGAAAAGTCAAATTCTTTCTGAACAATCCGGTATCCTAGCTGTTTGTGATGTGAGGGTTATGTTGTTGGTTTCCAGAGCCTGGTGTGATATTTCCAGTAGCCCTGATGAGGATGTAGGAACGGTTCCTAAAGGTAAGCTCGATACAAAAAAGCCCGTACCGAAACTTGGAGCAGAGAAGGGAAGGGATAAGACATTGAAATTACTAGATTAGAATGGTGGAGGCGGGGGGAGTCGAA
>CAZDVV010000096.1:0-8097 GCA_964508875.1 uncultured Desulfobacteraceae bacterium | reverse complement strand
CAAAAGATGAGGCCAGTGGCCGCCATCACCAACTTTTTCCCTATGGAAGCTGTAAAGGTCTTAAAAAACCAATTCATTCTAGCCCCCGTTTCCTTGAACTAATATCGAATTCTTGGTCTTGATAAGCCAAATTTCTGCAGAAACGATTACTACACCTTTACGATAATCATGTCAACTCGTGGGCCTTAGGCTGTCTTTCTACCACTTATTGCTCCGCTACCCAAAGATCCCAACAACCAATCTCGCCAGAACCTGGTGGATAAGCCATCCATTATTCCAGCGTTCCAATGTTCCAATATTCCATTCTTTTTATGCCGCCATTGACTCCATCTTCTTCATATATACCTGGAGCGCCATAATGGCCGCCGGGGTTACCCCCGAGATGCGAGACGCCTGACCCAGGGACACTGGCCTTATTTTGTCTAGCTTTTGTCGCACTTCTGTGGAGAGCCCATGAACCTTGTAATAATCAATTGACTGAGGGATGCGAACCGACTCCATATATCGCATCTTCTCCACATGCCTCTCCTGGCGTTTTATGTAGCCATCATACTTGACGCGCGTTTCAGCCTCTTCTGCTACCTGCTCTTCCACCTCCGGTAAATCCGGGGCAAACAGACGAAGATGCTCGTAAAAAATCTCGTTTCTTCTGAGCAGTTGCTCCAGTGTAGTTACATTCTTTATAGGAGCAGAACCCAAAGATCTAAGTCTGTCCTGTACGCCTGCACTTGGCCTGATCTTTGTACGCTTGAGCCTGTCCATAATCACTTCAACCATATCTCGTTTCTGACAAAACCGTCTGTATTCTTCTTCAGTAACAAGGCCCAGCCTGTAACCGATCTCTCTCAGTCTAAAGTCTGCATTATCTTCCCTCAGCAGAAGACGGTACTCAGCCCTCGATGTAAACATCCGGTATGGCTCGTTAGTTCCTTTGGTGACAAGATCATCTATCAACACACCGATATATGCCTGATCACGGCCAAGAATGAGAGGATCTTCGCCTCTCACTTTCATTACGGCGTTTATTCCTGCGATTAGCCCCTGGGCCGCAGCCTCTTCATAGCCTGATGTACCATTTATCTGTCCTGCATGGAAAAGCCCTTCAATGCGTTTGGTTTCCAGGGATGGTTTGAGCTCTATGGGGTCAACATAGTCATATTCTATCGCATAACCTGGCCTAAGTATCTCTGCCTGCTCAAGACCTGGGATGGAGCGCACCATCTTCACTTGAACATCAATGGGCAAACTTGTGGCAAGTCCGTTGGGATAAATCTCCACTGTGTTTAGCCCCTGTGGTTCGAGGAAAATTTGATGTCTTGGCTTTTCTGAAAAACGAACTACCTTGTCTTCTATTGATGGGCAATACCGTGCCCCCGTCCCTTTTATGACACCGCTATAAAGGGGTGACCTGTCAAGACCGCTCCTAATGATCTCGTGGGTCTTCTCATTGGTATAGGTAATGTGGCATGGGACTTGTGGCAAAGGGATCTTAGTAGTAAAAAATGAAAATGGCCTTGGTTTCTCATCCCCTGGCTGGACTTCTAGGGACTCAAAATCAATGGTCCGTCCGTTAAGCCTGGGGGTGGTACCGGTTTTGAGGCGCCCCACCTCAAAACCAAGCTCCCGCCACTGCTTTGAAAGCTCGGTGGAAGGAGGATCACCCATTCTTCCAGCAGGGAAATGGTCAAGGCCGATATGTATAAGACCTCTCATAAAGGTGCCCGTGGTCAAGATCACGGTCCTCGACAAGAACTGCTCATGAATATTGGTCTCCACACCATAAACCCTGCCATCACGGATGAGCAATCTATCCACCATGGCCTGTCGAATATCCAAATTCTCTTGCTGCTCAACAATGGACTTCATTCGCTTACGATAAAGGTCCATGTCATTTTGGGAGCGCGAACCCTGCACCGCAAGCCCTTTGCGGGTATTGAGACGGCGAAACTGTATGCCTGTGGCATCGGCTGCCTTTGCCATCTCCCCACCAAGGGCGTCTATCTCTTTCACTAGATGGCCCTTTGCAAGCCCACCAATGGCGGGATTGCAACTCATAGCAGCAATGTGATCTAGATTTATGGTGAGGAGCAGGGTGGGATGGCCCATTCTGGCCGCAGCCAGTGCAGCCTCACACCCGGCGTGCCCTGCTCCTACCACAATCACATCATATTGCTTATCGTAAATAACACCCATATTTCTTGCACCCTAGGCCCTGCGCCTTACGCCTTAGTTTCTATGGCACCAATAGTTTATCTACTATGATGGTTTGCTCCCGTGCCGGGCCTACCGAAACAAGTGAGATTGGAACACTGGTGATCTCTTCTATCTCCTTGAGATACGCCCTCGCCTCCGGCGGCAGATCGCTGAGCTCCCTCGCCCCTGAGATATCCTCGCTCCATCCTGGCATTTCCTTATATATAGGCATGCATCTGGCCAGTGCGTTAAGGCTAGCTGGTCTTGCCCGGAGCTTTTTGCCATCAAGCTCATATTCCACGCAAATCTTGAGCTTTTCTAGACCTGTCAACACATCCAGCTTTGTTATGGCAAGACCTGTCAGGCCATTGACCCGTACTGAATCCATTATAACAACCAGGTCAAGCCATCCGCATCTCCTGCGCCTGCCGGTGGTAGAGCCAAATTCTGCACCCTTCTCTTGTATGTAATCGCCGATTTTATCTTGAAGTTCCGTCACAAAGGGGCCCGCCCCTACCCTAGTGGTATAGGCCTTTACCACTCCTAAGATATGCCTCAAGATATTTGGACCGATCCCAGCGCCTGCGCAAACGGTCCCCGCCACAGGATTGGAGGATGTTACGAATGGATAGGTTCCATGGTCAACATCCAGATGTGTACCCTGCGCTCCTTCAAAAAGGATGACCTTGCCCTTTGTGGCAGCTTCATAGAGCATAAACGACACATCCCCAATATAAGGCACAAGCTTACTTGCCATCTCAAGGTACTTATCCACAATTGGCTGTGGCTCCAGGGGTTCGGCCCCCAAGAGTTTTTCCAGGTAAAAATTCTTTTCCGCAAGATTTGACCGTATCTTTCTTTCCAGTTCATCAGGCTCTGTAAGATCAATGGCCCTTATCCCTATCCTTGCCGCCTTGTCCTCATAGCAGGGCCCTATGCCCCTACCAGTGGTCCCTATCTTCACCTTACCTTTGGCAGCTTCCCTGGCCACATCTATTGCCTTATGATAGGGCATTATAAGGTGAGCCTTCTCGCTCAACACCAACCGCTCAGGGCCCACCGATACCCCGGCATCCTCAAGGCGTTTTATCTCCTCAAGCAGCACCTCGGGATCCACCACAAGTCCGTTGCCAATGAGACATATCTTGTCCTGGTACAAGATACCCGAGGGAATCAGATGAAAGATGTATTTCTTACCCCCTACAACCAATGTATGCCCGGCGTTATTTCCCCCTTGGTAGCGGACCACCATATCCGCCCCAGCGGTAAGAAGATCGACCACCTTGCCTTTACCCTCATCACCCCACTGTGTCCCAACCACAACCATGTTTTCCATTTTTCACTCCGATCTTTGAGTTTTGACTTTCGCCCTGTGCCTCGGGCCCTTAGCCTAATCCCAATTTTATCATTATATAGATTTTTTCCGTATGCTACAAATCGCCTTCAAATTCATTGCTATCACAAACCCCGGGCCTACCCCTTGTCCCATAGAAAAGCCCCGGTGGCCACTAGCACGAACTCAGTTGCCAAACCGGGGCTATATTTATCCTTTTTTCAGCTTGTGGCCTTAGGCAATCCCCAGATGAAACTTGAGGGAATTGAGGGTATTTTTCATGAGCATGGTAATGGTCATGGGGCCCACGCCACCTGGCACCGGTGTGATCCACCCGGCAATCTCTTTTGCCGCATCAAAATCAACATCCCCCTTAAGTATTGCCACCTTCTTTCCCGTCTTCTCACTTATCTTTTCGCCCACGCGGTTGACTCCCACGTCAATGACGCATGCCCCCGGTTTGATCCATTCCGGTTTCACCAATCCAGGAACCCCTGCAGCAACGATAAGGATATCTGCCCTCTTGCAGTGGGCGGCCAGATCCTTTGTTCGGGTATGCACCACCGTTACTGTGGCATTAGCGCCAGGACCCTTCTGCATCATCATAACCGCAATAGGTTTACCCACGATATTTGAGCGCCCGACCACAACTACCTCTGCTCCTTCAGTCTCAACTCCTGCCCTTACGATCATCTCCTGGATACCGGCAGGGGTACATGGCGGGAATTTAACCTCAGAGCCGCCAATCATGAGCCGCCCCACATTTACCGGATGAAATCCGTCCACGTCTTTGTCCGGGTCAATGGCATTTAGCACCTTCTTCTCATTAATATGTTTTGGAAGGGGCAGCTGAACCAAAATGCCGTGAATACTGTCGTCCTTATTGTATTTGTCTATGAGAGCCAACAACTGTTCCTCAGTGATATCCTCAGGCTGATTGTCTTGAACCTCTTTGAACCCCAGGCTCTTGGCCGTCCTGATTTTTGCCGTTACATATGATACCGAAGCAGGGTTCTCTCCCACCAAAATGGTCACAAGCCCTGGAACCACCCCATGTTCGGCCTTGATCTTTTCCACTTCTTCGCGAATTTCTGCCAAGATCTCTTCGCGTATTTCTGTTCCCTTAATCAGTTTCGCTGTCATTTTTTGAATCTCCTTTCTTGAAATGATTCACACCTTGTTTTCCCTTAAAGACAAGGTGCCTAATTTTTTAGTAAATTACCTGAAACCATGCATTCGCGTCCATACCACAACCGAAAAAGAATATCAAATCATTTTTGGTTCTGCGCGTATTCAACCGAACCTAAGAGCAAATCTTCCGTAAACTTTCCACAGTCTTATTTTCCAATTCCTCCGTCTCACTTGTGCTACTGGGCCATATGCACCAATAATGGTGCCAAAGGTGCTTCACATAGAGCAGCTTGTTTAATCAACACAAAAGCCATCAGCCTCATGTGCAAACCGTCTCTATGGTACCCAAGCGCCATTTCAGACCCCACCTACATTCCGACCTCTTGGGTTCTCTACTGGCCCACATATTGCTTTTCTGCAATCACATGAACACAAATTACACGTCACTCAAAGATCGCAGAAAAGAGCCCCGGCGCAAAGTTACACTTGAAGTTCTCTTTGCCTTGAAAAGGGGCTTATATAACCTCACGAACTGGACAGAAGGCAAGATAGCAGATGCAAGCCCTGGAGGAATCAGGATCACTGCCTCTACTCTGCCCGGGACAAACAGGGCCATTGAGATATTTTGTGTCCTGCCAAGGAACGAGGAAACCCTTCCATCTAACCACCCCAATAATCACCTCTACTATAGGATAACCGGACGGGTCGTATGGGTATGCGAGAAAAGGGGGGAGATGGGAGTAATGCTCACTTAATACCATATTTCCTCATTCGATACCGCAACGTATTTCGTGTAATACCAAGGAGCCTAGCAGCCCTGACCTGGTTTCCACCCGTCTTGGTGAGGGCCTCAACTATTAGTCTTTTTTCATGCTCCACTATGTCCAAATCTGAGGCTCGAGGCTTCGGCTCCTCCCCTACTTTGCCAGATATCTCCTTAAAAACCTCCTGGCCCCTGAGTCTTTGGCCCCTGCACTTTAAGACTAACCTTTCAATGGTATTTCTCAGCTCTCTCACATTGCCCGGCCATTGATAGTCAACAAGAACTTCTATCGCCTCAGGTTCGATCGCCAAGGGCGTTCGACCAAAGCTCTGGCAAAAGTGCTCCAAAAAATACTCCACAAGCAGGGGGATATCCTCTTTCCTTTCTCGCAAAGGAGGGATATGGATATGAAAGGTATTCAGTCGATAGTGGAGATCCTGGCGAAAGCGCCCTTCCGCAATCATCTTGGGCAGGTCTTGGTTCGTCGCACAAATAATCTTCACATCGCACTCTATCGGCTTGGTACCCCCTACAGGTGTAACGGTCTTCTCTTCAACCGCATTCAACAGCTTTGGCTGCAAAGAAAGGGACAGATCCCCGATCTCATCGAGGAAAAGTACACCTCCATCAGCCTCAACAAACCTTCCCTTTCTATCATCTACCGCGCCGGTAAAGGCACCCTTCTTGTGGCCGAATAATTCACTTTCCATCAAGTCCTTCGGTATAGCGGCGCAATTTACTTTTATAAAAGGCTTTTCTTGCCTATTTCCCACTCTATGTATTCCTCTTGCGACAAGCTCCTTTCCAGTCCCACTTTCCCCAGTAATCAAAACAGAAGTGTCTGTATTCGCCACAATGTTCATATCTTCCAGAACCTGGCGAATGGCTGCCGAAATGCCCACAATCTTAAAGCTTGGTGGTGAGCTTTCCCCTTTATTATCTGTTTCTTTGAGGGCACGAGCGACCACTTCACGTACCTTTTCGTTATCAAATGGTTTGGTTAAGTAATCAAACGCACCCTTTTTCATGGCCTCCACTGCTGATGAGATTGTTCCATAAGCTGTAAGGATAATGACAGGTGCGGTAAGTCCCGCATTCTTTCTGAAACGAAGCACTTCCACGCCATCCATCTCCGGCATCTTTAGGTCGGTCAACACAACATCGGGTTGCCACTTGAGCCATGTTTCGATACCTTCCTGTCCATCCTTCGCAGTCATAACCTCATAGCCGGTCTGCTCCAGGAGGAGCTGTAAAATTCGTCTCATTTTTGTCTCATCATCCATAATCAGAATCTTTTTGCCCATATACCCCTTTTTTCTCCTATTCCTTACCACAGTCCTCCAACTGCGGAATGTGGTTTTCTGGGAAGCCACACGGTTACCGTAGTGCCTTCTCCAAGTGTACTTTCAAAAGTTATGCTACCGTTGTGTGCCTCGATTATTTGCTGACACACAGCCAATCCAAGACCGAGGCCATTATCTTTTGTGGTGAAAAATTTCTTAAAGACATTCTGGGCAACCTCTTCTGGTATGCCTCGACCGGTGTCAGATACAGAGACAATTATACCCCCGTTCTTCTTGTCTTCCGAAAAACCGATGTTTAGATTGCCTCCATCGGGCATGGCCTCTTCGCTATTTTGTACAAGGTTCAGAAATACCTGGCGTAGCTGTTTCTCATCGGCATATATGGGCCGCCTTCCAGGAGAACCCGTCTGGGTAATTGTAACTGCGGGATTGTGTTTGTTGCTCTTTTCCCATTTGTCCAACATTTGAGTTATCAATTCATCTATATAGACTTCAGAGAAAGTAGGCGGTTTGACACGGGCCATATCCAACAGATTATTCACCACCTGATTGAGACGGTCTGATTCCTCAATGATGAAATCAAGCACTTCTTTGGTAGATGCGTTTGATTCCATATCTTCTGTCAGATACTGTGCAGAGCTTCGTATGATTCCGAGAGGGTTCCGGATTTCATGGGCGACAACAGATGCTATCTCTCCGATGCGAGCCATCTGTTCTGATTGCAGTAATTGTGAATATATCTCTTGAAGCTGTCGCTTGCTCTTTTGTAGTGATTCATACATAAGGGCATTCTCCATGGCAAACGATACGTTCAGTGCCAATGTTGTCAATACCTGGATATCTGCTGATGTGTAAAGTGATCCACCTAGCTTGGGCCCCAAAAAATACATGCCAAGAAAAGATTTGCTCCCTTTGAGCGAAAGAACAACTACATATCCTGCTTCAAGAATTTCCTCCATTTCCCTGGCCAGTCTAAAATCATCGATCTTTTCTGGTTCACATATGATGTAATTTGTCTTTTCATTATTCAATGCCTCTACCAGGGCACTTCGAGACCATGGGGCGCTCCCGAAGCGGAGGTGTTGAGGATAGAGACGGCTTCGTCGTCCCTCCAGGATCATTACAGAGGCCCTGGATATCCGGAAATCTGTTGGAATTTTTTGAATAAGGAGGTCAATTAACTCAGAAAGCTCCAATGTGGTAGCCACCTTTTGACTGTAATGGTGTAATAGCTTCCTGTAGTTTAGCTTGTCTCTGAAAAAAGCCTTGTCTATGATCAACTTGATTCGGTTCTTGGCTGGATCAAACAGGATTGCCACGATTACCAGGTAGGCCACAAAAGAACCTTCTGTTAATACTTTATTTCCCCACAG
>CAZDVV010000095.1:0-8135 GCA_964508875.1 uncultured Desulfobacteraceae bacterium | reverse complement strand
ATTACAAAATCGAACTTGAAGACATGAGGAATGTCTATAGGCACACAGTAAAGAAAAGTGGCTGCACCGATTTTGCACCTAATTTTCGTGCGCCCAAGGGAAATTCAGAGCCACCTAACCAGTTAAAATAACTAATTAAAAATAATAAAGGAATGGTGCCGAAGGCGGGACTTGAACCCGCACGGGCGGTTGCCCACTACCCCCTCAAGATAGCGTGTCTACCAAATTCCACCACTTCGGCACATACTATAGCTACTTCGATGCCTTACTCGGCGTTTCAGCAGGCTTTGCAGGTGCAGGTGCCTTTTCTGCTGAAACCGGTGCCTTAGTAGGCTTTACGCCTTCCATCACAGAGCTCACGTGGCCTCTGCCTATGTAAAGGGTAAGGCCTAAAGAAGTCAGCATAAAGACAATTGCCATTATAGTAGTGACCTTATGAAGAAGGGTGGTGGCTGTACTGGTGCCAAACACCGCTTGGCTTGAGCCACCAAATGCTGCTCCCATGTCCGCGCCTTTACCCTTTTGGATCAGCACGATGAAGATAAGGGCTAAGCTAACAAAAATATGGATCATAAGAAGAATCGGTTTCAATCAAGTACCTCTCAATTATTTTGGAAATTCGTTTTTCTGTCAGTCTCAAGGTTTCTAAGTATTTTATCTCAAAAAATAAATTTTTCAATAGTAAAAAAGTTGTTCATTGAGGGTTAAACTTCATAACGAATTATGCCCAAGAAAGACTCTGCCTTGAGGCTTGCCCCGCCCACTAGCGCTCCATCGATATCCGGCATGGCCATGAGAGAAGCGATATTGTCAGGTTTGACGCTCCCCCCGTAAAGAATCCGGATATCTTGGGCGGATTTTTCACCAAAGTTTTCCTCAATCCATTCCCTTACAAATTTATGGGCCTCCTGGGCCTGTTGAGGTGTTGCGGTTCTGCCCGTACCAATTGCCCAAACAGGCTCATATGCTAGGATTAGGTCATTGGGTAGGGAAGCTTTCTCAATAATAGTTGCCAAGGAACCACTCAGTTGTTTCTCTAATATGTGAAATGTCTTGCCCGCCTCTCTTTCTTCCAGTGTCTCCCCAATACAGAGGATAGGCGTGAGGCCCAATTCGAAGGCCTTCTTCACCTTCTTGTCGATCATATCGTCCGTTTCCCTAAAGACGTGCCTTCGCTCGGAATGGCCCAATATGACATGAGTGCAGCCAACTTCCATAAGCATTTTTCCCGATATCTCCCCTGTAAAGGCGCCGAAGTCTTCCCAATGCATATTCTGGGCTCCGAGCAAGATTCCCGAGCCCTTTATTATCTCCCATAGTGAACTCAAAAAGGTGAATGGAGGGGCTACAAGTACGTTTGGGGTATTTATTCCTTGGAGTTCTTCTCGCAAAGTCCGGGCAAGTGTAATGCCCTCTGGAATTGAGAGGTTCATTTTCCAGTTTCCGGCAATCAGCGGTTTTCTCTGATCCATCTTTTATCTCCCTTTTCTGCTGATCAGCTATTCGCTCTCGGCCATATGCAAGGCGAGATCCACCATCCTATTGGAATATCCAAATTCATTGTCATACCATGCGAGCACCTTGACCATATCGCCGATTGCCATTGTTGATAGCGCATCAACAATGGATGAAACCGTTGTGCCATTGAAGTCGCTTGACACGAGGGGTTCATCGCAATAATCGAGGATTCCCTTGAGATAGGTTTCTGATGCCTCCTTAAGAGCACCATTTACCTCGTCCACGGTTACCTCTCTGTCTAATTGAGCCACAAGGTCAACTACGGATACGTTGGGCGTAGGAACCCTTATGGCCATGCCACTGAGTTTGCCCTCCAATTGGGGAAGGACCAGGGAAACAGCCTTAGCAGCACCCGTGGTGGTCGGAATCATGGACAGGGCTGCTGCACGAGCCCGCCTGAGATCACGGTGCGGGAAATCCAAGAGTCTTTGATCACCTGTATAAGAATGGGTTGTGGTCATAAGTCCTTTCTTGATACCAAAACGGTCCAGCAAGACCTTACATACAGGAGCAAGACAATTGGTTGTACAAGAGGCATTGGAAACAACATGATGTCTTTGGGGATCATAATCATTATGATTTACACCCATGACGATGGTTATGTCAGGCCCTTTTGCGGGAGCAGAAATTATAACTTTCTTTGCTCCAGCTTCTAGGTGCGCTGCTGCCTTGTCCCTTTCCCGGAATAATCCGGTGCACTCCATAACCATGTCCACACCTAGATCTCCCCATGGGAGCTTACCAGGGTCCCTTTCCGAGTAAATCTGTATCTCTTTGCCTCCGACGATCAAAGAATTATCAGTATGGGAAACCTCTTGTTCTAGCTTGCCGTGGACAGAGTCATATTTTAGCAGGTGTGCAAGGGTCGCCGGATCGGTGAGATCATTGATTGCAACAAAGTCTATCCCTTCTCTATCAAGGCCTGCTCTAAAGGTCATTCGTCCAATTCTGCCAAATCCATTAACAGCCACTCTTATCGCCATAGGGCACCTCCTTTCACCACGTGATTGAATGCAGTAACCAAGTGTGTCCTTATCACTTGTAGATAAGTATACTCATTAGAACGGCAAATCTATTCTTTTTTTTGAGACTTCAAAATCCTTTCGTGCTTCTGATGTTGAAAAAGTCATACCTGCCGCTCCACACCTCTCAGCACGGCTTTCCGAGCGGTCAAGAAGTTCGAGGCTCATAACAATTGCATCTTCTCCCGTATCTGTATAATAGCGCTTGCGCCTGCCCCTTTCCTGAAATCCTGCTTTAGTGTAAAATCTACGAGCAGCTACATTTGACGGACGTACCTCGAGATATATTTTTTCAATGGCCTGCGAAAGAGCAAAACTTTTCATTTTCTTCAATAAGGCTGTACCCAAACCCTGCCTGCGATGCTGGGGATGGATAGCAATATTCAGCAAATGAACCTCTCCAGCAAACATCCAGAAACAGATGTATCCAAGAATGTGCTCGCCTTTCCTAAGTGCCCAAAGGTGAGAAACAGGGTTGCGGGCTTCTTCTAGAAAGGCCCTAGCACCCCACGGGGACGGAAAAGATGCCTTTTCTATGGCCAGAATCTGGTCACGGTAAAGGGTAAAGGCCTCTTCGCTAAGCTTTATAAGAGAGATCATTCCTCCTTCAGCAGCTTGCTGGCTAACGCAATGCTTCTCCTCCCAGCCTCCTGAGCCCTCTTGCCCAATTCGCTCAATGTCAAATCCTCTCTGTCTTGGGCCACCGCAATCACCATGGGGAGGTTTACACCGGTCAGAACCTCGACCTTATCATCTTGGAGGAAAGAGAGACTAAGATTAGAAGGTGTTCCGCCAAACATGTCGGTCAAAATGAGAACACCTTTCCCCTTATCAAGGGCCTTTATTTTGCTTGAAATGGAACTTAGAAGTTCCTCACTTTTGGCTGTGCTAGAGATGCACACAGTATCTGCATTGTCAAGCTTTCCAAGAATAAGCTCAGCAGCATTTAATAGCTCTCGGCCCAGATCGCAATGTGAAATGATAAGAAGGCCAACCATTATCCGCTCTTATGACTCTTCGTCGCTTTGAACAATAATATCGTAAATTTCGTCTCGGTCCCTAGCCTCAAGAAGTTTTTTCCTAAACGAGGTATTTTTTAACATTTTGGCAATCTTAGCAAGAACCTTTAAATGGGCACCTGCAGAATTCTCTGGCGCCAATAACAGGAAGAACAGGTGCACCGGTTGGGTGTCCATGGAATCAAAATCCACTCCTGATTTACTCCTGCCAAAAGACATGTAAGGTTTGCTTATTCCATTCAACTTGCCATGGGGAATGGCCACCCCGTCGCCTATACCGGTGCTACCCAGCTTTTCTCTCTCCTCCAAGACTTTGACAAGGGCATCTTTATCAATGGAGGGTTCAGCATTGCAGATTACCTCAGCGAGCTCCTTCAAAACGCCCGTCTTGTCCCTGGCCTTGAGATTGGGGATGACGCTATCGCGTGTGATAATGTCTGAAAGTTTCATAAATTTTTATACTCACCTAGGCGGGCTCGATCAGCCCTAAATTGCCATCCTTTCTGCGATATAGCACATTAATCTCATTGGTTTTGGCGTTGCGAAAGACCATAAATTCCTGGTTGCTGAATCCAAGTTGCATGGCCGCCTCTTCGGGATCCATTGGCTTGGCCTCCAGCTTTTCAACCTCGATTATTGACTCTTCTTCCATAGCCGAAGCCGTGTCTGACTCTCCTTCGGCCACAAGAGTCTCTTCTCGGGCGCCCTCTGAACGCCGGTCTCTAATCTTGGACAAATGTCTTTTAAGCTGTTTTTCCACCTTGTCTGTGACCTGGTCAATGGCTGAATACATGTCTCCGGTTTCTTCAAATGCCTTTATCCTTGTGCCATTAACGCTAAGAGTGATATCGGCCTGGTGACGGAATTTCTCCACCGTAAGCACAATATGTGCCTCGGCTGGAGAATCCAGATACTTGTCCAACTTGGCAATCTTTTCCTCTGCATAGGTTTTTAGGCTTTCAATTGGCTCTGTATGACGGAAAGTAACATTAATATCCATGTCCAATACCTCCAATTTATGATGCCCATCATGGAGCAGATGAGCTTCAGAATGGCTTACGCCGTTTCCTTGAGGGAAGAATTCCCATTGACTCGCGATACTTAGCTACAGTGCGTCTGGCAACCCTAATGTTTAGTTTCTTCAGAATATCAGCAATTTCTTGATCACTGTAAGGCTTTTGTTTGTTTTCCATCTTTATTATATTGCGGATGTGCTCCTTTACACTTTCAGAGGCAACTGCATCGCCGTCCATACTGCTTATAGCACTGTTGAAAAAGAACTTCAGTTCAAACAGTCCTTGCGGAGTGTAAACATACTTGTTGGTGGTCACTCGACTGATGGTGGACTCATGCATCTGAATATCCTCGGCCACATCCCTTAGCACAAGAGGCTTAAGATGTGTTATACCCTTGTCAAAAAAATCGCGCTGAAATCTTACAATACTTTCTGTAACTTTATAAATGGTACGTTGTCTCTGGTGGATACTCTTAATTAACCATGCGGCGGACTTCAATTTCTCCTGTATGTAGTTCCTAACACTGTCGGGCAACGAATCCTTGCGACTCAATACGTCCTTGTAATATGCATTGATCCTCAGTTTGGGCAACCCATCTTCGTTCAGCACTATTTCGTAATCATCACCCACCTTGAATACATAAATGTCTGGGCTAACATAAATGGTTTCTTCGTCTGAATAGCTTCTACCTGGCTTGGGCTCCAAGCCCTGAATTATAGAAACAGCCGTTACCACTTCATCCATGGAAACGCCAAGTTTTTTTGCTATGTTATCGTATCTCTTGTCCTCCAGATCCTTGAGATGATCCAGTAGTATCTTTTCAACCAGTGTGCCGCCCAGGCCTTGAAATCTGGCCTGGATCAACAGGCACTCACGGGTATCCCGAGCCCCTACCCCAACCGGATCGAAAGTTTGAATGATTCTCAATGTTTCTTCTATCTTTTCAATGGGAAAACCGGTAACTTGGGCCAGTTCCTCAAGGCTAATGTCAAGATACCCGTCATCAGTTATATTCCCAATTATGTGGAGCCCGATCTCTTTTTGGGCTTCGTCGAAATTGCTCATATTTAGCTGCCACATTAGGTGGGAGTAAAGGTTTGTCTTGGTGGAGGTGATGTTTTCGAACTGTGGCACGTCGCGGTCTTCATAAGGTGTGTCAGCCCATCCCGTGTTATACTCCGAAATATATGCTTCCCAGTCCACATCATCGTGTGGGGGCTCTTCGACATCCACCTCTGGTAAAGGGGTTGGTTCGTCTTCTGAGTCGAGCTTCTCATCGTCCAGAGGCACCTCTTCTTCAGTTTCCACTACCCCTTGCTCTTCCAGCACAGGGTTGGTTTCCATTTCTTGATATATGGTTTCAAGGAGTTCCAACCTGCTCAATTGCAGCAGCTTGATCGCCTGCTGAAGCTGGGGCGTCATTATAAGCTGCTGACTGAGGTTTAGGGATTGTTTAAGCTCAAGTGCCATTTATTAAACCACTATGCCTCGCCTGAATTGTTACAGGTTGAAATCCTCACCCAAATACACCCCGCGTGCAACTTCGCTGTGGACAATCTGCTCAGGGGTGCCGTCGACCAGGATCTTGCCCTGGTGGATTATATAAGCCCGATCACATACGCTTAATGTTTCTCTCACATTGTGGTCAGTAATAATAATGCCCAGCCCCCTATCTTTCAACTCTTTAATAATCTGCTGTAAATCAGCCACTGCCAGAGGGTCAATACCTGCAAAAGGCTCATCGAGCAACATAAATCTGGGCTCAGTAGCCAGCGCGCGGGTTATCTCAAGACGCCTTCTCTCGCCACCCGAAAGGCTTCCTGCCTTTTGAGATCTCAGATGTTCAATATTTAGATCGGCTAGGGCCTGCGTCGTCCTTTGCATTCTTTCGTGGTATGGAATACCCCTCGCTTCCAAAATGGCTAATATATTGTCTTCTACAGAGAGCTTTCGGAAAACAGAAGGCTCTTGGGCTAGATAGGTAACACCCTTCCTGGCCCTAACATACATGGGCTCCTGGGTAATATCAGTTCCATCCAATAGCACTTTCCCGTTGTCAGGCTGTGTTAGCCCAACCATCATATAAAAAGTGGTAGTCTTCCCAGCTCCATTTGGCCCTAGTAAACCAACAACCTCCTTTCTGGTAAGAAAGATGCTAACCCTGTCTACTACCGTCCTGCCATCAAAAACCTTCACCAGATTTTCTGCACCGAATGTATCCTGTCCACCCATCAGCTTATTTGGGCTCTTTCTTTGGATAAATGACAGCCTTGACCTTTTTCTGGGGAGAACTCTCAACTATACTTTTACTTTCCTTTAAAAAGATAGTTATCTTGTCTCCTTGTACGAAATCCTTGCCCTGCTTGACCATGGGGTCTCCGGTCAACACCACCTTATCTTCACCCTCATAATACTCTGCATGCTGGGCCAATGCCTCCCCACCTGCCTTTCGCCGAATCTTGACGTGCCCTTCTGCCACGATTTTGGTGATCTTTGAGCCCATGGCGTCGGCTGGGCTGTTTGACCCTGAGCTGTGGTAATAAACAAACATCTTATCACAGTCTATGGTGAAGTCCTCTCTCTCTGCACTAACCTGTCCAGAAAATGTTACCACCTTGTTGGCGTCATCCACGACCAGGGAATCAGACTTTATGACCATGGGTTGGGGGCTAGGGGCATCTACACCACCCTTTTTGTTTTGCTGGGCAGGGACTTGGGAGGCAAAAAAGGCAACAAACAGATAGCAAAGCAGAAATATCCCTGTATTCTTCAAATATCTCATGAGATAAGTAACTTCCCTTTCAGTACGGTGGTTACGTTAGAATGGATCTTCAAGATCTCTTTTTTCAGATCCACAAAAAGCCCCTTTCCAGTGAGAATAAAAAATGGTCCTGATATTTCTACTGGATCATCGGTTGTAAGGAGTCCGTTGTTTTCGTCAAATACAAGATGCTCAGATTTGGCACTATATCCGTCATCTGAGTTGACCTGCAGATCTCCCCACATCCGGAGTATGCCAGTAACCCTTGAATACTCCCCGTTATGGCCTTTCAACTGGACTTTGGGCCTGTTTTTGGGTTCGACAGTAAGGTGAAATTGATGGAAGGATACAATATTATTGTCCTCAGACAGTCTTACCTCCTTGGCATCAAGCTTCCAGTTGATCTCTTTATGAATATCACCCTGGCTGTAGTGTACCTGCTTAAGGCTAACTCCCTCTTTGAGCAGTAACTGCTCCAGAACAGCGTCCTCCGGTAGATGCATCAGTTCTCTCAGCACATAAATAGCGACAGCCACGCAGATAATGACCAAGCCAATAACTAGCCAATGATTCCTAAAGAATCCTTTCATTGATCAAAATTATATCAGGCTGTAAAACGCCATGTAAAGCTAATTCCACTACTGGCGAGACCTCAAGAGCCAATCACACAATTCTCTTATTGCTCCTCGCCCTCCATCGTTTTCTAAGACAATATCGGCCTCTTCTGCCACCTCCTTGACGGCGTCGGCCACAGCCACGCTTATTGCCACTTCTTTAAACATGGCCAAATCAGGTAAAT
>CAZDVV010000094.1:2720-8146 GCA_964508875.1 uncultured Desulfobacteraceae bacterium | reverse complement strand
CCATTGGTGCTCTTGAGGTCTTCCACAAACAGCTTATTGCCGAGAGAAAATAACTTTACCTGCTTCCTTGAAATAGTCGCATCTTTGATTTGGATGTCGTTCTTGGAAGACCTGCCCACAAAGACGGTATTCTTGGTGATCTCAAAAGTGTGCCCCTTCATGGGGCCCTTTATCACTCGCAATCTAACAGGCATGAGTTAATCTCTTTTGTATTAAAGAAATGCGGCCGATATATCTGGTGAGCATTTTATCATCCAACTGAGAAATTGCAAGCACTAGTACTAATCGGCTTGCAAGAGCTTGGGCTATAATTTTCGTCAGTTTTTTGACAGATTTTGGATGCCAATATTCTGTGGGCCCGGATTCAAGGTCTGTGGGCCTAGTTTGATTTGCTAGGATACTAGGCTGCCGTGGCCTCCGGGGTAAGGTTTTGAATGAGAACCCCAAAGAGCAGAAAAAGTGGCACATAAATTGCTATTTTCAAATTAGGATGTTGATTATTTGAGCCCTATAACCTGTTAAAAGAATTGGAAAGTCCGTGGATTTTCGTAAGGTCTGGAAATGAGTCTAACTGATTCTAACGCCCAGCCTAATGGTCAAAGCCTTTCAAAAAGGCCCCTAGATGTTAGTGCAAATTTGAGGATAGGCGACCTCCTAGTAAAGGAGGGTTTTGTAAAACAAGAAGATATTCAGAGGGCCTTAACCATTCAAAAGGAAGAGGCCGAGTTGGCCAAATACCCACTGGGTCAGATTCTGGTCCGGATGGGGGCTATCCAAGAAGAAGATCTTCAGGGACTTTTGAATCATCCGGAGTTAAAGAGGGACCTGGGGAGCCTGGCCATAGAGAAGGGGTATATAACTAGGGCACAACTGGCAGAGGCCCTTAGAAAACAGACACCTGGCCAGCCCTTAGGGGATCTACTCGTAAAAGAAGGGTACCTCAGTCCCGAACAGCTGCAGGATCTTCAAAAAGAACAAATGAATTCTAAACGGCTGGGGGAATTAGCCGTCCAAAAGAATCTGATTGATGAAAAAACCCTCCAGCACGCCTTGAAGATTCAAAAGTCACCCCGGGTTTTGGGAGAGATTCTGTGTGATTTAGAATTGGTAAGCCCACTTGATCTTTATTATGTGCTGAATAAATACAAGAAACAGTTCAAGTTGGGCGAGATTCTTATAAGGCTGGGTTATATTGACAAGGAGACCTTGAACCAGGCCCTTCGTGAGCAACGCCACAGCTCAGAGAGCCTGGGAGAGATCCTGGTCAGAAAGCAGCTTATTACCAATGAGCAACTCCAGGAAGCCCTTTCCCGCCAATGCAATATCCCCTTTAGAAATCTGCGCGGATTTGCCTATAGTGAAGAGGACAAAAAGGTTCTGTCCGGGATAATCAGCAGGAAATATGCTGAAAAGAACCTTATGATTCCCATTTCACTTATTGGTAAAGACCTAACCCTAGCGATTGTACGTCCAGAAAATATTCACACTGCCAGAGAACTGAAGGGCCTCTATAGCAACCTCAACATTAAGTGCGTGTTGATCACAGAAGAGAAATTCAGCGAACTTTTTGAGGTGCTTTACAGTGCTAAACTGGGAAGATTTCAGACAAAGGTAGACCAAGAAGAACAGGAGGAAGAAGAGAGTCCCAAAGGCATCGACTTCATGCAGATAGAACTGGACGAAGACATGGATAGCGATGCCGATGAAGGACCGGTCTACGATGCACAAGACATCGAGGCAGAGGAGCTCGTAAACTTTATTATTAAATACGGTATCAGCAATGGCGCAAGTGATATACATATCGAACAAGACAGGGAAGGGGCAAAGCTGCGTTACAGGATAGATGGCGTGCTGCAAGATGTTAATATCTCGTGGCTCAAAAAGAAGCTTCAAGAAAAGGCAGGGTCCATAATTTCACGAATAAAGATCATATCTAATTTGGATATTGCCGAAAGAAGACTGCCACAGGATGGGGTATTCCGAATCAACTATTACGACAAAGCTAGGGGGCAGAAATATGACTTGGACTTTCGTGTGGCCACCTGTCGCGCCATTGCAGGGGAGAATGTCACCATTCGTATCCTGGACTCACGCAAGGCAAATGTTGGACTGGAAAGCCTCAATCATTCTCCTCACGTTCTCGAGCCTTTCAAGCGGTTCCTAAAAAGCTCTGCGGGCATGATACTTGTTTCAGGACCTACGGGCAGCGGTAAGTCATCTACCCTTTATGCCGCACTGAAGTACATATATGACCCTGGCATTAAGATCATAACCGCAGAGGACCCCATTGAGTACAGTTTTCCAGGAATAATGCAGACACAGGTGAATCCCAAGATTGATCTTACCTTTTCCAGACTCTTGAGGTCCTTTTTGCGTTTGGATCCTGATGTAATACTGGTAGGGGAGATCCGCGATGAAGAGACGGCCAAGATTGGATTTGATGCTGCTCAAACCGGACATTTGCTCTTGAGCACAGTGCATACCAATGATTCGGTCAGTGCTGTACCGCGTCTAATGGATCTCAACGTGGAAAGGGCGCAGATTGCTGCATCACTGAGCTGTGTCCTTGCCCAGAGATTGGTGAGAAGGATTTGTCCGTCGTGTATCATGGAGATCGTCCCTGATGAAAAGGAGTGGGCTATTATTTTTGACGAGTATCCATCTCATCTCCAGTTTTATAAAGGAAAGGGATGCGAAGCATGCGGGTACACGGGCTACCAAGGCAGGACTCTCCTTTCAGAGATATTTGTGGTGGACAAAGACATCGCATCAGCTCTCAGCAAGGGGGCTGAGGTGGATGATATCAAGGTAATCGCCATGGAAAAGGGGATGCTGACCATGTTAGATGATGGTCTGATGAAGCTGCGCCAGACAACCCTTTCCGAGATAATAAGAGTGGTACCTCATGACATGATCCAGACCTTTAGAATGAGAGAAAGACAACGCCGTATGCGAGAGGAAGAGCTGCCTGAAGGGGCACAGCAGTTTATGCTGACCGACGTAAGAGCGCAATCTGATGTAATAAATGGAATATACGATGCATATGAAAAACTTATTTCAACAAATGGAGGAAAGGGTAGGCGTGTAGATCGTCCAATTTTTGTGGAGTTCATCAAGGAGAGTTTTGAGAAGATCTGCAGAGAACACAACTGTTCCAAGGTGTCTTTCATTCTGGAAAAAAACCATGATGGTGTGGAGATCTCAGCCTTGCCTGAGTTCGATTCCATGCAGAAGTTTCAGGCTATTACCTAAGCCACACGAATACGGACCAGTGATACTAGATAGTTGGTCTGAAGGAAAGATTTTTTGCTATGCCTAGGGTCATTACCATAACGAGCGGAAAAGGCGGCGTTGGGAAAACAAACATAAGCCTGAACCTTGCACTCCATTTGGCCTCCCAGGAGAAAAAGACATGTTTGTTTGACGCTGACCTGGGCCTTGCGAACATAAATATTCTTCTTGGGCTTCAGCCAGAATACACCTTAAAGGATTTGGTCCTTGAAGGACGGGATCTACAGGATATTCTCATAAAGGATTATGAGGGTATCGATATCTTGCCGGGGAGTTCAGGGGTGGAGGAACTTGCGAATCTTGGCGAGGAGCAGACGGCAGATCTTACCAAGTCCTTTGCTAAGTTGGAGGAGTACGATTTCCTGCTTTTTGATACCTCAGCAGGTATCTCCAAAAATGTCGTTTCATTTTGCCTCGCTGCACTCGAGGTTGTGGTGATCATTACGCCTGAGCCTACCTCGCTTACTGATGCCTATTCCCTGGTGAAGGTGCTCTCCATGAATGGATACCAGGGAAAGCTTTCGGTGATAATTAACCAGTGCAAGGATTTCGCTGTTGCAAAATCTGCTTACGCAAAATTTAGGGGGGCAATACAAAAATACTTGGGAGTCCAGGTTCATGCCCTTGGGGTGGTATTTGAAGACCGTAACGTGGTGAAGGCGGTAAAGGAGCAAAGGCCGTTACTGCTAGTTTATCCCAATTCAACTGCTTCCCAGTGCATAAGAAAAATAGGCCAAAAACTCCTTGAGGGTGGAGAGGAAGACCTGCCTGAAATGGAGATGGCGGGTTTTTGGAAAAGGTGGTGGTCTGCTATGCGCTCGCCTCTCAGACTCAAGGAAAACAAGCAACCAGGGGAAAAGGCCAAAGCAGCCCAAGAAGTGCAGGCTCAACAGGAGCCATTAAAACAGGAATCAGACAACCCTCCAGAAGTGGAGGATTCTGGCAGAGAGGAGGCGGTAAGCAAAGAACCCGCACAAGATACAACTGAACCTATTATCAACCAACTGGCAAAGAGCCTTGCAACGGTTTCAGAAGAACTGAGGCTTATCCGCAATGCCCTTGAGCGCAACGGCCGACCGAAAGGTATGGGAAACGAACATGTTGCTGGCAGAGTGGGACTACGGGGTCCAAAAATTAAACTGGACCTTGACGGCTTTCTGAGGGCAAGAGAGGCAGGAAATTCCAAATAGGGTGATAAGCATGCCTGACCTTAACCGATTAGTACAACGCATTGAGCAGATTCCTACGCTCCCAATAGTATCGCAGAAAATCCTTCTACTTCTGAGCGATGAAAACGTGTCCCTTCCCAAAGTAGCTTCCTTGATTGAGAGGGATCAGGCCCTCGCTGTCAAGATCTTGAAGGTAGCAAATTCGGCATTTTATGGCACTTTGAGTAAGGTAAGCACCATAGATCATGCACTCGTCATCTTGGGCATTGAAGAGGTGCGGTCCATTCTTCTCGCGTTTTCCATCCACAATTTCTTCTCCGATCATCGGGACGGACATTTTGACCGAACCAGATTCTGGAAGCACTCGGTAGTTTGCAGCCAGATAGCCAAATACCTTGCGAGATATTTCAATGTGGTAAGGGATGAGACCATATTCCTTTCGGGATTGATTCATGATATGGGAAAGGTGGTCTTCGACCAGTATTTTCATGAGGATTTCCTTAAAATTATTGATAAGATATCCGCCAATGGAGAAAGCTTCAGCAGGGCAGAAAAACAGGTGTTAGGAATTACGCACTATCAAGTGGCAGCCAAGTTGTTGCAGCAGTGGAAGTTTCCCGAAAAGGTCACTATGCAAGTGTTTTACCACCATGCACCCTGGCATGACAAAAACTATCTCACTAGCTCCATAATCATCTATCTGGCCAATATCTTTACCAAATTGGCGGGTTACACGTGTTTGGAGAACGAAAAAATCATAACCATAGATGAATTGGCCCAATCAAAGGCTATGGATTTCATTGTGCAGAGCGGATTTGATCTTGATAAGCCTACCATGGAAAAGTTGCTCCAGCAAATCCAAGAGTTTTTGGCTGAAGAGCGTGACAATATGCTGCGCTTTTTCGATACAGAAACCAATCAAACAGGCCAGGAGAGCCAGATCGCCAATTAACTTCTATTTGTCCC
>CAZDVV010000094.1:0-2620 GCA_964508875.1 uncultured Desulfobacteraceae bacterium | reverse complement strand
CGGATAATGAATGAAAGTTCATTCATTTTTCTGCTCCCGATAGGCCCAAAAGCTTTCCCTGAACGTAGAATGAAATCCAAACTCTTTGGGTGAAAACCTGAAATACAGAGGAGGTCTCACATGGAACAGAGGATAAAGAAGGCGGGGGTTATTGGTGCAGGGGTTATGGGTGCTACTATAGCGGCCCACCTGGCAAACACCCGAATCGAAACAGTACTGCTTGACATCGTGCCACCGGAATTAACCGAGGAGGACAAGAAAAAAGGATTCACAGAAGAGAGCCCTGAGTTTCGAAACAAGTTCGCCAAGAAAGGGCTTGAAAACGCTTTAAAATCCAAACCGGCCTCTTTTTATCTCCCTGAATACGCCAGGCGGATAAAGGTGGGGAATCTGGAGGACAATCTTGGCTGGCTCAAGGACGTTGACTGGATCATTGAGGTCGTGGTGGAGAGGCTTGATATCAAACAGAGTGTTTTTGAAAAGATTGAATCAATCCTAACGCCTGGTACCATAATCAGCTCGAACACCTCAGGTATTTCAGCCAGAGCCATGTGCGATGGTAGATCCGAGAATTTTCGCAAATATTTCGCCATAACCCATTTTTTTAATCCTCCCAGGTACATGAAACTCCTGGAGCTGGTCCCTGGTCCTGATACTCTTCCAGAAGTTATGGAAGTGCTAGCGGATGTTTGCGAGAGGGTGCTGGGAAAAGGCATCGTCTATGCCAAAGACACACCCAATTTTATTGCCAATAGAATTGGTATCTTTAGCATGTTCAATGTAATTAGGGTAATGACAGAGATGGGGCTGAGTATCGAAGCGGTGGACAAACTCACTGGCCCCGTAATAGGGAATCCCAAAAGCGCCTCTTTCAGGACAGGTGACCTTGTGGGACTGGACACCATGGTCCATGTGGCAGGGAATGTTTACAATGGGGCGCCAAATGACGAACGAAGAGATGTTTTCCAGGTGCCAGAGTTCATCAAAAAGATGCTGGAAAACAATATGCTTGGCGCTAAGACTGGTCAAGGATTCTATAAGAAGACCAAAGACAGCGAGGGGAAGAAAATAATCCTTTCTCTTGATTACAATTCCCTTGAATACAAGCCCCAGGAAAAGGTTTCAATTCCTTCACTCGAAGCAGCAAAGAATCTTCCTAATACCGCGGAGAAAATCAAATCCCTGTACTATGCAAAAGATGTAGGCGGTCAATTTACATTTAAGACCATGAGCGACACCCTTATTTACTCTGCCAATCGAATTCCAGAAATCGCCGACGACATTGTCAACGTTGACAATGCCATGAAATGGGGGTTTGCGAGAAAGTACGGCCCATTTGAGGTTTGGGATATTGTGGGGGTTCGCAAGTCTGTGGAAAAGATGAAGGAAGCAGGCTACCAAATACCCGCCTGGGTGGAAGAGATGCTGAGCCAAGGAAATGACTCATTCTATAAGCGGGAAGCCGGGAAACTGCTTTACTATGACATGCAGTCAAAGGATTATAAGGAAGTTCCGGTGAAGCCGGGTATCATACTGCTGCCTTCTCTAAAAGAGAGAAACATGGTGGTGGCATCCAACCCAGGGGCCTCCCTTATTGATCTGGGCGACGGGGTTGCCTGCCTCGAGTTTCATACCAAGATGAATGCTATGGGTGACGATATCGTCAATATGGCCATCAAGGCAGCAGATATTGTTAGTGAAAGGTTCGATGGCCTGGTTATAGCCAATCATGCTGACAATTTCTCCGTGGGCGCAAATCTTCCTCTTGTGCTTTTCACTGCGCAGGAAGAGGAATGGGATGATCTGGAATGGATGGTCAAGACATTCCAGGACGCACTTATGAAGCTCAAGTATCTTGACAAACCCGTGGTGGCAGCACCTGCAGGAATGGCCCTTGGTGGTGGGTGCGAGATATGCCTTGCGGCAGACAGGGTCCGCTACGCTGCTGAAACCTACATGGGTCTTGTAGAAGTTGGAGTGGGATTGATCCCCGCGGGAGGCGGTACCAAGGAGATGTACCTGCGCAACACCGAGTACCTTTTCGAGGTCCAGAAGGGGGGGATTTATCCAAGACAGATTGAGCTTATGCCTTTCGTGGCCAGGGCCTTTGAAACCATTGCCATGGCCAAGGTGTCTACCTCGGGCCCCGAGGCGGTAAAACTGGGCTACCTAAGGCCAACCGACCAGATGACAGTGAACAGGGATTACCTGATAGAGGATGCCAAGAAAACGGTGCTGGCCATGAACATGGAGGGCTACGTGCCGCCTGAGCCAAAGGAAGATATCAGGGTCGCGGGCGAGAACACCTTTGCCATGATCAAGCTTGCCCTATGGACTATGCACACTGCAGGGTACATCACAGAGCATGACGTGACAGTGTCGGAAAAGGTTGGATATGTGTTGTGCGGTGGGAATGTGCAGTCAGATACCAAGGTGAGCGAGCAGTATCTCCTTGACCTTGAAAGAGAGGCTTTCCTGAGCCTATGTGGTCATCCTAAGACGCAGGCCAGGATTCAGCATATGCTCAATACTGGTAAGCCACTACGCAATTAGGGATTGTCGTGACATCTTAGCGCAATGAAACACCTGAAAGAGTGACAGCATCCTTTCTGTCGTTCCA
>CAZDVV010000093.1:0-8168 GCA_964508875.1 uncultured Desulfobacteraceae bacterium | reverse complement strand
ATACGAGATGCTTCGTAAGACCCAGGAATCAAGGGGTTACTACTTCAACAAAGACCGAGACAAGGTATTTGAATTACCTGAAGGGTTATTGGTAAACAAATCTCGCTATGGCTATATGTCCTGTCCGTGTAGGCTAGCATCTGGTGAGAGAGAAAAAGACACGGATATTATTTGCCCCTATGAATACCGCTCTCAAAAAGCAACATCACCTCCCTGGTCTTCTCAACGCCGGAATGAGCCCCTCCTTTGCCAGATGTTCATGGATCTCCCTTGGGGACAATTTGGTGAGATCCTTGCTGTGCTCCTGAACCCCTATTCCTTCCCGCTTGAGCAGATAAACCTCTTGGCGCAACATCCCCAACATCTTAGGAGGAGCTGCAAGGATCACTGTCTTGGTATCTTGTTTTAGGGCCAGCTCCCTTATCTTTTCCAATACTATTCTAGAAAACTTTCGGCTAGACTCCTCACCTCGTTTCTCCCTATGATCATCGTATCCATGGGCTGGCCCTTTGCCAGGCGCTCTTCCTCGCCCGGTCTTTGTGTCAGTATAGATTTCTCTATCGGGCATTCTTTTCTCAGGGTTAGATATTTCTGCCACTTCGCAAAGTTTGGGCCCTGATTCCAATTCGGGATATTCCACCGGCTCAAGGCAATAAAACCTTGCTTGTGCTTCGCTTACTGTTGCTATGCAGTACTCCCCCATAGTTTCCCCCTTTGATTCATTAGTGGTTATAGGGTCTACCTCCACTGGGCTGCCGGCGTCTGAGTAGCACTATTCCCCCTTTCCAAATTTTAATATATTTTCAATAAGTTTTGCTAAGTTAGTTTAAGCTACCAATGCGCAACTTATCCTATTTTCTATCATACACGAACCATCTTTGCATGCCAAGGCCTGGTATTATTCATTCGGAAGTCGTCTCAAATAGATGTAAAGTCCTATAAAAAGGGCCAGTCCTGAAGTGATGAACAGGGTGCGATAGCCACATACCTGGCCAATATAGCCAAGAAAAATAGAGCCCAGAAACGAGCCGGCATCTATTCCGCCGGTAAAAATCCCCGTAACCTTTCCTCTAACCTGGGCTGGCTCATCTCTGATGACTAATGCATTGAGGCAGGGAAATAGAAATCCATGCCCACATCCTGCGAGCACCCCTGCGACAATCAGAATTCCATTGCCGCCCAAAAAGGCCAGCATCAACAGGCCGACCCCTGTAATTACTAAAGCGTACGGGATCACCCTCTGCTCACCCACCTTATCTGCGATTCTTCCTCCCAACAACCGGGTGGAAACAGCAGAAAGGGAGTAAAAAACATAGTATACGGAAACAATGCTGATACCCTTGTCCTTGGCATATGGCGCCACAAAGTTGCCAGAAGCCGCCAGCCCCAATCCGAATAAAAAGGCCAAGACAGCAACGAGGAAGATCTTTCTTTCCACCATCAGACCGAAGAAAGATTTTCCCTGAATCATCAGTTTAGGCCTATACGACTCGGGAAGGGGCAGGTGAAGTGCAAACCCTGCGCCTCCAAATGCGGCGCCAGCCACAAAAAAATATGGAAAACCGAACCTTCGAGCCACCATCTCACCTATGACAGGCCCCAAGGCCAACCCCACCAGACCAGTGGCCCCGAACATGCCAATGCCTTCATTGATCCTTTCTCTTGGGAGGACATCCGCAATATAAGTAAATGAGGCTGTAAAACAGATAGCAAGACCAACTCCGTGAATCAGTCTGAACAGGAGTAGTGGACCATAGATTTTGCCGATATTTCCCTTTAGTAGCATATAACCCAATGGCATTACGGCCATAGTTAAGGCACCCATAGAATAACTGCGTTTCCTGCCGAGCCGATCAATCATCTCGGAGACCCACGGCCGGCACAAAACAGAGGAAAGGGCAAAGGCCCCCATTATTATTCCTATGTCAGCCTCTGACCCGCCATGGGACTTGATATAGAGGGGAAATATGAAAAAGATTCCAAAGCTGGAGACAGTAAAAAGGTTGGCCAGTGCAAATTGAATGAATACCTTGTTATATAGGCTTGGAGAGCTACTTTCGGGCATAACAGAATCAAACTAGATACTTTGAGTTAAAGGAGATTCAACCGCCAATATCACATGCCCTTTGGATTCACCTAAAAACCTAAGTCCTCATTTATCAGCACAACCTTTACTCTACCTTTTGGAAAAGACTTTTGCGTGATGGTCCACGTATTGCAAATGCGATCGGGGCTGTTGCATTCCTGGCATCGGGTTGTCTCTACGCAGGGTGTTTTCTTCTTGAGCCTCATTGCATTTATTGGCGCGGCATAATTCCTAATTCTGTACATGGCATCATCGAGCTCAGGGACGATCTTGTTTTTACCCGATAAGACCACCACGTACTTTGGCCCAAAGGTCAGTGCTGCTACTCGATTTCCGTACATATCAAGATTCACGAGAATACCATCTTCCGTGATGGCGTTAGTGCCGGTAAAAAATAAATCTACCATCAAGGATTGTCTCCTCAGCTCTATTTTTTCTTCCTCTCCCAGATCCTTTTGATATGTATCCACCACCTCGTAATCAGGGTGTGCCACTAGGGTATCATAGAGCCCCGTGGACACAAAGGTCATGGAGCCTCCCCATGAAATGCTTTTGATGCTCAAATTTGCCAGTATTTCGTCCAGAACGATGGTTTTGGCATGCTCAATATCATCAGCCACATAACAATCAAATCCGTTCTTCTCAAGCGACTCCTTGACCTCCTCTAAGCGCCTCTTCCAGTATCTATCTATTGCTTCTTTCACGAATCAATCCCTCCCCTCAGTTGCGGCATAATTAGGGTGGTTCGCTTTTGTCTGCTGCCTAGCGCCCAATGACTCGGGCCTAACGCCTTATACTACATTTCCCCTGTCTGTGGCCACAACATTTTACCCTTAAAGGCATGGAAGATAATTCCGATTCATACAGTATAATCGCTTTCTCGAGAAATTCAGCGGCCCTGGCATTAATCCAGACCAGTGGAAGGTGTCACCATGTCCTATTCAGATGCACAGTTTCAAGTTGATGCTAAAAAGCCAGTTCCCGCAGTTCAAACGGTTCGGTTTCATAACCATGAGCCGGACTATTCCAGGCCTCTTTTGCAGATCCCACAAGAGGCCCGAGACAAGATGCTTCATCGGCTCCAGTTTCTTTACGGTGAGAAAACTGCGCGGGAATACATGCCTGAGTTGGAGCGAATTATGCGTGTCTATTACGCTCACAAGCCCCCCGAAATGATAGAAGATGAAAAGAATTTTGATCCAAAAGAGCGTTTTAGCGAAAAGGACGTCATTCTTATCACTTACGGGGATCTGCTAAGGGGGCAGGAGCGCTCTCCTCTTGCCACCCTTGCCAGGTTTTGTGATACATATCTAGAGGGTACTATCAACACTTTGCACCTTCTGCCCTTTTTCCCTTACTCCTCTGACCGGGGATTTGCCATCATTGACTTTGAAACTGTAGATCCACATCTTGGAACTTGGGCTGATATAGAGAAGCTTAAGACCAAATACAGGCTAATGTTCGACGGGGTAATAAACCACGTATCATCCAAAAGCCGATGGTTCCAGGAGTTCTTAAATGGCAATCCATATTATAAAGACTTCTTCATATGGTATTCCTCCCCCGATGCCCTTACACCTGAGCAGAAAAAGATGATATTCAGGCCCCGCACCTCTGATATACTCACGCCGTTCCAGACCATTAATGGCATTCGGTATGTATGGACTACATTTTCCCAGGACCAAATAGATCTCAACTACAAGAACCCCAACGTATTGATGAGGGTCATTGAGATATTACTAATGTATGTACGGCACGGTGCAGATATCATAAGGCTTGACGCTGTGACATATTTATGGGCAGAACTTGGCACCCGTTGCATACATTTGGACCAGACCCATCAAATTGTGAAGCTCTTTAGAGATGTCTTAGATGTGGTTGCTCCACACGTGGCACTCATTACTGAGACAAACGTGCCCCATGAAGAGAACATATCTTATTTTGGAAATGGCTATGACGAAGCTCAAATGGTTTACAACTTCGCGCTTCCCCCTCTTGTGCTCTATACAATGTACAAGGAAGATGCCACCGTGCTGAGTGACTGGGCCTCAAATCTAGAACCACCTTCTGATGAGACATGCTTTTTCAATTTTCTGGACTCTCACGATGGCATTGGTCTAATGGGGGTAAGAAACATACTCCCTAAGGACGAAATAGATTTCATTATTGAAAAAGCCAACGATCATGGTGGGCTCATATCTTACAAGGCCGGAGAAGACGGGGGCCAGGAGCCTTACGAAATTAACGTTACATGGTTCAGTGCACTAAACAAGGAAAATAGTGAAGAAGACATCGCTTTCCAGGTCCACAGGTTTGTTGCCTCACGGGTCATAGCCCTGGTTTTGAAAGGTGTCCCTGGTATATATCTTCATAGCCTCATTGGCACAAAAAATGATATCGAATCTGTTCTTGCAACTCACTCTAACAGAGATATAAACCGCACAGTGATAGACGCCAGGCTCATCTCAGAGGCCCTCAAAGACCCCCTTTCAAAAATTTCCCGCATAAACCGAGAACTGGGCAGACTCATAAAGCTCAGGACAAAACTGCGAGCCTTTCACCCAAGAGGTGCTCAAAAGGTGCTCGAGGTGCACCCTTCGGTCTTCTCGTTGCTGCGCACTTCACCTGAAGGAGATCAACATATTTTGTCTTTAATAAACATATCCTCAGAAGTGGTCCATCTTGAAGTCGCCCTGCTTTCTTTGGGAATCATGGAAAATAGATGGCTTGATCTGGTCAGCGAGATGGAATGGTGGGCTGAAAATGGGCTGTTGACTTTGACTTTACAACCTTATGACATTGCCTGGCTTACGCCAGTTATCTGAATCTTTCTATTCATCATTCCCTGGGTATTCCTAAAGGCTCAAGGACCTATTTCTGTTACTCAATGGCCTGAAAGAAGCCAAAAATCCCTTCCCTTGCTTCTAAGAGCTCCTTCTTGACCTTTTCTAACTCTTGTTCTCCAATTTCCAGAACGTCTAACTCCTCCTTAGGCAATTCAGGAACCACACCGTTGCCCCCGTTCCCTATGGATGCTTCCTGGGCCAAGGCATCGGCTATACGCAGGGCGGCTGTTTCCTTCAAATATTCAGAGCCACCCGTTGGGAGGCTGTGATGTTGGGTGACTGGCACCACAATTAGATCCGGGAACTTCCAGCGCGAAAGCAACATACCTCCTACCTCACCATGGTCGATTCCTATGATTTGGCGCTCGGATTCGTACAGTGGTGCTCGGGAACCAGAGTTGCTTCGCTCTAATGCTGCTGCAAAATCTTCAGGAAAAAACTCGGCAAGGATAATCTTCCCCAGGTCATGAAGAAGCCCCACTATGAAGAGGGCCTCTCCTTCTTCTTTTCCATCTTTTCCGCCATCAATCACCTTCATGGCCGTTGCCACTGCTAGAGAATGAACCCACAGGTCTTGGATATCAAATATCTCAGACAAACCTTTGGATGGAAGACTTCTAATAACACCTACGGAAACAGCCAGGGACTTCACCATGTTGAACCCCAGCAATGCAACTGCCCTGTCAAGACTAGTAATCTTTTGAGGAAATCCATAATATGCGGAATTGGCTACCTTCAATATTTTTGACGTAAGGGCGGGATCATGGGAAATGGCCTCTGTTATTTTGTGGGCATCTGCACCTGGATCCTCCATAAGGGACAGAATCCGAGGTATCACCGCAGGAAGTGTCGGCAGTTCGTCTATTTTGGCATAGATCACTGACTGCAATTTTTCCTTTTCCACTGCTCCTCAAGCCCCTCCTTAAAAATTAGATCTCCCGTCTCAAGAATCTTAAAGCTTAACTGCGCACATATACTACGCCTGCTTTCCTATCTCTCTATTACACAAAACCAGATCGGCTGGCAAGAGAATGTCTTTTTGACAGGTCGCACACCACCTTACTTATAGGCCCTTGCCCTAGAGTCCTGAAAAAAGTCCACCAAATATCTCTTGGTTCATAAATTTGGTCAATCTATTTTTGAATTGACCTTCTCTCTTATCCTATTCTATAACCACTGCTAAAATCTATGGAAAAGGAGGTCGCTATGGCAAGGATTTGTCCCAGGCCTAAAGCATTCACGCTTAGTTTCATTATATTTTCCGTACTAGCCTTAGCCAGTGCAGCAATGGCCGCAGAGTTTATGGCCGACATGATTCAGAAGACCCCAATGGGTGAATTCACCGGAAAGGTATATGTAAAAGGGAAGAACATTCGAAGAGAAACTACTATCATGGGGCAAAAACAGATAATAATCAACCAAGGATACAAGAGGGTCACCTATGTTCTTATGCCTCAGCAAATGGCCTACATGGAGATGAAGTGGCAAAAGAAGGACGAGGCGAGCAATGTGAGCTCTATTGAGGACCTCAAAAAAAAGGGTAAAGTGAAATATCTAGGCAAAGAAAAAGTAAGTGGATACAAGTGCAAGAAATATCAATACACACCCAATGATCCATCTGGCGTACCCATGACTCTTTGGATTTCCGAAAAGCTTCATTATCCAATAAAAACGGAGTTGTCCTCTTCCAAAGGAAAAATGACAATCCTTTACAAGAATATAAAACAAAAAAAGATTCCCAATTCCCTTTTTCAGGTACCTGCTGATTATGAAAAAATGACCATGCCAATAATGCCCAAATTGGGCAATTGATAGTAGCTCATCTTCACAGGGAGGCCCGATGAAAGTCTTGGTTTACGGCTCTGGTGGAAGAGATCACTGCCTTGCAGATAAATATGGCGATAGCCAGCATGTGGATAAGGTATACTTTGCACCTGGCAACCCAGGGGTTCTTTATACGCCCAAAGGGAAAAGGGGATTAATTGAGAGGGTGCCCATAAGGTACTTCGAAGAAATTCTAGCTTTTTGTCTGGAAAACTCCGTTGACCTTGTGGACGTGGGCTCTGAAAATCCCTTAGAAGAAGGGTTAATTGATGTTTTAAACGAAAAGGGCATACGAACGGTGGGCCCACTGAAGGAATACGTTCGGCTGGAAAGTGACCGTGCATTTACTGACGATCTGCTTGTGGAAATAGGGGTGCCCAAACCTGAGTACCGCGTATTCGATGACCCTGATGAAGCACGGAAATATGTGCGCAACATCGGTTACCAAGTGGTGGTTAAGGCAAATGGCCTTGCCGCAGGAAAAGGTGCTATTGTATGCGATGATGTGCCACAGGCCGAAAAGGCCATCCACGACATCATGGAAAAGAAAATATTTGGTTCCTCCGGGGACAGGGTAGTAGTAGAAGAAAGAAAATACGGCACAGAGATATCGTTCTTTGCCTACCTTGACGGCGAACACGTCATGCCCTTAAGGATGTTCGCCCAGGATTATAAGCCCGCATTTGACCCGGATGATACAGAATTGATCAAGCAGTTCGGTGGTAACCTAAATACAGGAGGAACCGGTTGTTACTGCCCACACAAGCTCGTAACCCCATGGCTGGTTAATCGAATCATAAAAGAGATAGTCAATCCAACAGTGAACGCTATCTATAACAGATTAGGATGGCGGTATAAAGGAGTGCTTTATTTTGGTTTGAATCTTGACCCTTATGACAAGTTGGACGTTTTTGAAATCAATGTTAGACATGGCGACCCTGAATGGGAGGTTTTGGCCAGAAAACTCAGTAGCGACCTTTTTGAGATAGGCACCGCTGTGTGGGAAGGGAACCTAGATCAAATAACTCAGGTATGGAACAAGCAATATTATGTGGATGTCATCGCTATGGAGGGCCGATCAAAGGCATCCCGAGGCTGGAATAAAGGTTATCCTGGCCGATATGGCAAGGGACACAAAATCAAGGGTTTAGATCAAATAGAGCGTGGTATAGCCATATATTTTGCTGGCGTGGACGAAGACCCCGTAAAAGGCCTGGTTACCCACGGGGGCAGAGTCCTTCACGTAATCGCAGGAGATCCCACGCTGGAACGGGCAAGACAAAAGGCTTACAGGAACATAGCCCGAATTTCGTTCGAAGATCATTATAACAATGGCGCCAATTGCATGCGTTACCGTAAGACAATAGGGCTATAGCGTGGAGGCTTAGGGCATCGGGCGCAGGGCATTAGGC
>CAZDVV010000092.1:0-8202 GCA_964508875.1 uncultured Desulfobacteraceae bacterium | reverse complement strand
TTAATCCCTTGCCGGGTTTAACAAAAAGGGGATAAATGAAATCCTTTGGTGAAAGAGAGGTCTCTCTCACCATATCCCTCAAAACCCTGGTCCTTCTCAACCGCCTTGGTCGTATGATCATGTCCTTTTCTCCCTAATTTCAACATCTCATGAAAAATGTTTTTGAATAACAATTACCCCATGAAATTCTTTTCACCACAGAGTCGCGGAGAACACAGAGGCTTTCTGTTTTTTCAAAAATCGCGAGATGCCGATTTTTGAAAAACCACCATTTTGAGCGCCTCACTAGACCTAATATCCTGGGCCAAGAGCTAGTTTTTCCTTTGCCGGTACCTCCCGGCAAAGGAAAAGAAAGAATTCTCTGTGTGCCCTGTGCCTCTGTGGTGACTAACGGCAGTCTCATATACTATATTTAATCTCCTCATCCGTGAGATAACACGCAGGATCAGGGGCCCACACGTCGCCTGTCACCGCCTCAGCCCTCACCCTGAAATTACCACCACAGATATCGAGCCACGCACACCGGGCGCATCTGCCTTTGACATACTTTTTTTTCTCTTTGAGCTTGGCCATAAGGGGATCGGACAAATCCTGCCATATATCACTAAATGGCCTTTCCTTCACGTTGCCGAAGCTGTAATGCCGCCAAAACTGGTCAGCATGCACTGAGCCGTCCCAGCTCACACAGCCTATCCCCCGGCCCGAGTTATTGCCCTCATTCATTTTGAGAAGCTCAAGAACTTCTTTGGCCCTCGGATTACCTTCTCGTTTCATCCTTAAATAAAGATACGGCCCATCGGCATGATTGTCCACCGTGAGAACTTCGACAGCAATTCCCCCATCATGGAGCTGCTTGGTACGGTCAATAATAAGATCAACGGCGTTTCTGGTCTCTTGGTGCGTCAGATCTGCCTCTACAAGATTACTTCCTCTCCCAGCATAAACAAGGTGGTAGAAACAAACGCGCGGGATACCTTCCTGCTCCAGCAGATCAAAGATGCGTGGAATCTCGCTCGCATTCATCCTGTTAATTGTAAAACGAAGACCCACCTTTAGGCCAACCGACTGGCAGTTCCTTATCCCCTCCAATGCCTCTTTAAAGGCACCCTTCTTGCCTCGAAATTTGTCGTTTACTTCCTCCATACCGTCAAGACTCACCCCAACATATGACAGGCCCACCTCCCTCAGCTCTTGGGCCATGTCCTTTGATATGAGAGTACCATTGGTAGATATTACGGCCCTCATACCCTTTTTGACCGCATATCGGGCCAGATCAATGAGATCGGGGCGGACAAGGGGTTCGCCCCCGCTAAAAAGGATCACTGGCACACCGAAATCCGCCAGGTCATCAAGTAAGGCAATTCCCTCCTCATGAGTAAGCTCTTCTGGCCCGCCCTGTTTTTGTGCCTTTGCGTAACAATGGACACAACGCAAATTGCAGGCTCTTGTCACATTCCACACCACCACGGGTCTTTTGTCAGCAGAAAATTGAAGGAGGTGAGAAGGTAGATCCTTTGAACGCCTACCATATCTCAATGCGTCAGAAGGTTCCACAGTACCACAATATAGTTTAGATATACCTATCATAACTTAGAGTCTCATTTACACCTAATCACAGTTGATTTTCTAGAAGGCAGGAAAACGCCTGCCTGCTGTTATTGCCGCGAGGCAGGCAAGCGGTGTGCAAAATAGGCTGAAGGCTAAAGGCTGAAGGTTTTAGTAAGAAACACGTTGGTTATCCTGCTTACGCCCAGCGCCTAACGCCTAATGCCTGAGCTTTTTCTAAACCTGATACTCCTGCCTGTAGTACTTCTTTATGAGGTCGTTTACATATTTTTCCATGTCAAGGACAGCTTCCTCATTGATGGTAAAGGTGTCGATTCCTGCCCTTTCTTTCACAAGTTTTAGGCCGTATTCTAACTTCTTTGCCAGGTTGAAGGCCAGGGAACCCGCATCCTCATCTGTCTTTATGGCCTGATCTATAATAGCATCAATGGCGCTATCATCAAAAGTGAGGTGGATATCGAATTTCTCAAGCATTGATGCCTCTTCAAGCCTTATCTGATCCACCATTTCCTTGAAATAGTCAAAGGCAGCATTTACGTCAGTGACATATTTAAGGTAAAGGGCCGCAATCAAACCCCTTCGCCTATCAGTTATTTCTAGCCCTGACTTCTTCTCAAAATCCTCTGCCCTTGAGGCAACATAGGCCTTAATTGTCTCGAATTCTTTTGCCTTGGCCGCCTCAAATCTTCTTTCCAGCTCTGGATCAGAGGGATTCTCTAACAGCTTCTGAAGCTGCCCTTCAGGATCGTCTACCACCTCAGGGGTAACAACAAACTTTTTTATATCCGTGGAAGGCAGCTTCTTCTCAAACGGGATTAGAACCCTTTCGATGGCACTCACAAGTCCCCGGGCGCCAGTTTTTTCCTGTGCTGCCATTTCGGCTATCTTCATCAGGGCCTCTTCTTCGAACTTGATATCTATGCCATAAGCCCTGAAATCCAGTCGCTTGCTGATGACTATGGGGTTGTTCGGATTATTGAGAATCTCCACCAGATCGTCTTTTGTTAGTTCATCAAAAACTACTATGACAGGCAATCTGCCCACGAACTCCGATTCAAAACCAAACTCAATTAGATCCTGGGCAGTAACCTCCTTCAGGATATCCCACGGCACCTCTGTGGGTCTCACATCGGCCTCAAATCCTATACCCTGTTTCTGTAGTCTTTTCTTAATAATCTTTGCCAGTTCGCCAAAGGCCCCGCTCATGATGAACAGGATGTTGCGGGTATTCACCACCTTTTTCTCTTTCTTTCCCGTTCTCCTGTAATGCTCAATAGCCTGAATTTGAGAAATCGGGTCGTGCGGTACCTTGAGGTCCACCTCTGTCTCCTCCATGGGCTTCAGCAAGGCCCTCTGCACACCCGTTCGAGAAACATCATGTCCAAAGAAATTCTGGGCAGAAGCTATC
The DNA here is from genome assembly GCA_964508875.1 of uncultured Desulfobacteraceae bacterium. Classification (GTDB taxonomy): domain Bacteria; phylum Desulfobacterota; class DSM-4660; order Desulfatiglandales; family Desulfatiglandaceae; genus B111-G9. The sequence continues at coordinate 5,228 of CAZDVV010000092.1, read as the reverse complement.
TTGTCAATCTCGTCAATATAGATGATACCGTGTTCAGCAAGAGAGATATCTTCATTAGCCTCATAAACCAGATCTCTCACCAGATCCTCAACATCTCCACCAACGTAACCTGTCTCACTAAACTTTGTTGCGTCACCCTTGACGAAGGGAACGCCAAGTTTTTTTGCTATGAGCTTTATCATGTAAGTCTTGCCAACACCGGTGGGCCCTATCATAAGGACATTGTTTTTAATCATACCAACCCGGGCGTGGCCATCTTTTTCGGTCTTTTTAGCATGTTTTATTCGGTTGAAATGCGTACATATCTTGGTTGCTAAAATGGCCTTCGCATCCTTCTGTTTCACTACATAACTGTCCAGATATGCTTCCAGCTCCTCCGGAAGCATGTCAAATGCCGGCAGACTCCCTTCTTCTGACTTTCCGGCATCGGTCCTCTCTCCTTCCGTCCCGGGAAAAACAAAGGGAGATATTACCTTGACTCGATTGCCATACTTTTTTGATAGATATTCACTCAACTCCTTCTCCAGTTCCTTTTGATTTGGAATCTTGGAGGCTCGCTCTGTATCTGTAGTAAACTTTTTCTCTTCCATATCTGTCTTTACACCTCCTGACCCTCATCGGGTCATGTCGCTATTACGCGTTAGGCTCCAAGGCATGAGGCTTAACGCCTCTGTACTCCTTTCCCTAAAGCCCAATGCCTTGAGCCTAATATCATTTTTATCTTTTTTATCCCATTAACCAGTGTATTTTTCAACTTCCGAAGATACCCAAATCTCGATAATTCCAACATACACCATCTTTTTCCATGTCAAATCAAATATATTCATTCAAGATTGTTATTTCAACCCCTACCCGCTCAACCCTGTTGACTCAATTACCTGGATCATCTAGACTCCTACACAAACTGTCTTAGCCCAAAAAATCTAAAGCGGAGATGTTATGCCAGCTAGGCTCGAAATTAGGCTCAAGAGAGAACTTTTTGATGCTGAAGGGGCCACGGTAAAGAAAAAGGCAATAACGTATTTTGGCTTTGATGTAAAGCAAGTGAGGGTGATCCGCGTTCTTACCTTTGACACATCCCTTGCCCAAGACCAACTAGAACGTGCCCGAAAAGAGATCTTTACCAATCCCGTCACAGAGACATCCTCATTCACACCCCTTTGTACAGACTTTGACTGGGCCATATGGATAGGATTCAGGCCCGGGGTGAGGGATACTGCCGGTAGCACTGCGGCAGAGGCTATAGAGGATCTGCTGGGTATTCAGCTCGGTCCTGATGAGGCCATCTACACTTCCAAGATATATGAGGTTCAGGGGCATCTGGAAAAACATCAGGTCGAAAAGATTGCCCGTGATCTCTTGGCAAACGAGATCATTCAGCAGTGGAAAATATTTGAAAGGTATAGCTGGGACTCCAAGATTGGAATTGGGTACCCCATACCAAAGGTGGTTCTTCAACACGAACCACAGGTCACCGTTATTCCCATTAGCAGTGATGAGGAACTGAAAAGAATCTCACAAAAAAGAAATCTTGCCCTTCGCGATTCTGATATCCCAGTCATAAGGCAGTATTTCTTAAGAGAAGATGTACTCCGAGAGAGAAAAGAGGTAGAACTTGACCTTCCCACTGATGTGGAGCTCGAATACATATCCCAGGCCCGAAGCGACCATTGCAATCACAATACATTCAGGGGGCTTTTTCGCTACCACAACCTTTCCACAGGTCAAAAGGAGGTGGTGGATAGCCTCTTCAAGACCTGCATCGAAGAACCCACCCTTGAACTGATGAAGAAAAAGGATTGGGTGATCTCGGTTCTCTGGGATAACGCCGGAGTGGGCCGATTTGATGAGGATAATTACTACGTCATTACTGGTGAGACACACAACAGTCCATCCAATATGGAGGCTTATGGTGGTGCGCTCACGGGCATCGTGGGTATTTATCGGGATCCAATGGGAACGGGGAAAGGATCTAAACTAATCTTGGGCATGTATGCCTATTGTGTTGGTCCCAGAGATTACAGCGGAGAACTTTCTCCACACCTGCATCCTCGAAGGCTTCTGGATGGCGTTATTGAAGGGGTAAGAGATGGTGGCAATAAAAGCGGGGTCCCCACTCCTTACGGTCTTTTACTTTTCGATGAAAGCTATCTTGGAAAATGCCTCGTTTTCGTGACCGCCATGGGCATAATGCCAGCGGAAATTGGGGCCGAGTCTTCTCATAAGAAGGTGACCAGCCCCGGGGATCTGATTGTAATGTCCGGGGGCCGAGTAGGGAAGGATGGGATACACGGGGTTACTGCTGCATCAGAGACCTATAGCGAGCACACTCCGGCAGGGCATGTGCAAATTGGAGACCCTTATACTCAAAAGAAAATGCACGATTTCCTGCTGGAGGCACGCGATGAAGGCCTCATATCATTTATTACGGATTGTGGCGGTGGGGGACTTTCTTCAGCAGTTGGTGAATCAGCGCGATTTTCGAACGGATGCAGGGTGGATCTCGATAAGGTCCCATTGAAGTATGAAGGGCTAGACCAGTGGGAGATATGGGTCTCTGAATCCCAGGAAAGAATGATCATTGCGGTTAAGCCTGAACATCTAGACCGATTCATGGAGCTATCCCGAAAGCACGCGGTGGAAAGCACAGTTATCGGTGAGTACAATGATTCAGGATACCTGAGGCTGGACTATAAAGGCAAGACATGCGCTTATGTGCGAATGGACCTGCTCAAGTCCGAATTTCCCCAGTGGGAATTTGATGCTGAGTGGACCCCTCCTAGACTGAGAGGATTGGCAGAGCCCGTGATTACTGAACCTGAAGATCATGGCAGCCTACTGAAGGACATACTAGCGAGACCCAATATCTGCTCCAGAAACTGGATAGCCAGGCAATATGATCATGAAGTCCAAGGAGGTAGCGTCATAAAACCCCTTGTGGGAAGGCAACGTGATATCCCTTCCGACGCTGCAGTTATCCGGCCTGTCTTGGAAAAGAAAAAGGGCATTGCAGTCTCCCAGGCCTTAAACCCATTTTATTCCCAGATTGACACATATGATATGGTAGCAGCCACAATCGATGAGGCAGTGAGAAAGGTTATCTCTGTGGGCGGTGACCCAGAACATTTGGGAGGAGTGGATAACTTTTGCTGGCCTTCTGTTGAATACGATCCAGTAGAGAATCCTGATGGCAAATACAAGGCAGCTCAACTTGTTCGAGCCAACTGGGCTCTGAGGGATTATTGCCTTGCCTATGGGATTCCTCTCCTATCCGGCAAAGACAGTATGTACATTGATGGAAAGGTAAGGGGTCCATATGGAGAGCGGAGAAAGATATCGGGACTCCCCACCCTTCTATTCACTGTGTGTAGCGTGATTGAGGATGTCACCAAGTGTGTGACCATGGATGTGAAGTTCCCCGGGGACCTTGTTTATGTGCTGGGAGAAACCTCTGATGAGCTAGGAGCCAGTGAGTTCTACCAAAGAATGGGACACATAGGACTCAATGTACCAAAAGTAGATGCAAAGGAACTCTTCCCGGTTTACGCTAGACTGGCTCGCGCCATTGATGAAGAGTTGGTAGCTTCGTGCCACGCTATTGGGCGCGGAGGGCTTGGTGTGCACCTTGCTCTGATTGCCATGGCAGGTGAGTTGGGCATTGACTTTAGCCTCGATGAAGTACCCTTGGTCTCACAGCTCAGTCCCTACAGGGTGCTTTACTCCGAGTCATGCGGTAGATTTTTAGTAACCGTCTCCCCCAAGAATAAAAAGGCATTTGAACAAATTATGGCTGGTTCCCCAATAGCACCTGTTGGTAAGCTAACAGAAGACCCGTTCCTCAATATCACCACAAAAGGACATACAATCTTGAAAGAGACCATTGATGAACTGAAGGGGTACTGGAAACGACCTTTTGGAGACTTGATATGAGTAAGGTTAGAGCGCTGGTGTTTACCGGATATGGCCTTAATTGTGACTACGAAACAGACTATGCACTTCGATGCGCAGGGGCTGAATCTCATCGTGTGCACATAAATTCATTCATATTTGGAAGTGGTGTTGGCGAAGACGTCAGGCTGGATGATTATCATATCATGGTCTTTTGTGGGGGCTTTAGCTGGGGAGACGACCACGGGGCAGGGGTTATTATGGCCTCAAAGATGAGGCGGCACCTGGGGGAACAGATTTCCAAATTCATTGAGGATGGCAAACTCATTTTGGGGATCTGCAACGGTTTCCAGGCATTGGTCAATCTAGGGCTGCTGCCCGGCCTTGATGGGAACTATGGGGAAAGGAAAGTGGCCTTGACATACAATGATACCGGTAATTTTATAGACACATGGGTAAACGTTAAGTTTGCCCTTCAAACACCATGTCTATTTACAAGGGGGCTGGATCAAATGGAATTGCCAGTTCGGCACGGTGAAGGTAAATTTTATGCCTCTGAGGAGACCTTGAATCAGCTTCAACAAAACAATCAAATCGTGGTCACATACGCACGACCGGACGGATCACCCGCAAAAGGGCAATGGCCCCTCAATCCAAATGGCTCCCTTTTGGATATCGCCGGAATCTGCGATCCCACTGGTAGGATTTTTGGCCTAATGCCCCACCCTGAGGCCTTTAATCATTTCACGAATCACCCGGATTGGACCCGGATGAAGCAGCAAAGTCTCCGCCGAAACAAGCCACTTGCCAACGAAGAGGGAGACGGCATTAAGATCTTCAAAAATGCAGTAAGATATCTCCAAGAAACTCTGGCCATCACGTAATTCCGCCCTCATCCACCGTCAAAAGAAAAACACCCCCGTTCGGTTTGAGTTAACAAGCAGATAGCTTCAGAGCTAAAGAAGATGAACTGCTAACCTTTCAACCCTCGCTTCAACCGCTCTGTGCTCATGCCAACCCACTGTCGCCTTTTATTATGGAGACCCTGGAGGGCAACCTCACCAACGCGATGTAATTTCAGAAAAACAGAGCTCAATGGTGTCCAAGATAGTTATGGATTCAAAAACCGATGTTGAAATATCAATAAGTTAGACAATGCCAAAACACGCCGCTTCCCTGCCCGCCGAAGCGTCGGCGCAGGCGGGGGGAACATCCCCTGCCTGACTGCATTCGGCAGGCAGGCGTTGCCCTGCGTTGAAGTCCAAACCGATTTTGGACAAAACTGTTTTCAGAACTTTTGTAAAATTGAGAGGCCTTGCTCATTGACAATCCAGTGGCTC
>CAZDVV010000091.1:0-8242 GCA_964508875.1 uncultured Desulfobacteraceae bacterium | reverse complement strand
AGGGCGGGTTACAAAAGATCACGAAGGCAACTGGGTTAGGGCGCAGCAATATATTTTACGCCCTGATGCCAACACAGTGAAAGTGCTTAATGTATGCCTCCGTGGAAAAGATGGAAAGGATCTTAGTGGCCTATCCACTATGGATTTTACAACTACATTCACTGCAGGTTATGAAGGTGATCTAAGTGTTCTACCTTGGAACAAGTGGTTGGATACGCAATTTCTTGAAGGGATAGGGAGGGCCGTTTTTACAGAATGGACGGGGCCTCAGCTTGAGACTATGTCGGTACGCTTCACAAATTCAGTGGGAGAGTACTTTCAGGAAGCCAGGAATTTTGATGGCCGGCTCTGGATTGAAGGGACTCCAATTATTTACCAGCGAATAAATACGGAGCAGTTAACGGTCAACTCTATCACGAACGGCTTACAGACTTTTGGTTATGACGAAAATGGTGCATTACCCGGTGGATTGTTTTCAATAACACCAGTGTCGGGTGGCCTAAGATATGAATTTGGAGGCAAAAGCATGGATGTGGCTTTTTATGAGGCCGATGACATTGGTGATGCGTGGAGCAGCTCTAAATCTTCAGCCGGTTTTAAGGATATTTGGGACGCGTTGAGGGTCAATGAACCTGGCGCACCTTCTATAGGAGAGAAGAACCTTGAAATCTCCATTGACGAAGGGACTTCTGTTTTTAGCAGGCCAATAAACGTGGTGTATATACCCATGTCCAGAATGGTGTGGACAGAGGGTGACCAACCCCGATAAAGCAAGCCATAGAGTGATTTGAATGGGTTGAATGATGAATGCGAGCCGCAGACCTGCAGGGCTGTGGCTTCCCCGTTGTTATAGGGATGTTGGAGGACACGTGATGCTGATCGTAAAGGATCTTATAAAGGGGTGGAAGCTGACTGCACTAGCAATTGGTTTACTTGTAATCTTTGGCACGTCTTTCATATGTGCTGCTCAGGAGAAAGATGCACAAAAGATAATCAAAGAAGAGTTGCCAGCTCAGGAGGCAGTGTACGGCCCAACCTTCTGGGATCGTACCATGTTCATCGCTGACGTTAATGCGTTTGTTACGTTGTCTCATTTGAATGGTGCAGGTACACTGGGAGGTGGCCAGCTCAACGCTGTTTTGGCACCGGTGTATCGATTCAATAGGAGCACCTATTTTATTCTTATGTATGATGGGCATTACTATCGCAAGAGAGATTTCTACTCAGACGAGATAGGACCCAAAGAGCGCCGCCAGTTCATGGCTCATACCGTTCAACCCACAATAAGAAAGGATTTTGGCAAGGGAAGGTTATACTCCTTGAGCCCTTCTGTGTTTTATACCGCCACTTACAACAAGGATATTGATTCTGCCCAATGGCAGGATGGTCTTTACAACTACAGGGATCTAGGGGCCAGTTTACAGTTCGACCGAAGAGCCTTATTAGGTAAAGAGGGGTCTCTTTCACTTACAGCCCAATATTACAAGAGACGATATCCCAATTATGCGTCTTTGCTCTCCCTTACGGGCCTTGACCTAAGAGATCCGGTGACTGGCCAGTCGGCTATAAATACGGAAAAAAATGAAAAGGACTATCATGGGATTCTTTTCAAAGCCAATTATACCTGGATGAGACCTATCGGATTCTCATGGGAAACCCAGTATGCCTTGTTGTACAAAGATCTGGATGATAAGGAGGTTGTGGGTTCAGATGGGGTTTTGACCTCAGAAGGGGAAGAGGCATATTTGCAAACCATGGATGTCAATCTTTGGTACACCTTGGATATTGGGGGTGGACTCAAACTGGGAGTTGATCTTAGGGGGGGATTCAACCGAAGCAATCAGAATTATTACGATGGAATGCAGACCTTGACGTTGGCTGATGATGTTTTTCTTCACGCGTATTATGACTACAATCTTTATCGGATTAGACCAAATATATCTTATAGGTTAGCGACCTATCCACTGACGCTGAGCTTGTCTTATTCTTATCAGAAAACGCTGTACAGAGAGAGAAAGGCCCAGAATCCAGATGGTACATACAAAGATGACAACCAACGTGACTGGGAACATACCTTTACCTTTGGGCTCCAATACGATTTCAACCGAAACTGGAGCGTTTTGGGACACTATGAACATATTACTGCGGATTCCAATAATGAAGATGAACGAGTCTACCGCTACGATTATACGATCAATAATTTTTCACTAGGTGTTGCCTTCCGATATTGATGGGTGTTGGGTTGACAGAGGAGGTGGAGAAGAGCACCCCTCTAAGCTAAAGAGTGCTCTTTTTATTGGCAATTGAGAGAAGAAATCTTGTGGTGGATTTTCTTCGCTAATTTCCTTCGTCCTAGAGACAGTGCGAGCCGTAATGCTGCCTCAAAGTGAGGTTTCGCCTGACAAGGTTGGTTCAGGTATTCTTCATATATCTCTCCCATGTTGTAAAGGACAATCAGCTGACCCAAAATATTACCAGTGGCTTTATCCCACTGGAGAAGCTCATTGTAGGCTGTCAATGCGCCTTTTGGGTCGCCTTGCTCAAGATATGTGATGGCCAAGTTGTTCATAACTTTTGAAACTTCTGCGCTCATACGGAGGCTTTTGTAAATTCCGAGAGCTTCCTCAAGTAACTGCCTTGCCTTTACGTATTCTCCCTTCGATACCTTTATTATTGCCAGCTCATTTAGATTGTGGGCTATTCCAGGCCTGAATCCTTCCCTTCTAGACAAGGCAAGGGAGGCCTCGAACTTCTTTGTTGCCTCTTCGATCTTGCCTTGAGTTTGAAGCAGTTGACCTTGGTGATAGAGGAGTTTTGCTCTTCTCAGCCTGTACTCGTGCGCCCCACAAGCACTGAGAACCATGGCAAGCAATAAAAGGAGGAGTTGAGGATATGCAAAATAGTCTTTATGCTTCATGTCCTGCCTTCTAATCTTTCAGATGAATGTCAACATATCTAGCAAGGATTTCGGCTGTTGCCCTTGGAGGACGTACAGAGAGGTAGTTGTCAATAATAAAGTGTGCCATTTCGTGGGCCAGAATGCCTTCATGAAAATCTTTCACATTTATGTAAATTGTTCTGTTTTTGAACCGATACCAAGCCCTTATCCTGCATTGCGTACCGTATATTTCCCTGTATGCTCCATTTAACTGGGTTCGATTTTTGTAAAGGTTGATAATAACGGGATCCATTATCTTTCTCATCCCAAGGATTTCTTGAACCCTTTCGAAGACAGCGTCTACTTTGCTTACCAGCTCTGAGGTGCCTTGCTTTGGATCTGACGAAGAAAATAAGGTAAAAAACCCTCCGGATCCTGGCCCAAATTTCAGTTGGCGTCGGAACTGCATGAGATCATCTTGGGACTGGTAGTGGATTATAGAATGTTTTGTTTCAAGGCTTTGCCACTCTATTGTTGACTCGGCTGAGGCATGGATGGGGTTAGCATACGAAGGCGCCAAAAGTGTGATTATAAGCAGGAGGTAAGATACATAGGAAATTGACCTAGGTGGACTGTGCACTCTTCTCCTATCCAAGTCGCATATTAGATTTTGAAATGATTTTCCAGATTCATTTTAACTCGCTCAACAGCTTGAACTACATGTTCAGGAACATCTTGCTTCCGGGCCAATTCATCGAGTTGCTCGAGGTCGGTTCTGATATCTTTCACCTTTGCCCGGAGTTGGTTAACAGCTTCATCAAGAGAGCGAGCAAGTCTAGTAACTTGATCCTTCCTTCTAAGTGAGATCTGACGTGTTAGGTCGCCATCGCCGATTGCTTTTAATTCCTTTTCGAGTCTATAAAGAGGGCCTGCAATCTTGTGTGATACAAACAACGTCACTACTATTGTAGCAACGGTCACGAGCCCGAGAGTTATAAGATTCGTATAGAGGAGAGCCGGCAATATCACGGAAGCTGTGCTTTGAATGGTTAATTTGGAATTTACAAATGTTGATGTTAGGGTTCCTCGTGTCAGCAGTATGATCAAAGCGCTGGACACAATAACTCCTGCAAGGACAAGCAAACAGAACTTCAAGATGAAACTAATCTGGAATCTCTTTTCCACGAGATATGTCTGCCTTTTGTAGGGGGATCCACCTTGATGCATTCTAACCTCCATTGTAGGCGCTCAAAGAAGATCTTGATTCATCTTTATTTTTGCGGTCTTTTTGAGGCCCTGCATCCATTGCTCCAGAAGCCTAGTCTTTTTCTCCTCCTTCAACTGGGTCTTAATCTGATCCCTGATGTCGGATAAAGGAGGGGTATCTGGGTTTTTTCTAAGCATTTCGTCATATCTATCGACAATTTCTTCTTCTGAGACCACACATTTCTTGGCTATTTCTTTGCCTTTGAGTTCCAAGAGATTCTTGATGAGTGTTGATTCCCAGTATTTTTCAATGGCCCGCCGGAACTCCTCTCGCGTATCCAGCTTTAATCTTTTGGCCTCCTGAATAAGCAACTCTTTTTGGATAAGTCTGTTAAGAAACTTCCTTTTGGCCTCTCTGGTCAGTTTGAAGTCTTTGTCTAGCTCCATTTCTGAGGCAAGTTCATATTGGAATTCGTCTAAGGTTAGAGGGTAGTCATTTATTGTTGCTATCACCTTTTTGTCCTGCGAGTCCTTGCTGGAACAGGCCAAAGTCAGACACGCAATAAGACCTACCAAGAAACACGAAAGAATTTTTTTCATTCTAGAACCTCCCTCAGAGTTAGGAGACGGTTCAAGGAACCTATTATGTTGATAACGGCAAAAACAAGGAATGTGTTAAGAGAATAAAATCTCATGTGCGGGTTGTTCTGTTATTCCCGAGGTGATTCAACTTTCGCCGGTCAACGGTATGGTTATTTCATAGACCCCTTCCTTCATGACTGCCTTAAAGGGGTAGGGAGATTTTTCCAGTACCTTAATCATGGCCTTGTTGCTCGCAAGCACATCCGCCCTCAGTGCTTTAATGCCTCTTTCCTTCGCAATGCGGCAAAGATATTGAAAAATAAAAGTGGCAATGCCCCTTGCCTGGTATTCCTCATCTACGACAAAGGCTAGGTCAGCATGGTCAGTTTCAGGGATACGCACGTATCTTCCCTCCGCGATAATTTTTTCCTCACCAGGTTCGCCAATCAGCCCAACAATGGACAGGGTGTTCCTATAGTCAACATTTACATATTCCTGCATTTTAACAAAGGGCATGGTCTTGACAGGGCTGAAGTATCTATAGTAAACCGCCTCGTCGGAAAACCTGTAGAAAAGCCTCCGCATCTCTTCTACATCCGAGGGCTTTATTGGCCTGAAGCGGACAAAAAGGTCACCCTTGAAAATATGGCTGCAGGTAAGATTTTCAGGGTAAAGGCGTCCAGAGTCCGCAATATAAACTTGCTCGGGGAAGAGGATATGGTTCTCCTTGGCCTCCTGCACCAAGTTTTCTCGATCATCAGGATGGGCAATATCAATAAGCGCCAGGGCCCTCTCACGGATAGTCTTGCCAATAAGGGAGGCCACGCCATATTCTGTCACTACCAAATCAAGAGATTCGCGATTTGAGAACTGATTGGGGTAGTTTTGAACTGATAGCAGGATATTGGGCTCGCCTTTGAGATTACGGCTCGGCAATGCAAATATTGTTCTTCCATTCTTGGATAAGGCCGCCCCCGCGAAAAACTCTTGTGCCTCGCCTGGGCCGGCTGCTACGTTGCCTTTGCCGCTAGGTAGGGCCACCCCCCCTGTGAGATCAACCTTGCGGGCGGGAAGCACAACCACAAACCTGTCATTGGCCCCTATTACCTTTGGGTCTGCCACCACATCGATAGGCTGAAATTCTATAAGGGGGTTATTGTCAAGCCACTTCATTAACTCAGGAGTTCCCAAGGCGTATGCCGTTAGGCATTTTCCCCTAAAGTTCCCTTTCAGGCGGTTTGTGACTGATCCGCTTTTGACCAGATCCATCAATGCGTCCGTAAATATGGGGCAATGGATGCCTAGGTTCCGCCTCAAAGTAAGGTGCCTTGCAAGGCCCTCAAAAAGGGGCCCAATGGAAAAGGATAAACAGCCACCGTCAGGAATGAGGGATGCTACGTGACCCGCAAGCTTATCATGAATCTTGTCTACAGGTGGGCGTGGGAAATATATCGGGCTTTCGGTTGATTTTACAAGGTAATGGAACTCACTTATGTGTACAAATGTGTCCCCAAGGGTCCTGGGCACCTGGTCATTGATCTCTCCCACCACCACCGAAGCCTTGCCCATGGCCTCTCTAGCTACATCCACGGCAACGCCCAGGCTCGCGTATCCGGCTTCATCAGGCGGGGTAATTTGGACAAACGCCACATCTATCTTCATGGTACCTGAGGCTATGAGCCTCGGAACCCTTGAGAAACGGCACGGGATCAGATCTACTCTGCCGGCCCTTATGGCTTCGCTTGCCACCCATCCGGCAAAGAAGGTCTTGAGTCGGAATTTTTGGGAATACCTTTCCTCAAAAGCAATGGCATCCCCAAGGCTCACAAGCTGAACAAGCTCCAGGTCTTGGAGGTTGGGGTTATCCGCTTCGACCAAGGCCTTGACTAAACTTCTGGGTTCGGCAACGCCCGTACCAATGAAGATACTCATCCCAGGCTTTATCTTTTCGAGCACTTTTTGTGGGCGAACTATCTTGTCTTTCCAGTTCGTGTCTTGATCAGATTTCCGTGTTTTGCTAAACATCGCCATTACCTTTTCAATATGGGGTCATTGCCACGGCAGAGTTGCAGAGGGAACAGTTCATTTGGTACAAATATTGTCCCTGTTTATGGTGGGTAATTTTTTGTTCAGTTCCTTGATTTCCTCATCATCTTCCAGCCAGTGCTTGAGGTTTCCCAAAATGCTTGCCGCGTACGGGCTACTGCTCCCGTCCGTAAGAAAGTAATTGACCCATAGGCCATCTTTCTCGTAATCCACAAGTCCTGCGTCGGCCAGTATCTTGAGATGCTTGGAAACGGTGGGCTGCGCTATGCCCAGGGCAGCCTGGATTTCACATACACACATTCTTTTTCGTTGCAGCATTTTAAGCAGCTTTACGCGATTAGGGTCTGAAAGGGCCTTCATTACCCTTACAAATTCCCTTATCTGGTTCTCCATTAACCGTTGCTCTTGCATTGACTTAATCTCCTTGATCTTGTCATTGATGTCAAGTATTTGGACGAGCACGACAAAGCTAAAACCTCATAAGCATATCTACCTGCCTTACTTTTACGGGTACATAGCCATAGAGAGCATAAAGGTGATGTAGCAGTGCGTGGCCGCACTGTTCTTGCCACAGATAGGTCATGGAATCATAGATGTCTTGATACGCTTTGAGCTTCTCATCGAGCGTAATGAAAGAATGGGACCGTGTATATTCAAGAGAAATTTGAGTGAGGGTGTCGAGCCACATTTTAGAGGCACCCATGATGAAATATGGCCAGGATTTTTGGATCTCTATAGACCAATTTGGGTCGCTTGTGTCTTGAATATATGGTCTACTTATCACTGAGGTATCATCATAGCGGACGCAGACAAGGATTCCGTTGTTGAGAAGCTGTTGCACTAAGGAATCATTTCTGATGTTTTCGTAAATTCTGTCGGCCACAGGGGCCGAAGCGTAGAAAATAAAGCTAAACTGGTGTCCCGCATTGTCTCTTGCCGCTCGCCTGTGAAATCGCCAAAGCTCTATTTCTTTCTTGTTCTTTTCCAAGATAGGCTTAATAATTTCCTCCGCAATAAGCGCATCCACATACCATTTGGGTTTAGAGTCCTGCGGCCAAAAGACCTCAAAACGTGCATACCACCATCCTCTATTGGTTTGAGGGAGAGCTCCTAACCGCGCGCTCGGGTGAGGGGCTTGAGGTTTTGCACAGGAACACAAAAATAACAGAGTCAGAAGTACCAAGAATTGGCGTCGCACGATACCTCCTTTAAGAAAATTGAAAGTCTTGAAAAGCCTTGACCTCAATCATTAACATATCCTAGCCCTTCCAATTAAGTCAAATAAATGAAGGCCGTGTGAGCTTAATAATTACGGTCGCCTCCGAAAAACCCTCCTGCCCCTATTTCCTCGGCTATTACTGAAGGCCTTCATGGTGCTGGCCGGTTGCATATTTCCCGATTTGTCTGTAAAAGGGGGTTCGAAGCAGTGCAAGAGTTGCGAAAAGAGAGGATGGATAGTGTCCAGTTTATTTTTCCCTGCATATAACCTTGCCTGGTCTGCAGCCTTGCCGTTACTTGCCCTTTCCTCAA
>CAZDVV010000090.1:0-8391 GCA_964508875.1 uncultured Desulfobacteraceae bacterium | reverse complement strand
CCTTTATATAATGCATACCACAAAACACCCATGACCAATTAGTAGCGCCCTTCCAAGTCTATATGAGGTCCCCCTCTCCCAAGCTCTTAAATTAGTCTTTGATAATCAAAGGAAAAAGGTCAAAGGAGAAAGGCTAAGGGACAAAAAACTTCCCTTAACCTTTTACCTTGGACCTTGTGCATCACAGCGGTGGTGACCATCTGTTAGTGGCTCCATCATAAGACCAACAGCCCTGAAGGGCTCGCCTACATGTATACTGCGGATTTTCCGCCCATATTAGCATTTGTTGATGGGCCTCATTCAGGATCTTAAATTTCTCTGCATCGCCTCCCTTATCGGGATGATAAATCTTGGCCATTTTCTTATATGCAGAGCGAATTCTATGGTGGGGATCATCAGCAGCCAGATCTTCCTTGTCCAAATCCAGGATCTTCAAATAGCTCTTATGCTTTTGTGAAAGGCGCAGACTAGTCTTTTCGTTCGGCATAATAGTGGTGGGATCTATCTCTTCCCTGTGGTTTTTCAACAAAAGCATGAGGGATGCATAGCTCTTGGAGTTCTTGTTTCCCACCAATTCATACCATTGTTCACCTGACTCCAGGATCAGGTGTTTAAGATCTTCGGCCGGCTTCCGACCATTGGTCCGTTTATAAATAAATCTCGAAATACCCTTGGTCCACACAGGCAATACATCTAGAATCACGTGCTCTTCAGTAAAAGAAAACGCAGCATATCTGGCATTAAATGTCCTAAGTAGGCCTTTGGATAAAGAAAGCACCCACAGTATCTGTTGTCTGCACTCCTTGCTACAATACCTTCTTCCACGCTTGATATTCTCCGTGCCACAGGACAGACATTTGGCGCTCTTCTTTGGCCTCACTGGCTGAAGATTTTTTCCATTACCCTGTTGTGCTGCAGAAGGTTTCATGCAATGACTATTCCATATACAAATTTCCCTTGATCCAATCCCCTTTCCCCTAATGGAGAAAACGAGCATTGGAACCGCTGCCCAATCACACTACCGGACCCCCTCCTTAAAGGCACGGGAATTAGTGCTCAGCCGTTTTTTTATACCTTGAATAGCCTTGATAATCAAGGGAGAAGAATGGGGTTGGACACTACAGTTCTTCCGGTGCAAATGCCACGACTTCTTTGATGTCTTGTTTATCAGCAAGAACCATTACGAGCCTATCTATGCCTAGCGCAATTCCTGCCCCATCGGGCATAAGGCCGACTGATTGCAGAAACTTCATTGGCAAGGGAAAAATATCCTTCCCCATGTTTTCTCTGGCCTCCATCTCCTTTTCAAGCCTGGTCTTCTGCTCCGCTTCATCATTTAATTCCGAAAAGCCGTTTGCCAGTTCAACTCCCGCCACATATAGCTCAAACCTTTCTTCAATCTCCGAATTCTCCACTCTTGTCTTTGCCATAGCCGCCATGGACGCAGGAAAATCATGCAAGAAAGTGGGCCTTCCACGTCCCAGATTAGGCTCCACCTTCTCAATCAGCAATTCCTCAAATTTGTCTTCTCTTAAGACAGGAGCCAGATCCATCCCAGCATACCGATCGAATGCATCTCTTACGCTCAGCCACTGCCACGGCGGACGAAAGTCTATTTCCTCCCCAGCATACGTAATTGTATACCCTGACTTCGTGCGCTTGACGACCTCGGATACTAGGGTTTCACAATCCACCATGAGCCCTTCATAGTTAATCCCTGCCCTATACCATTCAAGCATTGTAAATTCAGGAAGATGCCTACTACCGTGTTCCCTTCTGCGAAAGCATTTGCAGATCTGGAAAATACGATCATACCCGGCTGCAAACAAGCGTTTCATGCAAATCTCAGGAGAAGTGTGCAAATAACCCTTTTCAACTGCAATGGGATCAATGTGTCTTTCAGGTGCTGGCTCTGGGAGGATATAGGGTGTTTCTACCTCGAGGAATCCCTTTTCAATTAGGCAGTTACGAAATTCATGAAGTATTCGAGCCCTCAGCTCTAAGGTAGGCCTTCGCTCTTTCAGTTTGCTTATCTCGAAGTGGTTTTCATTCTTTGACCCGGGTAACATACTCCCCGGTCCTCGTATCAATCGTAATCTTGTCCCCTTCGTTAATAAAGGGTGGAACCCTCAACACGTAGCCGGTCTCTACTGTAACAGGCTTAGTATCCCCGGCAACTGAATCACCCTTTGCCCAAGGTTCTGCTTTCGTAACAGTGAGATCGACAAAATTGGGCAGCGTAATGCCTATGGGCTTATCACCGAAAAACAGAATCTGGACTTCCAAATTGTCAGTGAGAAAATTCTTTGCCTCCCCTACCTGTTCTTCACTCAGGTAGACTTGGTCATAGGTCTGCACATCCATAAAACAATATTCATTGTCCTGGCTGTAAAGAAACTGCATTGGACGCTCTTCAAGATCAGCCGGTTGAAAGGTATCCCCCGACCGATAGGTCCTATCTATGATCACGCCAGTCATCATGTTTTTTAGCTTACACCGATAGAGGGCTTGTCCTTTCCCCGGCTTTGAGAATTCAAAATCAATGATGACATAGGGTTCATTATCCAACTGAATCTTTAGACCTTTTCTCAGGTCACTAGCAGTGTACATCCTTTACTCCTTCTGCGTGTCAATACGGAGCCCTAATACAAATCGTTGGCTCAAAAGCCTCCTCTTTTATACCGAAATGTGCAAACTGGTCAAGCTAAAATAAGCAGGTTGGTATTGCTTTTCGGAGGACCGTTGCCTTATTATCTGAAACAATTACAACGAGGGAGGAGAAAATAGGTTTGTGAATGGAAACCAATTCAAGAGGAGACGGGATGAAAAGACACTTGATAGTAGTGATTGGGACCTACGACACCAAAGCAGAGGAGCATATATTCTTACACAAGGGCATCAAACAACGGGGCCACACATCCATCACCATTAATGTAGGTACTGGAGGACCGTGCCCAGCAACAGTAGATTATGATCTTTATCCAGAAGTTCTTGGATCTAGTCCCGAATCCTGCAAGTCGCGCGATCAGGCTATCAGAGAGATGATCACAATGGCTTCAGGCTTAGTACAAAGGCTCCACCGGGAACATGGTATCTCGGGAATCATATCCGCCGGCGGAGGTAGTGGTACCCACATTGCCGCTTCCATAATGAGAGCCCTCCCGATGGGAATTCCTAAATTGATCGTTTCTACTGTCGCGTCTCGGGACATGAAGCCTGTGATTGGCACGAAAGACATTACTATCATGCACAGTGTAGTGGACCTTCTCGGTATCAACAGTGTGTCAGGGAGGGTGTTGGACAAGGCAGCCGCAGCAATCTGTGCCATGGCAGAAAGTCAATGGGAGCCTAGGGAAACAAAGAGTCGCATAGCCCTGACCCTTTTCGGGTTCATTACACCTGCAGCAGAATTTGCTCGAAGGGAGTTGGAAAATATGGGTTATGAAGTAGTCCCCTTTCATGCCAACGGCACCGGCGGCATGGCCATGGAAGCATTGGCAAGAGAAGGATATTTTGACGGTATCCTGGATTTAGCAACCCATGAATTGGCCGACGAACTGAAAAATGGTTACTGCAGTGGCATAGGCCCGGACAGACTCGAACCCATAACTTCTCCTCAGCCCATACCTCGCCTCGTGATTCCCGGTGGGCTTGATTGTGCAGTGCTTGAATTTACCAGGGACACGGTGCCTGAAGAATATAAAGCTCGCAAGATCTTCTATTACGACTTTCGTTCTGCGGTGCGTCTTAGCCGGGAAGAGACTACTGTTGTCGCTGAACAACTTGCTGAAAAGCTTTCCAAGGCCCCAAATTATTGTAAAGTTCTAATTCCCTTGCATGGTTGCTCCGAGGCCGACAAGGAGGGAGCCCCCCTTTTTGATCCAAAACTGAATGCTCTTTTTGTGCAAATCCTTAAGAATAGATTGGGCGGCATCATTGAAATAAAAGAGGCCCCCTACCATATAAACGATCCTGCATTTGCCCGTGTGGCTGCCGAGATATTGCACAATATGATCACTATCACTTCCACTCTGCAAGCATCCGGGCCATAATGCTTTTGATGCCTGCCTCCTCTTCTTTCCTAGGTATCATGCTCAAAAGGAGGTCCAGGAAGGCCTGACCTGCTCTTGTCAGATATTGACCCTTTAGATATGCGATGCTTATATCTAGGCTCATGGCATGGCCTCGTATCCTTACCGCTGCCAGCTTGCCATCTCTCAACTCAAAGCCTACTGCCTCCCTCACAAGAAATGAAATTCCTTCCCCTCTGGCCACCAGTTGTTTGATGAACTCTGTATTGCTGGTCTCCATCAATATGTTTGGGGTCAGGTCATGCTGGGAGAACAGGGCCTCTACCTTCTTCCGTGTGCCAGACCCCTGCTCTTTCATGATCAAAGGCTCTTTCGCCAGCTCCTCCACCTCCACTTCACCTTTGCGTGCAAAGGGATGAAAAGGTGGAACTATTGTCACCAATTCCTCTTGGCTGAAAGGGATAAATTCAACATCAGGGTTATCTATGGCCTTTGCTATCACCGCCACCTCATTCCTTAGTTCCACGAGACTATTTATCATTTCTAATGAGCTACCCTCATCCAGGTGAATCTTGATGCCAGGGTATGCACTATGAAAACTGCTTATAAGTGCGGGCATAAAGTACCTTGCATAGGCCTTGGTGGTCCCAAGCCTCAGAACCCCCTTTTTAAGTCCCTTCAGTTCCTCAATAAGACCTTCCACCCGACTTTCCCAATCAAAAATTCCCTTTACTTGCTCATATAGCAACCTCCCCTCTTCAGTCAGATAGATGTTTCTTCCCCTTTTTTTGAAAAGTTTGAGCTCACACCAGTCCTCAAACCGCTTGAGCTGAGAGGTGATTGCTGGCTGAGTGACAAAGAGTTGTTCTGCAGCCTTTGTGCAGCTCAAATGCTTAGCAGTAAGGTAAAACACCCGCAGATGATGGAGATTTAACATGAATGAGCCTCATTTAAAATTGGTTTATGGCGGGTAGATATCCATAACTTTTGTTTATATATAGCATAAAGAAAATGAAATTGACACTGTCAAGTTCATTTACCACTATGCAACTATCCTGCTGGATTTGCTCTTAGATTTGAAAAGACTCCCGATCATAGGCCTTATCTGCCAGGCTTGTCCCAAAGGTGGTTCTAATATTTTTTATTAACCTCAGCCAAGGAAGGGAGGATCAACATGAGCAATGAAAAGGCAGGGAAATTCCCAGATCCCCACGAATTTCAGGTACCCCCGGAGCTAGAGGGGTGGGAGGAGATGTACCCGTCTCACTATCTCTTCTCCAAGGACAGGCAAGAGTGGGAAAGTAGCCAGTTCTGGTACCAAGACAAGATTCATGCCCCAGAACCAATTCCACCTTTAGACCTTATTTTCCAGGAAGCTTGGCAAATCGCCTTGTCACAGTACACCACAAGAGTCTTCTGTATTCCTCCTGCACAGGGAATCGCCCAGCGTATGGTGGGATGTTACATGTACATCTGCGCTATTAACCCGCCACCGGACGAGATAGTCCAGGAAAAGGCAGGCCTTTTTGAGAAAAGGGTATTCTATGTATTTGAACATTATGATGAGCTTTGGGACAAGTGGATTACAAAATTCAGGGCCTTGGGCGAAGAGATGAAGGCTGTGACCATTCCGAAAGAATTCCCCAAATATGTCCCCGAGGAAGAGGTGCTGCCTGCACCTACAGGATGCTATGTCTCATATGATATCCTTGAGGCCTTTGACAAGCTTGTCAACCAGATGATCAAAGGGTGGCAGTACCATTTTGAAATGCTGAATCTTACCTACCTGGCATATCTCATGTTTGCCGATGTTACCCGCAAACTGTTTCCGGGAATAAGCGAAAGTGCCATTGGAAAGATGGTCGCCGGAGCTTATGTATCCATGTTCAGGCCTGAAGAAGAGCTTTGTCAGCTAGCACGATTGGCGACCTCCATGAGAGAAGTTGCGGATATTCTAAAATCCGATGCCTCTGTGGAGCAGAAGATTGCGCAACTTGAAAAGATTCCTGACGGAAAGCGTTGGCTGGAAGAATACGAAAAGGCCAAAGACCCTTGGTTCTACGTGTCTTGTGGAAGTGGCTGGTACCACCATGAAGGTAGCTGGATAACACACCCCGAAATACCATTTAGTTACATAAAGAGCTACGTGGAGCGACTGGAAAAAGGTGAAACTATTGAGCGTGCCTTAGATGAGATAGACAAACAAAGGGACCAAATCGTTGCAGAGTATAGGAACCTGATCCAGACAGATGAGGACAGAAAGGCCTTTGAGGATGCCTATAAAACCATTCGTACTATTTATAGGTACGCTGAGGACCATCTTTTCTGGGTAGAACACTGGCTCCACACCATTTGGTACTCAAAGATCAGAGAACTTGGTGCATTGCTGGTTAAATATGACATGCTAAGCCAGGTGGACGATATTTTCATGTTTAACCGCTACGAGATCCCGGAGATGCTTACTGAACTATCCATTGCATGGGCCCTGGGCGTGGATATCCCCGTAAGAGGCAGTTATTACAAGGCAAAGGCAACCAAGCGTCGCAATATTCTTGAAGCCGCTGCCAAGTGGATGCCCACCCCTGCCCTAGGGGTGCCCCCAGAAGAAGTGGCAGAACCTTTCACCATCATGCTTTGGGGAATTACAACAGACAAGGTTAAGGAATGGCTAAAAGGTGTTGAGGCCCCCGAGGCCGGAGCAGTAAATGAGATAAAAGGATTTGCCTCATCGGCCGGTGTTGCAGAAGGTCCTGCTCGTGTCCTCAAGCTCCTCAAGGACATTACCGAGCTTAAGCACGGTGAGGTGCTGGTTTGCCCTTCAACTAACCCCTCATGGGCTCCGGTATTTACCAAGATCAAAGCTGCGGTCACTGATATTGGAGAGCTGACCAGCCATGCGGCAATTGTGTGCAGAGAGTATGGCGTGCCTTCGGTGACCGGCACAGGGGTAGCAACCTCAGTCATTAACACTGGTGATATTGTCCGTGTCGATGGGGATATGGGGGTAGTAACCATCGTTAAGCGTGCCCAATAGGCTCAGGCACTGAAACACAGGAGGGGAGGCTTGTCCTCTCCTCTTTAAAATTGCTCCAAAAGAGCATGAGGCAGGGGGAGCAAATGGAACATGTCTTGGATTTTAGGAATGTTGACAAAGGGTCAATTGCCTCAGTGGGAGGCAAAAACGCCAGCCTAGGGGAAATGATTAAGGCAGGCATAAGGGTGCCGCCTGGATTCGCTGTTACAACACAAAGCTATCTCAGTTACATCACAGAAAGCGGGATAAAGGACAATATATTTGCAATATTGGCTGAAATGAATCCCGAGGAAGTTGATTCGGTTAATGCAGCCAGCGAGAAGATACAAGAACTGATGAAACAAGTGGAGATACCACAGGATATAAAAGGCGCAATCGAGCAAGCCTATGATCGCCTTTGCAGGGAGTGTGAGACAGAGGCCGCTCCCGTTGCTGTGCGGTCCAGTGCTACCGCTGAAGATCTGCCCACTGCCAGCTTTGCAGGACAGCAGGACACTTACCTATGGATTGAAGGTAAGGACAACGTACTCGAAAAGGTTCGTGATTGCTGGGCCAGCCTTTTTACCCCTAGGGCTATCAGCTACCGGGTCAAGAATAATTTTCCGCATGAGAAGGTACTCATTAGTGTTGGTGTTCAGCGAATGGCTAATTCAAAGGCTGCAGGTGTGATGTTTACCCTTAATCCCACAGATGGTGACCGCTCCAAAGTAGTGATTGAGGGCAGTTGGGGCCTGGGCGAGACGGTGGTATCAGGAACAGTGACTCCCGACAAGTTCGTGATTGACAAAGTGATAATGGAAATCAGCGAGCGCACCATTTCACGCAAGCATATTCAGTGCATTTATAACCCAGACGGCGGGGGAACCATAGATACGGATGTAAGGGAAGACCTGCAGACCAAGTGTTGTCTGGAAGACCAGGAGATCAGGGAGCTGGTGCGAATGGCAAAGAAGATAGAAGATCATTACGGCCGGCCTATGGACATCGAGTGGGCAATTGACAAAGACATACCCTTTCCCGAAAACATCTTCATTGTTCAGGC
This sequence comes from uncultured Desulfobacteraceae bacterium, assembly GCA_964508875.1. GTDB lineage: Bacteria > Desulfobacterota > DSM-4660 > Desulfatiglandales > Desulfatiglandaceae > B111-G9. Next base: position 284 of record CAZDVV010000090.1, on the reverse strand, counting down.
ACGGCCCGAGACAGTATGGAGCCAGAAAAAACGAGAGCCCAAGATAGGGAAAAAATCAGGATATCAACTGCTCATGGAACAGGCCATGAAGCGGATAAAGATACCGTAGGGAGTTAGGGGTCAAAATTTAGAAGTGGGCTAGAGTTAGAAGTTAGAAGACAGGAGGTAGAATTCAGAAGTAAGAAGCCAGGATAAATGAGAAACGAATAACGGTGAACGGTGAACCGTCAACCGTGAACACTGAACAGTTTAAAAGGAGGAATGAACAGTATGAAAAGTATGCG
>CAZDVV010000089.1:6778-8419 GCA_964508875.1 uncultured Desulfobacteraceae bacterium | reverse complement strand
CCCCGACCCGCGGATTAGAAGTCCGCTGCTCTGTCCTGCTGAGCTACAGGCGCACACCGTCTTCTGACTTCTAACTCCTGACGCCTAGCTTCTGACTTTCTATTATATCAATTTTCAGAAAATTTCACGAAAAAAGTTGGACAGCATACTACTGTCTGACTTGGCGCAAAGAGCTGGTGGCGCTTCCATTTAGCACCTGGCGGAGGGCTACATTAGTGTTTTCTTCCAATTCTCCCATGATCTTGGCCAGTGCCTTTAGATGAATTAGGCTCTTCCTTGATTTATCCTGATGAGGCAATCTCAAATCGGGATTGCTCAAAATCTGTATGATCCTGTCTAAAAATAGCTGGTCGAACTGATCAGGCATCCTGTAAATCAGTTCCACCCATTCTCGTTTTAGGTCTTCAGGGACATCATGATAAGATCCAACCAACTCAGGGTCTTTCCCAACATAGAGGCTGCGCCTCAACCCTTCCAAGGCTTCGCGAACCCTGATTTTCAGGTCCTCATTGCCGTTGTTGTTACTTAGAAGCAGGTCCCACTTGTTCTCTATTTTGACGCGAATCCAGTTCTCCGCCTTTTCAGGTGTCAGAGAGAACTCCAAGAATTTCCTATGAGCCTCTTGAAGCTCTTCTCTAAGCTTGTGATCAGCGTTCTTCATACCATCAAGTATCTCTCCCAGCCGTTCGATATATTGCTGCTTTGTGCCCGGGACGCGACATCCTTCACGAAGCGCCTCTTCCCACTGATCCCTAAGAAATCCTATTTCATGTTTTATTAAAGAGAAGATTAGTCCAGATTTTGTTATGGTATTCCGAAGAGAATCAGAAATGATGTTGCATGAATTCACTTTGTCCTGCGCCAGCTCCCGCATTGCCTTGAGTGATTCTTCTCTCAATTGATAGGAAAGCAGCTCTGTGCCCAATGTGCGGGACAATTTCTTTATCAGGCGAGTTTCAGGGCTGTCCATTTTAATTGTACGTGGATGGAAATGTATCTTGATAACTGCTACCACCATATAATCGGTGTCCTGCCAGATTGCTTCACCATCATAATTCCTCGGGTACTCTAAATTTGGCTCTCCATCCAAAAAAAGATCCTGTTTCCGGATCAGTACAGGTTCCATGTGATGAGAGTCTTTTCTTCCTCGACCGATTTGCACCCTCGCACTTCGTGTGTCAGTCTCGGGATCTTCAGCCGTCCAGCTCTTTTGCTTCTCCACACACCAGGCCATGGCCTCCAACACTCGCCCCGGTTCATCCCTATACTCATTCCAAGGCTTCCCTGGTGGGTTGTAGTCAGACTTCTCAGGCAGGCCCCATGAGATGTTTTCCCTTTCCCTATCTATTATGCCGGAGGTGACCCTGGTTGCTAATAAATGGGGCGGGCTCCCTATGGAATACACAGTGCCCTTATAGGCATTGGGGAGGCAAAAAAGGATTGTCTCAATAATCTCTTTGCAAGCCCGCTCGAGAGAGGTCTTGTCGACTCTTAGTGACAAAGCAAAAACCCCAAACTTGGTATGCTCAGCACTCACTGGGCAATTCGACTTTCAAGGAGTGGTACTTTAAGGATTTTTTCCATTTTGTCAACATAAATAATTTCACTTACTTGACATTCCTGCTCTGCAATGCAAAATTT
>CAZDVV010000089.1:0-6678 GCA_964508875.1 uncultured Desulfobacteraceae bacterium | reverse complement strand
TTCCTAAGGCCGAAATGACATAGAGCAGCAACGAGTTAGTAATCAGTAGACAGAAGCAGAACTTAGAGGACAAAGGCTTTTCAAAAGCTTTTCACACTAAATGCCGACCGCTCCTCAGCCTTTTCACTTCTTGGACTAAGGCGTCAACAATTTCAGCGGCACTGCCCTGAAGAAAGATATCCGTGATGGTATCTGTAAGATGGGTTCTTTCCATATTGATCTCAATAATCTTCGCATGGTTTTGCTTCGCGACAGTAGGGATTGTATTAGCTGGCGAGACCACGGCAGATGTCCCTATGACCAATAGTGCCTCGGCGCTTGAAGCAAGTTGAAACGACCGGTTCAAGGCCTCAGGAGGTATTGGCTCTCCGAAAAACACCACATCTGGCTTTAAAATCTTACCGCACTCGCACCTAGGCGGAAATTCATTCCTTTTTTCCTTGGCATTGTATTTCCTTCCACACCACAAGCACGATAAGGTACTTGAATTACCATGATATTCAATTACGTTTTTTGATCCTCCTTCTTGATGGAGGTTGTCTATGTTCTGGGTTATGATGAAATGAAGGAAACCCATCTTTTCAAGTTCACCCAGTCCTTCATGCGCCCGATTGGGCCTTGCCGCTGATACGACCTCGTCCATTTCTCGCAGCATATGCCACACCTTTTCCGGGTTGGCTCTGAATGCCTCAATGGTGGCATACTCGGCAGGATCATATTTTGACCATAGTCCGCCTGCACTTCGAAAGTCAGGTATCCCCGATTCTACTGAGATACCAGCTCCCGTTAGGGCCAAGGTAAGATTAGATTTAATGATGATTATAGCGGCCTGCGCAATCAGATTTTCCATCGTATCAAGCAGTTTCTTTCTCCTTAACTCCTATTTCTCCATAGCGCTATTCAACGGGTTCAAGGACGATTTTTCGCTCTGTATTGCTATAGAGTTTAAACCGGGCCTTAAGTATCTTCTGTTCCCCGAAAATATTCTCCAGCCTCACCTCACCATTGTTTAGCTCCACGAGGTCTACGTTCTCAAGGATCTTCTTTTCTTTCCCATCTTTGAGCAAAAACGCATGTGCCTCACACATCTTTAACACCACCTTCCGCCTGTTTTCTAATCTTAGCCTTCAAGCGCATCCAGTGCCTTCCTAAGGCACTCATTGCTCTTAACACTAAGGCGAATCATTTCCCGAACCTGGCGGGCACTCTCATCCTTGCCCGCTTGCTCAAGTTGTTCCGCAAAAAGCTCGTATTCTTCTTTATGATGATCATTGTGGGTAATCCAGTGCTCAAGCCTTATCTTCGCCTTTTCCAGAAAATCCATTTACTCCCTCCACTCGGCCAATAGCCAACATGAGTCAAAATCAGCGCAAAAGGAAATATGTATACCTTGTTCCTTCGTTCCCGCTATTCATTCCCAATGAGAAAACGGTATGTCATTAACTCATCCATGTCAATATTTTTTGAGCTCTCGCCGCCCTTAGGAGTTTCAAACCTGCAAGAATGGTTGACTCCTTTAGGCGATCAGGTTAATATTCAAAAAACTGACAGATCAGGAGGGCACGGACATGGGTGAACTGGATATACTAGAAGGGAAAAGGATTCTTGTAGTGGATGACGAACAGGATATTCTTGAGACTTTAGAAGAACTCCTAGATATGTGTTTGATTGATAAAGCTCCCAATTACGATACAGCCATGAAATTCCTGAACAAAAACGTCTATGATCTGGCGATCCTTGATATCATGGGCGTCAGGGGATACGATTTGTTGGAGGAAACCAGAAAAAGGGGTATTCCAGCCGTAATGCTAACAGCCCATGCCCTGAGCCCGGAAAATTTGATAAGGTCTGTCAAAGGTGGCGCCCAGGCATACCTTCCCAAGGACAAGATTTCCGAGATCCCCTCATACGTGGCAGAGGTATTAAAGGCAGTGCAAGAGGGAAAGGGTGCACCTTTAGGATGGTTCAAAAAACTCAACCCATTTTTTGAAAAAAAGTTTGGCTCTGACTGGAAAGAAAAACATAAGGATCTATGGGAAGCGCTTGAGCAAACTTACCGTGTGTCGAGAGAGGATCTAGAACCCCTGATGTGAGGCTCCATTCAGTCGTTCTTCATCAGGGGGATTTTCACTGAGAATTTCGCGCCGCTGCCTCGATCGCTTTCAAGGGTTAGCGAGCCACCCATGTCTTCCACCAAAACTAGAACCCCAGCAAGACCTAAACCGTGCCCCCTAACCGGACACGCTTCTTCGCCATTCATTTGAAAATAGCACTCAAATATACGTTCGTGGTATTCTTGGGGTATTCCTTCACCGTCATCACTAACTGAAAGGATCAGGCTGCGATTTTCCTTTCTGATCTCAAGCCCTACCGAGCTGCGCCTGTACTTCAGAGCATTATTCAATAGATTTCTCAGGATCTGCTTGACTTTGGGCTCGTCCAAACACACCTCATGTTTCCAGAGTCTTTCTTCTACGGTCAGACTTACCCCATAAGTAGAAAGCACCTTCTTAAGACTGGACAAATCAGAGCAAGTTCTCACCTCTTCCGAAAGCCCATCATTGGTAAGGTCAAAAATCTCTAGCAAGGTGTTTTTCACCAAATCTGAAATGTAGCATGTGGTCTCATGAATTACTCCTTCCCTTGACCTACCCAGCTCTAAGGCGTCGCCAACCAGTGTTTGCGTAATCTTCGTGTTCCGTAACACCCTGCGAAGCACCTTCTCTTGCTTATCTGTTAACTTGCCATACTTTTCCTGGCGGTTTAGGAGGGAAGTTATTCCTGCCTCTATGACCGCCAGAGGCACCTTCAAATCGTGAATCAAGAAGTCTATTTTTATCCTATCTCTACCCATATTAGGTCCTCTTACATCGGATTCTGACTGGGCCTCCTGAGCCAAGCCCTTTCTATGCCGGGAATCAACAGTATCCTTTTCTCGCTCCGGCTTCTTCGCTTGTCTATGGTTACCCCTTCTCAAAATACCTAGGAAACCCGAAAGAATCAATCCCTAATACCACTCAATACTATTTCCTACCCCTAGCTCCTGAACAGTATACCCACGTATCCTACGAAGCTAGAATCGGGCCTCACATCATAGCTTGTGTAATATCCCACTTCAATTGCTTTTTTTGCTCCCAGAACCATACTGGCCTCCATGGCCGAGGCTGCCGCCCCTGGGCAACAGGCATTTTGGCTACTCAACGCTTCATTGATGACCCCAGCTCCATCCATCTGAAGCATCAAGTCGATGACTCGTCTGTCATTTTCTTGCTTCACCCACTCTACAGCGTCCTCCCCAGTACCTTTTGGAAGAAAGCCATAGTTATATCCGTAATGGGTCAAATCAGTAGATCCAATGATTATCGTTTTCCTCCCAAACTCTTTCGCAATTTCCGCAGCCCTTTTGGCGATCAATAGAGAATTTTTCTTTGGTGGGAGTCCCATGGGGACAATTCTTATTGCTCCAAAAAAATATTTGATGAATGGAAGTTGCAATTCAATGGTATTGTCAGGTTCATATTTCCAAGCGGTCTCAACAACAAACTCGAACTCTCCCACAAGTAACCCTGCCACCTCAGCATCAATCTCCAGGTCTCCCAAAGGAGTCCTCCAGGCCCCTTCTTTCATAATATAATTAGGGCTTGTGGGATGAAGGTGCCTTCCGAATATGATGCATGTATCTGGTGTTGGGTCTTCGGCCAAGCACCGAATTACATTACAAGCGAGTTTTCCAGAGTAAAACCAGCCTGCATGGGGGACAATACCCCCTATGGCTGCACCTGCTCCAGGGCAATGAGTGCTCTCTTCCATGAGCTCTTCAATGGCCCGAGCGCACTCCCTTTTACCAGCCGGGTACCATGAACCAGCAAAATCTGGTCGTCTCGCGTCCATTGTATTTGTCCTCCTCTTATAGCCTGTTAATGTTAAACTCCTGATCTTTTGTTCCGCCTCCATGTAGCTTTTATTTGCCGACAAGAGCTTTTACTGGTAGAATTAATAGATTAATAGTTAGAAGCATTTGTCCACATCGGTTTTGTCTGAGTAGAATATCAAGCTTACCAAACTGAGGTTTCTTTATATGTTAGGGAGCATAGAGCAATGGCTAGTGCGAGTACCGGTTCTCCTATTTGCAATCACCATACACGAGTATGCCCACGGAAAGGCAGCCTACTCTCTAGGGGATCCAACGGCCAAAAATGCGGGCCGACTTACCTATAATCCGCTCGCACACATCGATCCTCTCGGTGCAGTATGCCTTTTTCTCTTTAACTTCGGTTGGGCAAAACCCGTTCCCGTGAATCCGGCCTATTTTCAAAACAGACGCCAGGGAATAATTCTCATGGCCCTGAGCGGCCCTTTGTCAAATCTTTCGGCTGCGTTTGTAGTTGGCCTTTTTATTCGCTATTTCTTACTTCCCTGGCAGATCTATAAACAAATACTCCTGTATCTCCTCTTGATGAACCTTGGATTGGGCCTTTTCAACCTCATTCCCATTCCACCTCTGGATGGCTCTCACATCCTGGAAAATATTCTGCCCCAAAGGACGGCCCAAAAATTTCGGACTCTAGGGCGCTATGGGCCCATAGCCATTATCCTGGTAGTTCTCCTGGATAATTATGCCCATACCGGGATACTCAACGCGGTCCTGATCTATCCCATGTTTCACCTTGGTCATCTCTTCGCGGGAGACAATCTCTCGCGTCTACTAACACTGCCAAGATAAGTGACAAGTTACGCTACATCACGTCCTTGTCACTTGCCTCAATAGCCTTGTCAATCTCGGCCTTTAATTGAGGCGGAAGACCCGGGATATCCACACTCAAGAATCCCCGGACAATGGTTGAAGTGGCCTCTTCCTCGTTTAATCCACGGGACATGAGGTACGTTATTTGTTCCTGTGCTATCTTACCTACCGCAGCCTCATGGGACATCTCCACGCCTTCAGCATGCCCTTCAAGTTCAGGGATAGCGTGGATGATCCCTCCTTTTAAAATAAGTCCTTTACACTCCAGGTGGGCCTTGATTTCAGGTACTTCCCCTATGAGATGGCCCCGGGCAATAATCTTTCCTCCATTGCTTATGGTCCGTGAAACAATCTCTGCCCTACACCCCGGTTTTTTCAGATATACTCTACCACCAACATCGTGTTCCCCGCCAGGCGAGCCGACTATGATACTGTAAAGCCTAGCCACAGCATTTTCTCCCACAAGCATGGTGGTAGGATACATCTGGACAGATTTAACCGGCTTCATACAAATGTAATTGTTTAAAAACAGGCCGCCCTCCTCCACCCGTGCCACGGACCTAGGCCTTACGATCATCTCTTCTGCCCAGTTATGAATCATGGTAAAGGTAAGTTTTGCGTTTTTCTTCACATAGTATTCTGTTACTCCAAGATGAGCTCCTCTCTTTAAATGCGCCGAGGTTGTGCATCCATTTATGATGTGAAGCTCTGAACCCTCTTCAGCGATAATGATGTTGTGCACATTTTGCTGTAATCCGTCCTTTCCCAGATATAGGCAAGCCTGAATCGGATACACGCTTTTACTCCCTGGTAAGGCCCGGATAACGTATCCATCATGTAGATTCAATTCAACTGAAGCCGTGTATTTGTCCACATCAACGGAAATCAGCTTCCAATAGTAGTCCTTTACCCATTCATACTTTTCCAGGGCCACGCGAATGGGAATAACCTCAACCCCCTCTTGTTTCACATCACAGTGGACGGTTTTTGTATCCATTTGGAAAAAGGTACCGCTCCTCTGCTGCTCGGTGAGGTCAAGCCCGGACATGATCAATTGCCGCTTTTCCTCATCTGGAAGCCTGAGGAGATCCTCATCAGTCAATTCCTTGTGACTCACCTCTGCCTTTTCGAACTCGTCAAGATTTACATCAGATCCCAGGGGTGCCTTCTTATTTATCGCCTTTTTTGCCTTTTCTAAGAGTTCTCCCCGATAATGCATCTCACACACTCCTTATATCCAGATTTGCTAATGCAGTTGAGAATTTCGCGTGGGTTACTCACGCAGCTCAGATACCCCTCGTAGAGCACTTGGCCTTTGTCGGCGGCAACGTAGTCCAAAATGTACCCAGTGTGGGTAATAATCAACCCCATCTTGGTTCGCTCAAGCTTCTTTTGCATCTTAGGCCGATTGTTCGCCTCCGCATCTTCAAGGTCTTTTTGAAGGAGCATAGCTATGGTCTTTCCCACCAGGGCGATATTTTCCATGTCCACGCCCGACTCAGGCTCATCAAACAGCATAAGATCGGGATCTTGCGCCATAAGCTGAAGCAGTTCAGATCTCTTTATCTCACCGCCGGACAACCCATCGTTGACATCCCGGTCAAAAAAATTCTCGAAATTTACACGTCTAGCAAGTTCCTCAGCGTTTACGTTGTGCTTGGCGCATATTTGGACTAGTTGCCTCGTCTTGAGCCCGTGTATAGTCGGTGGTCTTTGATATGACATTCCTATCCCGAGCTTGGCCCTTTCATTGATAGGCATATGTGTTATATCTTCACCTTTGAAATAGATTTTCCCTCTTTTGACGATATACTGTGGATATCCCATAATGGTCATCAATAGGGTTGTTTTTCCTGAACCATTCGGACCAAATAGCACGTGAGTCTCCCCAGGTTTAATTTCCAGATCTATGTGGTTCAGGATAACTTTCCCAG
>CAZDVV010000088.1:0-8494 GCA_964508875.1 uncultured Desulfobacteraceae bacterium | reverse complement strand
CAGGCAGGCGTTGCCCTGCGTTGAAGTCGAAACCGATTTTGGACAAAACTGTTTTCAGAACTTTTGTAAAATTGAGAGGTCTTGCTCATTGACAATCCAGTGGCTCATGAGCTATCGATTAACAACAATATATTCGAGTGTTTTGGCTGAATAACACGGAAAGATTTTGGTCGGCTGGCTGGTGATTCTTAATTTATTTTGAGGCAGAAGGCATAGGAGGATATCATGTTTAATTTTGAACTATCTGAGAAAAGGAAGCTTCTCAAGGAGATGGCAGCGAAGTTTGCAGAAAAAGAGATCCTGCCTGTTCGGGATAAGTTTGATGCTGCACGGCTGCTCGTGTATCGTTCTGCTTGGGCCAATACGAAGCGCCATCCCCAGAGGGATCGTTTTTCCAATATGGCCAAGGTATTTGCCACCAATATGGCTATGGAAGTGACAACCCAGTGTGTTCAGGTCATGGGATCTTACGGATATTCAAAGGAATATCCCGTGGAAAAATACATGCGGGATGCAAAAATAGTACAGATCTTCCTTGGGCCCAATGAACTGCTTTCTCAATTGATTGGAGCATCTTTATAGGAGGGATATTGTGGCAGCCGGATATATGGGCAGGGTGCTTTTTGTTGATCTGGACATGCAAGAGATAGAGACGAGAGAACTAGACACCGACGTGGCCAAGAACTTTATAGGTGGGATGGGCCTGAATGCCTGGCTAATGAAACAAAGCTACATGCCTGGGACCGACCCACTGGCCCCTGACAATCCTATCATATTAGGCGCAGGTCCTCTTGTGGGAACAGGTGCGCCCGGGGCTGCCAAGATTGTTGCCACAACACGCTTTCCCCTGAATGGGACCATATCCGAGTCTGTCGGATCTATGCGCTTTGCAAGGAATCTCAAGGGAGCAGGTTTTGATCATGTGGTCATTAAAGGAAGAGCAACGAAACCCACTGTGTTGGAGATCAGTGAAGATGGGGTGAGCTTTCTGGACGCATCTGATCTCTGGGGACTAGATGCTTTCACGGTTACCGATGCCCTGAAAAAAATCGGTGGCAGTCCAAAGATAAGCGTGATTGCCATTGGTCCGGCAGGCGAGAATCAGGTGGCGTTCTCCCTAGCCATGGTGGATAAGGCCTCTACCCTTGGAAGAGGGGGGCTAGGCGCTGTTATGGGTTCAAAGAACCTGAAGGCAATAACTGCAAAAGGCAGCGCAAGGCCTGTTGTGTCTGATGGAGATGAACTCAGTAAACTGCTAGGTGGAATTAAGGATCGTCTCAAGCGATTTAAGAATCACAAAAGGGTCCTCGAGCTAGGGATTATGGAAAACTGGGACAACTATGTCAAACAGCTTTCTGCTTATAGAAACTTCACGCATGTGTTCTCCCCTCAGAAAGCAAATGAGTTGTATGGCCCGTCGGTGTACAAGACATTCAGAGTGAGACGTTTTGGCTGTCCCTCCTGCTTCACACCAGACAAGGACATACTGGAAATTACCCAAGGCCCATACAAAGGTTTCAAGACCACTACCACTTCATATTTCAACAGTTATTCTGTAGGACGTATTTTTGATTTGAACAGCAGCAGTGACAAGACTGCTGCTGTTCGGATGACAGATCTTCTAGACAAAATGGGCCTTGACATGCTGAGTTTCTCCACCATGATGGATTTCCTTATCACGGAATGTGAGCAGGGCCATCTGGACGCTCAACTATTTGATATCCCCCTTCAAAGGGATATGAATGCGCTGGCTAAGTGGGCAAGAGCGATATCAACTAGGAAGGGAAAAGCAGATGCATTGGCCGGAGGATGGCGCTCACTTCTTTCTTACCTGGGCGGTGATTTTGAACGATATGCTCCAATCATTAAAAACTGCGACATTCTCTGGGATCCGCGATTGGTAGGTCTTGGGACCATGGAGTTTGAACAGATAGTCTCAGTCAAAGGCCCCAGATCGGCAAGCGGAGGCTCACCAACTTATGTGCCGGGTCAGCCCGAAGAGAACTTGCCCTTGTTTGGGAGACACTTGGACCGCATGGGCGCTGATTCAAAAGCCATTGACCGTATATTGGACTCACCTTTTGGATTCAGTGTGGGAAGAATGACCCGTTACTCCGAGGACTGGTATACAGTTCTCACAAGCCTGGGCATATGCAACCGCCATTTCAATAATCGGTTCTATAGCTTTGAGCTGTGCCATAGGTTATTTGTCGCGGTTACGGGCTTCCAAATAGGGATAGATGAATTTAGAGAATCTGTCGTGATGATTTGGAATACTATTAAAGGCATGAACATTTCAGAAGGGTTTGGACCTGAGGATGACCGTGCTCCTCAATTGTGGTTTTCCCCGATGATAGGTCCTGACGGTGAGAGCCTAGTTATTCGAGATTATTTCGGGCGACAGGAGTTAACAAGGGAGGATATTGACCAATTTGTCCGTGATTACTATGACGAGAGGGGGTGGGGATCAGATCTTAAAAGAATGTAGGGAATTTGAGCCTTAAGGGGAATTGTGAGTCAATTAGCAAGCACAATAACCGTGACAAATTCGCCCCATGCGAATAAAAATCGGGGGTCTTTATTTTGACATGGCTGGGATCCTTGTATAACTGCCAAACAAAGAGGCCCGGTCTTGTTAATAGCACTACTGCCATACCACCCACAGTAGCGCAATGAACAGCGGAAAACATTCTCAGATCAGGAGGATAAAAAGTGGCTTCCAAGACAAAAAAAATACGAATAATTCGAAAGAGAAAGCATAAACCCAACAGGACGAATCTCAAGGCCGATCAGAAACGATTTCTAAAGAACGTGGAAATCCTGCGCTCCCTTGAGTCCGAGTCAAACTAGACGTTCTGCCAGGGCGTCTATCCCTGCTCTCCACCTTGCAGAATTCGATTTTGAGCGCTAGGGAATTTCCAATCAAGTACTATGAGGGTTGAGAGGTATCAAAATGAAAGATGTAGTTATACTTTCGGGTTGTAGGACAGCCATAGGAGCATTTGGCGGAACCCTAAGAGATGTAAATGCGGCGGTGCTTGCTAGCATCACCATGAAAGAGGCTATTCGTCGGGCCGGGATTGAGCCTAACATGATTGACGATGTGCGTTACGGTTGCTGCGTCGAGCCTGTGGATGCCCTCAATGTAGCAAGAGTGGCCGCCCTCATGGCGGAAATCCCTGAGACGATAACGGCGGTGACCATCAATCGCGTTTGCATCTCCGGCATGGAGGCCGTTATATCTGGTATGGCAATGATCCAGGCTGGAATGGCCGATATCATCCTCGCAGGTGGCACCGAGCACATGTCTGGGGTTCCTTATGTGGTTCCAGGAGCCAGATGGGGTTGCCGATTGCAAGATCAGGTATTTGTGGACTGGATGATTCATGCACTCCATTGCGGCTCTCATTTGCTCCCAGGGCCTGAAAAAGGTCCCTTGAAAGAAGGAATGCCCCTTGAGATGTTCAAGGGTAAACCTTATATAATGGGCCACACAGCAGAGTTTGTGGCTCAGATGTATAATATAAGCCGGGAAGAGATGGACGAAGTGGCCTTGCGTAGCCACAATAACGCCGAGAGAGCCACAAAAGAAGGTGACTTCAAGGAGGAGATCGTTCCAGTAGAAGTACCCCAAAAAAAGGGCAAGCCCCCCATAATCTTTGATAAGGACGAACACTTTCGTCCAGGGCTCACCATGGAGGCGCTGGCAAAACTACCCCCTGCCTTTATCCCCAAGGTGGGTAAGGTCACTGCTGGCAACTCTTCTGGCATCAATGATGGTTCAAGTGGCATGGTTATCATGTCTGCCGACAAGGCAAAGGAGTTAGGCATCCAACCTCTGGCAAGAATTAAGGCGGTAGGCAAAGGAGCGTGCCATCCGTCGGTCATGGGCCTGAGCCCTGTACCTGCAGTGAAAGACTTGCTAAACCGAAGCGGCCTCAAGCTGGAGGACTTCGAATTAATCGAGGTGAACGAGGCCTTTGCAGCCCAATACCTGGGAGTCGAGAGGGAATTAGGGCTCAACAGGGAGATTACAAATGTCAATGGCTCGGGTATTGGCTTAGGGCACCCTGTCGGGTCTACTGGGTGCAGAATCATGGTCACGCTGATCTATGCCATGAAAAAGCGGGGTAAGACATTGGGACTTGCCACTCTGTGTGGTGGTGGTGGTGTCTCCATGGCCTGCGCAATAGAAATGATATAAGAACTGAGGGCTTAAGGCACATGGTTTAGGGTTCAAGGCAAAATATATGGGATGCATTTCTACTTCTTGCCTTATGCCTAAAGCCTTGTACCTTGAGCCTACGCAGTCATTCTAAATACTTTCTGCTTTTGACCTTTTTACCTAATCGGTACAGGACATGTTGATCTAAGACCCGCTTTAGCTCCTCGCCGGTTTTTCCAGTAAAGTCCGGTTGAGGAGCTACTTTCTTCTTCACATCTTGAATTTTTGCTAATACCTTTACACTTTCAGGATCCATACCCGGGTACCTTTTTGACTCCTTCCTGCACCCAAGGCACGAAATGCCCCCCTTTTCCGGGACAAAGACCGCCCTTCCCTCTCCCTTGTAAGTTCTTCCACACCCGCAGCAGTGGGTCAGGTTTACAGCATACCCACCAATTGCCATGGCTCGCCCTTCGAAGAAAACTCGAACTTTCTCTGGTTGCTCTCCTTGGCAGAGCAACTCAAGACCTTGCACAAGCAGGTGGAACATCTGATCTGCCTCAACATGTAGGGGGAAAAGCGCCTCGGCAAGTTCTGCAAAATAACTGGCCAGAGCCAGAAGGTGGTAGTCCGTGCGCACGGCCTCAAAGGCCCGGATCAGCTTACACGAATCCAGGAGAAAAAGTTGATTTTCCTTTTTTCTGTGATACTCCAATTGACTTAAGCAAAAATGATCTAGGCAGTTGACAAACCGTTTGCGGCTTTTTCTTCCCCCCTTTGCGATACCCTTGCGAAGGCCACTATCTGCGGTGAAAAAGAATACCAACAAATCGGACTCTCCCACATCCTTGACACGGAGAATCAATGCCTGTGAGCTATAATATTCCACGCTATGAAGCGAGCTCCAAGATCTTTTTCTTTGCAAAGTTTAGGTGGGACAGGATGGCGGATCGGGCCTTACGGGGATTTCCATCTTTGATGGCCTGGAATATTGCTTGATGTTGTTCCAGGAGGCGGCGCTTGTTCTCTTCCTCCTTGAACATGGTCTCCCTCGTGAGCTTCTGGCTCTGCCATAAAATGTCAAATATAGTGAAACCAATATGACACAGGATAGTGTTTCCAGTAGCTTCATAAATAGCAAGATGGAATCTTGCATCTGCGTCGACTCCCAGTGTGTCTGTTTCAAAGTCTTTTTCAAGTTCTTCAAAAACTTCCTGCAAGTGCATTATGTGTGCTTTATCAGCCCGCTGTGCCGCCCTTGAGGCGGCCCACGATTCAAGTATCTTCCTCACCTCCAGGAGCTGGACCACCATGTCAATGTCCCCTTCAATGGCCTGCGCCAGGGGATCCTGCATGGATTTTCCGATAATGGACTTAACCACTATTTTGCGGCGGGGCTGAATCTCTATAAATCCCAGGGTTTCGAGCTTCTTGAGCCCTTCTCTCAACGGGGGCGGGCTAACACCGAGGCTTGATGCCATCTCCCGCTCAGAGGGCAGTGTATCGCCTGGCTTCAATTTTCCCTTTTTTATGAGCCCCAGAATCTGCTCGGCGATCTCGTCAGAAAACCGCTTAGGTTGAATACGAGTCAACACCTGCCATTACCTCCCTTACCGCCTGGCAGTATATTGGTTATATTGTTATGTGTCAATGCCGCATCAGTATGAGGGGTGGTTTACTGCCAAAATTAAATTGACATTTTTTACTATCTGTTATACTGATATTATCAGTTTTGGCGATCTCTCAGAAACACGGAGCCTCTCATGGCTGAGAAAAAGACTACCAAACAAATACTTGCTCAGGTAGCCTCCCCCTCTCCTAAAACGCAGCTATACAACCCTATTGCTCTAGAAAAACTAAAGGAGCGGTTGGAAAAGTGGAGGAATCTGACGCTGGCTGAATCTGACAGATTCCGCTGGCACAAATCTCCATCCACTATTCTAGGCTCAGGGATTCCAAGGGAGCTTCTGTATACGCCTCTTTCGGTCTCAAATCTTGAATATGAGGAAGATCTGGGCCTTTCAGGCGAGCCCCCCTTTACACGGGGGATACACCCTAACATGTACCGGGGGAAAAAATTTACCATTCGCCAGCTTACGGGCTTTGGCTCGCCAGAGGAAACGAATGAGCGGATGAAGTTCATGCTTTCCCATGGTGCCACAGGGCTGAACATACTATTTGATATCCCTACCATACAGATGTACGACTCTGATGACCCCCTTGCAGAAGGTCAGGTTGGCATGTCAGGGGTCTGTGTGGACTCAGTGGAAGACATGGCTCTCATATTCAAGGACATCCCCCTTGATGAAGTCACAGTTTCCATAGTTACTCATTACCCCTCCAACACTGCCATACTCTTTCCCATGTTTCTCGTACTGGCAGAGGAGAGGGGAATCCCATGGGATAGGCTGAGGGGAAGCGTTCAGAACGACATTACACTGGAGGAATTGGTCCGCAGTGGTTCAGAATATATCCCACCGCGGGATTGCTTCCGGCTTCAGTGTGATAACATCGAGTTCATAAGGACAAATGTTCCCAAGTGGAATTTTATTACACTCAATGGCTACAACTTGAGAGAGTTTGGTACTTCGGCCATTACTGAAACTGCTATAGCCATTGCCAATGCCATTGAAACCCTCACCGAAATGACCCGCCGTGGCCACGACATTGATATAATCGCACCTAGATTGGCATTCTTCTGGTCAGTTGGTAATGACTTTTTCGAGGAGATCGCGAGGCTGCGTGCAGTACGAAGGCTTTGGTACAAGATAATGAAATACAGATTCGGTGCCAAAAACCCCCGCTCCATGTGGATGCGTTGTCACGTTCAGACCTCTGGCGTTTCTCTCTTTCAACAAGAACCCCTTAACAACATTATTAGATCGGCTTACCATGCCTTGGCTGCCGTACTAGGGGGGACCCAGTCCCTGCATGTAGACTCCTATGACGAGGCCTACTCAGTTCCCACAGAACAGGCAGCACTTCTTTCTCTGAGGACTCAGCAAATCATCCAGGAGGAAACTGCCATAACTGATGTGGTGGATCCCTTGGGTGGCTCCTTTTATGTCGAGGCCCTAACAGCGGAGGTCGAAAAGAGAATCCTTGATGAAGTAGACGACATAGAACAAGATGGAGGATACGTTACAGCCTTAGAAGATGGACACCTTTATAAGAGGATAACTGGTTACTTCACAAATCAGCAACGGAAAATAGAAGAAGGTGACATAAAGGTCGTGGGCGTTAATGCCTTTCCTTCTGAAGCGCAATTGCCCCCCATTGACGTATTTCGTTATGATCAGACCTTTGAAAAAAGGCAGAAGGCAAGACTGAAAAAACTCAAAATGACAAGAGACAACAGCAAGGTGGAATCTGCTCTTTCGGCCCTTCTTGAGGCCTGTAGGTCAGGGGAAAACATATTCCCTTATACCCTTCAGTGCGCAAGGGTGCGGTGTACTGAGGGAGAGATGTTCGGGGTTTTCAAAAAAGCATTTGGTCTGTGGAAACCTCCTGTACTCTGGTGAACACCTGTCAAGGACAAGGATCCATTCGATGCAAGAGCAAAGGCTAAAAATATTGCTGGCAAAACTGGGCTTAGATGTTCATAACCGCGGCATTATTACTGTGGCCAAGGCCCTAAGCAACGCAGGGATGGAGGTGGTCTATTTGGGCAACGCCATGCCCGCGGCAATAGTAGCTTCAGCACTTCAAGAGGATGTCGACGTGGTGGGGGTGAGTTCCCTGTGCGGCGCCCATTTGACCCTGGGCGAGAAACTAATGGAAAAAGCAGCGGAAAACCGCCTTAGTGACAGGACCGTTTTCTTGATAGGAGGCGTGTTCCCTCCTGATGATGCCGTGGCTCTCAAGAAAATTGGCTTTGACGGGATATTTCTACCAGGAGCCACTGCCGAGCAAATTGTTTCCACAGTAACAAATCTGGTACACGCGAAACAGCACAAAACCGATTAGCCCCTTTTCGGGGAGATTTAGACACTAGTGCGCATCATTTTTACTCAAAAAGGGATTTCGGGCATAAGCAGCGAACGCCTGCTTCCTGAGAAACGGCATCCCTTTCCCTTGCGACTTACGCCTAACGCCCTGTGCCTGGGGCACTTGCGATGCCGTTCGTCTAAATATAGTCCGACGCAAGTTCGGACAGGAGTGATTTGACTAGAAAGAATAGATTAGGAGGTATTCTAGATGTCTACTCAATGGCCACCTGAGTATGATCCCAAATACCTTCCCTCACCTGATTCTCCATACTGGAACGAGAAGGTGGAGACAATGGATCCCCAAGAACGAGAGGAAAAGATTATCCTCCCCAAGCTCAAG
>CAZDVV010000087.1:0-8523 GCA_964508875.1 uncultured Desulfobacteraceae bacterium | reverse complement strand
ACCATCGTGTATAGCCCCATTTGGCCTGCTATTCTGATCGACTCCACTACCTCGCTAAAGTCATATCCTCTTGGTCTGTAATAGGCCCGGTAGTAATCTGGCCTCGCACTGTTAAGACTTATTCTTATGGAATCAAGGCCGCACCTTGCTAGCCTTGCAACCTCATTTGGCATACTCCCGTTAGTATTCAAATTTATGGTTCCCCGATCCGTCCGTCTCCGGATTTCAACAATGCTCTGGCAGATCAACTCAGCCTCTGTGAGGGGCTCTCCCTCGCACCCTTGTCCAAAACTCACTATGGCCTCTTCCGCCTTTTCCAGATGGTGTACTGCAATTGTCACGATCTCTTCCCGTGAGGGTCGAAATGCAAGTCTATCATGGGAGGCTTCAAAAAGCCCTTCAGATTGAAGTGAAAGGCATCCAAGGCATGCTGCATTGCAGGCGCGGCTTACAGGAAGAGGGGCTTCCCACCTTTGCAAGAACAGATTTTTGGCGGCAAAGCAATGATGGTCTACCGCACATTTTGTAAGGTGTCTCACCAATGGGCCATCGTAGATCTCAGCCCTAAACGCCTCAATGGCAGGAATAAGTTGCTCGTCATCGTAGTTTCTTGGGTCCCATCTCTCACAGTATTCAATTTGGAAACCTGCAACTTGGTATTGATTATCACTTATTCCCACAGCCGAATACGCCCACATGGGCAAGAAGTATCTTCTGCCACTGTAATCTGCTGCTGGAAGATGGGTCCTAACATAACCGGGCTCCAAAAATGCTGAAACCGCACAGGGCGAGATGATTCTTCCCTCAACCTCAATGCTTTCAACCACTACAAAGCGTCCCGTCTCAGGGTCTAGTCCAATAGGGGGGCACTCAGGCAGATAGAATAACTTGCTGTACTCGGGCAGTGGCATTACATCGTTGGCATCTATGGTCACAACTGCGTCCCCTATTGCGCCAGCCATCCGAAGATAGGGATGATCATATATCCTGCCTACTTCATCAGCAAAAAGCATATTTGGAAGTTGGCCAAAATCAGTGTCTTCCATGGCACTCCTTAAGAACGGGCGTGTTCTGTGGTTTCCTGTTCAGTATATCTCTTTCCCTTTGTCCTATCAATTGAGGAATTATTTACAAAATTTCCTCCACCAAGCCACTTCTCGCATACTCTTGAATGCCGATAGTAACTTTTCTTGCTCCATTGGTGATCATGTGAGAGTTGACGTTGCCTAATATTTGAGAATAAAATGTACAGGGTGTAATGGCTAATCTTTCCTTACTTGAGGTATTGAATGGCTCCATCTTCCGCATCAGCACAAAAAAGTCAAAGGCCTTTTCGTCTGGTCAAATTTTTTGCTTATGCCAGCTTTGCAGTCCTTTTGGCCTTCAGCTTCCCCTTTTCAGTAATCGTGGCCCAAAAAGCCAAGGACATGCTACTGAAAAGCCACGAAAATTATGCACTGTTACTCGGCCAAAACCTTAATCATCAGGTCTTCCAAAACTTTGTCATACCTGTGGTAAACCGCTATGGCAAGATCAGGTTACGGGATAAGCAACAATACGAATTGATGGATCGAATTGTCAAGAACGCCATTCATGGATATAACGTGGACTTGGTAAACATATACGATATCGAAAAGGGCGTTATCGCTTACAGCACAGACGCACGGCTCCTTGGCAAAAAGGCGGCCAGGAGTATCGGTTACAACAAGGCCCTTAAGGGCGAAAACAGCTCTGGTCTCATTTCTGGAAGAAAAGATCTATGGGGGCTGGGAATTGAACTCATTGGTGGGGAGAAGAAACTCCGCACGTACATTCCCTTCAAAGGGATTGATCCGTATATTGGAGAGACGAGTTTCATTTTGGGGGTGTTCGAGGTAATACAGGACCTCACAAAGCCTTACCAGTCCATCGTGAAGTTCCAGTACACCACATTCAGCCTCTCATTGGTAATAATGGGCCTAATCTTTCTCACCCTCCTTCTCATTGTTCACAAGGCAGAAAAGACCATCGAGGAAAGGGCACGAGAACAGAGGGCTCTCGAAGCGCAGTTGCACCAAGCGGAGCGATTGGCAGCCCTGGGTCAAATGGTGGCAGGTGTTTCTCACGAGATCCGCAATCCTCTGGGAATAATCCGAAGCACTGCCGAGTTGTTGGGGGGGCTACCCAATGCGGACGGCACCCAGAAAAAGCTTTCAGCGGTGATAGTGGAGGAATCTAGCCGGCTCAACAATATCGTAACGGAATTCTTGGACTTCGCAAGGCCGCAGACCCCTAATATTCGAGACTGTTCCCTGAGTGAAATCATCCAAAAGAATCTCAGCTTTCTCCAACCTGAGCTTCGAAAATTCCAAGTGCAGGTCAGTGAAAACCTTGACGGTAAAAATTACCCCCTCAAGGCTGACCCGGAAATGCTCTACAGGGCCTTCCTGAACGTATTTATCAATGCAACTCATTCAATGTCAGACGGGGGATCAATACACATAGATGCTCGCGAAGACAAGGAAAACTACGTTGTGACTATTCGTGACAATGGCTGCGGTATTAGCAAGGAGGATCTGAACAGGGTATTTAATCCGTTTTTCACAACCAAGGAACGGGGCACCGGCCTGGGCCTCTCAATAGTGAAAAAAATAATAGAGGTCCACTCGGGGACAATATCCATAAAAAGCCAGCCCGGCGAGGGCACCACTGTAACGGTTACTTTGCCCAAGAGCGGTCCTAGCACATAGTTGGAGTTTGTTCTAATGGAAACCATTCTCATAGTAGACGACGAGAAAAACTACCTCCTGGTGCTTGAAGCGCTTCTGGCACCTGAGGGCTACGAGGTCATTACCACAGACAAGGCAGAAAAGGCCCTGAATATCATAAGGGACTCTGACCTTGACCTCGTGATTACTGATATGAAGATGCCAGGGATGAGCGGAATGGACTTGCTGGAAGCCACCAAGAAAATCGACCCTGATCTCCCTGTCATAATGATGACGGCCTACGGTACAATCGAAATGGCCGTAGAAGCCATGAAGAAGCGAGCATACGATTATATTACCAAGCCTTTTCAGAACGAGGAACTCAAGCTAACTGTAAAAAAGGCCCTGGAGAACTACCGCCTGATTAAGGAGAACCGCCTCCTCAAGAAAGCCCTATCTGATAGGTTCCGCTATGCAAATATGGTTGGCAAAAGCAAACCAATGCTCAGAATTTACGACCTCATTGAAAAAGTTGCTAACTCCAAGGCATCTGTTCTTATAACAGGCCCCTCTGGCACAGGGAAAGAATTGATTGCCAAGGCCATACATTTTTCAAGCCCAAGGAAAAATGGCCCTTTTGTATCGGTCAACTGCGGAGCACTTACTGAAACGCTACTTGAAAGTGAACTTTTTGGACATGAAAGGGGTGCCTTTACAGGGGCAATTGCCATGAAAAAAGGCCGATTCGAACTTGCCGACGAGGGTACCCTTTTCCTAGATGAAGTAGGGGATATGCCTGCCTCTTTGCAGGTGAAGCTACTCAGGGTCTTACAGGAAATGGAGTTTGAAAGGGTTGGAGGCACAAAGACCATTAAGGTGGATGTGAGAATAATCTCAGCTTCCAATAGGAACATCAAGGAAGACGTTGCAGAGGGCCTGTTCCGCGAAGATCTTTTCTATAGGCTAAATGTAATCCAGATCGAAGTTCCCCCCTTGCGGGAAAGACGAGACGATATACCACTGCTAGTAAAGCACTTCGTGGACAAATACACAAAGGAGAATCGAAACAAACAGGTGGAACTTCACCCCGATGTGTGGAAGGCCTTTTACAACTATAGTTGGCCGGGAAATGTACGTGAGCTGGAAAATGTTATCGAACGCGCCGTGGTCCTCAGCAACGGCGGTGTAATTACCCTCAAAGACCTTCCTGAGGACCTTACCAACGCGAAGGTGGAATTGGAGGCAGAGAGATTTGTGCCTCCTGGCATGCCTCTCGCCCAGGCCCTGGAAAAAATCGAGGAGAGACTCATACGGAAGGCCCTGTCTGAATGCAATAATGTCCAGGCCCACGCAGCCGCTAAATTGGGCATCACCAAAAGCCTCATGCAACATAAGATGAAGAAGTATAGTATTGTCGTATGAAGTCAAAATTTTTGTACCCAATTTTTAATAATAATTTCAACTTCTTACAGGTAAAACGACAAACACTTTCCCTAACCCGGTACAAAATCTTGTACCCAAAAGCCATAAGTGGAAGGGTAGCACTTTTTCCAGTTGGACGAAAACCGTGTTATTTTAAGGTGTTAGCTGGATTAAAAAGATCATGCGGAAACTGGCAGGCATCTTGCATGTTTAGGAAAACAAAAGATAACTACTCTTTTCTCCTAACCAGAAAAGCCACCCTTAGGGTGGCTTTTCTGGTTTAGTATCCCAACCTGCGAAGGGCCTTTGCATCCTTGCTCCAGTTCTTCTCAACTCTCACCATGAGGTCCAGAAAAATCTTTATTCCAAACCTCGCCTCCAGTTCTTCTCTAGCTGCTTTGCCAATGTTTTTTATCATTCTTCCATTCTTCCCTATTACTATACCCTTTTGTGAGTCGCTCTCTACATGAATGCGGCCTGCTATAGTCAAAAGATTTTTATCAGGCTCCTCCTTCATGAAATCCACGGTAACCGCACATGAGTAAGGTAGTTCTTTTCTTGTGTAAAGATAAATCTTCTCCCTAATGATTTCTGAAATCAAAAACTCCTCTGACTGCACCGTCTCCATGTCTTCAGGGAAAAGCTGAGGCCCAGGTTCCAATAGACCCTTGAGCTCTTCCATCAGTTCACAAAGGTTCAACCCCGTAAGGGCCGATATGGGAACGATGGCCGCAAAATCATGGACCTTACGAGCCCTATCAATAGCTGGGAGAAGTATGTTCTTCCTTATCTTGTCGATCTTATTGATGGCCAACACGGCGGGCTTTGAAACCTTTTTCAAGGTGTTAATGACCGGGAGGGTTTCCTGCCAGGCTGCATCAGAGGCCTCTGTCATCAAGAGTACTATGTCAACTTCTTTGAGGGCGGTTTTGGCCGATTCTACCATACTCTTGTGCAAAGCAGTGCGAGTCTCGTGGATGCCGGGGGTGTCCATAAACACCATCTGAAAGTCCTCTCCCGTATATATGCCAGTGATCCGATTTCTTGTGGTTTGAGGTTTAGCCGTAACAATGGCCACCTTTTTACCCAGAATGCTGTTCAGCAGAGTAGATTTGCCAACATTGGGTGGCCCACCAATAGCTATGAATCCAGACCGATATGTCATACTAGGCTCACCCTTATCTCGTTTGGCTCCACAGATACGTCAGTATCTACGGAGACTACACTCGCCCCGGTTATACCTTCCAGATACCGTAGCCCTCTATTCTTATGGCCTCGCAATAACGACAGATCCTTCGGATTGACACTTACATGAATCCTTCTGCCCTCAAGACCCTTGGGAAGGCCTTGGGCAATTTTGTTCTGGTAGACACGGGCACGAACAAGTTCACCAAAAGATGGATGCCATGGTCCTGCTAATACTTGCCCCTCCTGAAGCAATGTAGGAGAACTCATAAGACCGATTCTTATTACGGGGATTCCCTCTTCCTCAAAACGAGACACCGCTTCAGCACAAATGTCCAGCGCATCTTCAAGGCTAAGAGGCGTGTAACGTCCGCTTCTATACATTTCCGCGAGCTTGGTGCCCTCAATAACGATTGTAGGATAAAGCCGCACGAAGTCTGGTCTCAGCTCTATGGTCTTCATCACCGTTTGTTGGAAGGACTCTTTTGTCTCGTGCGGAAGCCCTGGCATCAACTGGATTCCCACCGAAAAACCCTCGCTCCTCAATTTCCGAAGCCCATCAATGGTATCCTGGGCCGTATGGCCCCTGTTAGCTGCCGCCAACACCCGGTTGTCAAGTGACTGCGCGCCCAGCTCAACCGTCTTGACCCGGTAGGATTTCATCAACTCAATTCGCTCTGTGGCCAGTGAATCTGGACGGGTGGATATCCTGATGGATTCGAAGTACCCTTCTTCAATAAAGGGCTTCACCGCCTCCAGTAACTCCACCATTTTTCTTATTGGTAAACGTGTAAATGTTCCGCCGTAAAAGGCCACCTCAGCATGTTTGGAGCCCTTGTACTTCCTCGATTTGATCGCTTGCCAGAGAGTCTTTGAAACAGTCTCAGGACTAGGAATCCCGGGGGATTGTGAAGTGATCCTTCGCTGCTCACAAAAAACGCAACGGGTCGGACAACCCACGTTAGGAATAAATATTGGAACAACAAAGGCTTTCATCTCTCCGTCATACTGATGTAGGCCGCCTTGGCGGCTCGCTGTTCTGCTTCTTTTTTGCTCTTCCCTTCACCGTGGGCCACAACCGCCCCCTTGATACTCAGAGAGACCCGAAATACCTTCTCGTGCGGTGGCCCCCACTCCTCCACAAGCCTGTAGGTAGGAGTTGTCTTGTATTGCTGTTGGGTGAATTCTTGGAGCAAGCTTTTAAAATCATAGATGGTGTCTCTATCACCAAGATTCTCCATACGGAAAGAAAAAAGCCTTATAACAACCTCCTTGGCCTGCTCAAACCCACCGTCAATATATATGGCGCCTATTAAGGCCTCCATGGCATCCGCGAGAATCGACGGTTTCTCCCTGCCTCCGCTCAACTCCTCTCCCTTTCCAAGCAATAGATACTTGCCTAGCCGTATGGCTTCAGCCACCTGACATAAGCCTGCTTCGTCCACAAGGGCTGCACGATATCTGGACAGGTGCCCCTCTTCTGCCTGGGCAAATCTATTCATCAACAGATCACTTATGGCGAGCTCCAGCACCGCATCACCAAGGAACTCCAATCTTTCATTATCTCTCAGCTCAAGATCACCCCGTTCATTGCAAAAGGAGGCGTGGCAGAGGGCATTGAGCAGCAAAGATCTATCCCTGAATTTGTATCCAATCCTTTCGCACAGTTCTTCTTCCCACTCTTCGGATAGCAGTTGAAATCTATCTACCATTGATCTCCACAAATCAGTCTTCATAAACCTAACTGTGTCCGTTTATATAAATTAATTCTATAAGACACCACAAGTATTTGCAACAAAAGGCCGCCCCTGTGCATCAGTTCCCACGCCCCATCGTGTTATCCGAACAGATACTTGCATGCCACCACCCCCCCCATGATACCGGCTATATCCGCAGTGAGAGCCGCTGCAAGAGTGTGGCGACTCGAACCCTCCGCACAAACACGAAGGTCAAAAACCCCAACATGAGACCGGGAATCGCCCACGGAGAAATCCATTTTCCCCATATTACAGCCAGCGGAATACAACCAGCTAAGGCAATAAGTGCCAGGGCACTTACCCAAGTAGGATAGGCACCTCCGTCTGCGATGATTTTTTGTCTACTCTCATTATTGTCATGGGCAAGATTAGCCCTGGCACCCACTGCCTCCACAGCTCTATCCTTAAGGCTTGGCAGCATTGCCCAAGCCCATTGTGTTTGCTGACATATTCAGGATCGTGGCACCCATGGCAGGATGCTCGGGTGGGATAAAGGGAAACAGCCGCACCATGAGGGGGCGAATCAAACGAGCAATTATCCTTAGAAGCCCTCCCTCTTCCGCAACTTTAACAAGCCCCAAGAACAGCGTCATCACTCCAATCAATCCCAGGGCTAGCTCCACTGAATCTGCTGCAAATTGAACCGTGGCCTTGGTCAGCACCTCCATTGGCCATGGGGAGCCGCTTGTGGAGACCCAATGGAGTTGGTTCCATCCGGCCACCACGAAGGCGAAGGACACAATGACAAAAAAGACTATGTTCATGATGAACGCGGGACAATAATATCTGGACTAGATTGAGAAGCAGCCAAGCGAAGCCATCGAGGGCTGTTTCCCGATATGCGCATATATGAAAAATATCATCATGATCCTTAATAGAATGCCAACAAGATTGCAATTATTTTTGCTCTGATTGTACAGTTGAGAGTGATAAACTCATTTAAAAATAGTGCTTGCAAGAACTAGTATATTTTGACAAGAATATCGTCTCAATTCGCATACCTTTTAAGTTTAGGTGATCGCTCCAAAAACAACCAGCTATGGGACAACCTAATCAAAAAATAACTAGCGCCCTTACTCCTACCGAACTTCTCCATGGAGAGGTCCCACACAAGAAGAAACTTAACCAGATCCTTGCGACAGCAATATGCGGTAACGACATAACTTCGTCATGTCTATACGTTGCCGCCATAGCTGCGGTCTACGCAGGTGTATTAGCCCCTGTGGTTCTAATTGCTGTCGGACTGGTACTCTATCTCTATAAGAAGATTTATACAGAAGTCGTAGAAGCCCTTCCATTGAACGGAGGGGCCTATAACTGCCTGCTCAATTGCACATCCAAATTTACTGCATCCCTTGCCGCGTGCATGACCATTCTCTCATATATTGCAACTGCGGTAATATCGGCAAAAACCGGTGTAGAGTACTTGCACCACCTATTTCCTTCTGTCCCGGTCATTAAAACCACCATCA
>CAZDVV010000086.1:0-8578 GCA_964508875.1 uncultured Desulfobacteraceae bacterium | reverse complement strand
GGATCTTATAGAAGAGGACCCTTGGGATCCCGAATGGTTCCTAAAACAAGGTATGGGGTCTTTTACGGAGCACTACGAGGGGTTCACCCGCTAAGGCACAATATCAATATCTTTGTTTTGAGGCAGACCGAGCTTTTTACGAGTCAGGACGGCTCAACTAGCCGCAAGATACTCTCTAATCTCATTCCTCGTCATCACTGCTACTGTCTGAATCTCTATTATCGCATGGCCCTGCTTGGGTACTTTGGGGGCCCACACTCACAAGAACATATTGATCAAGGGTGAAGACCTTTTTCGCTGCTTGCCTTATTTCCTCCAAACTCACGTCCTTAATTTTCTTGATGAATTTTCCCTCGTAATCGTAGCCGAGTCCATAGAGTTCATTGAGGGCCATTGTAAACGCCTGAGCACTGTTTGTTTGTCTTTCTATGGCGAGAATGCCCAGGAGGTGTTCCTTTGCCCTTTTGAGCTCTGCAGCAGATAGTCCCTCATCTCGAACGAGCTGGATCTGTTTGAGCACCGCCTCTTTTGCAACAGCAAATTTCTCAAGTGCGCAGCCCATATATACACCAAATGCCCCCGTTTCAAGGCCCGGACGCCTAAATGATGTAACCGCATAGGCAAGGCTCTGCTTGTCGCGAAGTCTGTAAAATAGCCTTCCACCCTGGCCCGAAAGGGCCGTATCAATGAGTTCCATGGGGGCGTTCAAGGGGCTTGATAAGGGAACTCCCAAAAAGCCAATTACAAAGTTCACTTGGGCACTTTTCTTTTCAATATGGGCCAGTCTCTTGGATATAAGGGCGGGCTCAGGCAAAATTGTAAGAGGTTTAATGGATCTGCGTGGCAGATCCCCGAAACGTGCCTTTAGCAAACGAGCCACGCGCGGGGCTTGCACATCTCCCACCACCGAGATCACGAGGCGCGAAGGATCTGACATCTGGCGGTACCAGTGTATGAGATCATTTCTGGTTATGCCCTGTACGGTTTGCACTGTACCTGTGGTAGGATGTCCATAGGGGTGTTTCTTGTAAATGGTGGCGTAGAACAGGTCGAAAAGCTGCGCCATGGGCCTGTCCTGCTTTGTCCGTATGGTCTGCAATATATCGGCACGAACCTTTTCTATTTCATCCTCAGGGAATGTGGGATCGCAAAGGATGTTTGCCAAGATTCCTATTCCTCTTGCTAGATCCCGACTAATGAATTTTGCGGTTACCCCGAAACTATTACGGCCTGAAAATGGCTCCAGCTTCCCACCCATTGATTCAATCTCTAGGGCAATTTCGCTGGCAGTCATACGCGTGGTCCCCCTGGGGAGCATCTTGGCCACAAATTGGGATAATCCCCACTTGCCTTCTGGTTCCAGCCTGCTCCCTCCTAGGAAAGCAGCGGCGATCGACACAACGGGGAGGTTATGGTTTTCCTTTATGATGACCCTTAGCCCGTTGCTAAGGACAATCTTTTTTGCTCGAGACGTAGTAAAGATCCTAGCCGCTTTGGGCTGGCTCGTAAGGCCGCGAACAGCAAAGAGGCGTTCAACCTCTTTTGCCTTTAGGGTCACACTAGAGTCTTGGGGTGCCATTGCCACCAGGGACATGTTAGATGGCCGGAAATAGGTCCTTGCCACGCGCAGGAGGTCTTGTGCTGTCACAGAGCGGAGTTGGTTAAGATAGAGGTCGCAATTTTTTATGTCTCCTGTCATGGCCTCAAAAAAACCCAAGGTTCTGGCCTGGCCCGCGGCTGTTTCCATGCCAAAGAGGAAATCAGCCTCTACAATTCGCTTTGCCTTTCGAAGTTCAGTAGCAGGTATAGGAGTGCTCTGGAGATGCTTTATTACTGCAGCGATTTCAGCGATTGTGCGATGTAGCTTGTCGGGGCGCAATGTGGCCTCAATGGAAAAGAGTCCTGAATCAAGCATTTCCCAAGCACTTGCGTCAATATCGTGAACCAGATTCTGCCGAGCTTTGAGCCTGCGGTAAAGTCTTGAGCTTTTACCTTGACCC
This sequence comes from uncultured Desulfobacteraceae bacterium, assembly GCA_964508875.1. Classification (GTDB taxonomy): domain Bacteria; phylum Desulfobacterota; class DSM-4660; order Desulfatiglandales; family Desulfatiglandaceae; genus B111-G9. The sequence continues at coordinate 6,578 of CAZDVV010000086.1, read as the reverse complement.
AAAATTACCTCAAGAACGTCCAGGGCCGGAGTATCCGGATGTGAAAGGGATGGAATATGCCATGACATGTCGAGATAGAGCTGTCTAACATTTTCTTTAAGTATTCTTTGCCGATAGTGGCGCTGAGGAGGCTCCACAGGCCTGTTCGCAGTGGCACCTCTGCGGTGTGGAAAATTCCGAGTAAGGGCCTTGATTCGCTCAAGGGCCTCTGCGGTCTGGAAGTCTCCGACCACTATGATGAACATGTTTTTGGGGGTATACCACCGGTCAATGTAAGAGAGGATATCACTGCGCTTAATTGAGCGGATTGTGTTTTCATATCCAATTATGGGTCGCCCGTAAGGATGCTTTTTATAGCAGAGCTTCATAACCGCTTTGGCTAGCTGCCTCGCTGGAGAGTCCAGGCCACGACGATATTCTTCCAGCACCACCTCCTTTTCCCTTGCCAGTTCGACTGGATCAAAGGTGGAATGCTGGACTGCATCCAGTAAGACATCCAGGCCCGTATCCAGATGGGCGCTGTCGATCTCAACATGATATACTGTCCGGTCATAACTGGTGTAGGCATTTATCTCTCCCCCGGCTGCCTCTATTTCGCGGGCAATCTGTCCGGTTTTGCGTTTTTGAGTGCCTTTGAAGATCATATGTTCGATAAGGTGTGTGACGCCTGCTTCTTTTTCTGTCTCGTTAGCGCTTCCTGTCTTCACCCACACCTGTATGGCGCAAACTCTTGATGCGTGGTTTTCCTTTAGGATCACGGTTAGCCCGTTGGGCAGTTTATAGCGCTGGGCGTTCTTGGTGACAGAAGGCAAGGGGATAGCCTGGGTGGTGGCCGTGAGTAGGAACGAAACTATGATGATTAAGAAAAGGGCCAAGAACGAGGTTCCAAGTACCTTACCATGCTTTTTCAACATCTTTTTTTATTCCTCCGTAACCGAGTATTAAGGAGTTGAATGTCAACACGGGTTTTTGTATAATATTTAGTGGTTTTTGCACTTAACATAACTACATCTGGTATATTACATGAAGTCCTGCTTTTGCAACGGGGTTCATCTTGACAGAGACACCTCTACAGCGATTTTTGCTATCCGAGCGAACTAGGTTATAATTTTGAGTGGATCAAACACAAGGGAAATTATCTTTCAATAGGGATGACTGCTTCCGTTTTATAGACCACCGATGAGACTCTTCACTTGTTGAATATTGCTTTAGCGATCCGGAAGCAACAAGAGGTTATAATCAAAAAAAGAGGGAGACCCGGCGTTAGCGCTTCAGGCACCGTGGGAAGGTCTGAACGGGTGAGTATTCCGTTAATGGCCAGTGAAAAATCAAATCAAGAATAATAGAACTGAGGTCCTAAATAGATGGGGGAGGTCAAGATGGGTCAGAAAGGAAAAGTGGTGATCACAGAAGAGGGAACATTTGATCTCGGTGATTACAGGTGGGATGATTATCGCTTTTCTGACTTACTGGCGCAGAAAAACTCCATCGACGCTGAAAAGGCGATGGATATAAGCCGATTTGTGCGCGAAGAGATCTCGAAGATGGAGCTCCAGACCATCACCATGCAAATGGTAGAAAAGATAATAGAAGCAAAGCTAATGGAATATGGTCTTAAGAAGCCCTCTCCCATCAGGCTGGACAAATCTATTTTTGTAAAAAAGGGCCTGGAGCTGTCTGAGAATGCCAAGAGAGTACTAGAAAGGCGATACCTGAAAAAGGACTCCAAAGGGAGGGTGATTGAGACGCCCGAGCAGATGTTTCGGCGCGTAGCGCACCATATTGCAAAGGCGGAAAGGAAATATGGTGATGAGGCCCATGTAAGGCGAATGGAGGAAATTTTCTACGAGATGATGACTCAGTTCAGATTTCTTCCAAACTCCCCCACTCTCATGAATGCTGGGCGTAAACTTGGCCAGCTTGCCGCATGCTTTGTGTTGCCTGTGGAGGATAGTATGGAGGGGATCTTTGATGCCCTGAAAAATGCCGCACTGATCCACAAGTCAGGAGGAGGCACTGGCTTTTCTTTCTCAAGGCTGAGGCCCAAAAATAGCAGGGTAGGAACTACTGGTGGAGTGGCTTCAGGGCCTGTGTCCTTTATGAAAATTTTCAATACCGCCACAGAGCAGGTAAAGCAGGGGGGCACTCGAAGGGGCGCCAACATGGGTATATTGCGAGTGGACCACCCTGATATCATGGAGTTCATCCACTGCAAGAAGAACAACAGGGAACTAAATAACTTCAATATCTCTGTGGCTGTCACAGATGCCTTTATGGAAGCAGTAAAAAAGGACACTGATTATGACCTCATTGATCCTCGAGATGGAAAGAAGGTAGGGGAACTTAACGCAAGGGATGTGTATATGGCCCTGGTACGACAGGCCTGGGAGAATGGTGATCCTGGGATCGTATTTATTGACAGGGTGAACAAGGACAACCCCACCCCCGAATTAGGAGAGATTGAGAGTACGAACCCTTGCGGAGAACAACCTCTGTTGCCTATGGAGGCCTGCAACCTGGGTTCAGTAAACTTGGCCAAATTTGTGACCGAAAATGGCGCGGGCCCAGTGATTGACTGGGAAGGGTTGAAGGAAACGGTGTGGTATGCGGTGAGATTTCTGGATGATACCATTGATGTGTCAAGGTATCCTTTGCCCGAGATAGACAAGATGGTTAAAGGAAATCGAAAGATCGGACTAGGGGTGATGGGTTTCGCCGATATGCTATATCAATTGGGGGTCCCTTACAATTCAGAAAAGGCCCTGGAGGTGGCCGAACAGGTCATGGCCTTCATTCAAAGGGAGTCACATGAGGCTTCTAAAAAGCTTGCTGAAGAAAGGGGGCCATTTGAGAATTTTGACAAAAGCATCTTCAAGGACAAAGTGGATTGTGTGTATCGTAACGCTACTGTAACTACTATCGCGCCAACAGGAACCCTGAGCATTATAGCAGGATGCTCTAGTGGTATAGAGCCCCTCTTTGCCCTTTGCTTTGTAAGAAATGTTATGGACAATGATAAATTGATGGAAGTGAATCCCTATTTTGAAAAGGTGGCACGCGAGCGAGGTTTTTACAGCAAAGAGCTCATGGACACCATTGCAAGAAAAGGAAGTATCCAGGATTTGGAAGAGATACCGGAGGATGTGCGAAAGATCTTCGTGACGGCCCATGATATTTCCCCAGAATGGCACGTGAGGATGCAAGCCGCTTTCCAGAAATACGCGGATAACGCTGTGTCAAAGACTGTCAACCTTCCCCGCAATGCCACAGTGGAGGACGTTCTCAAGGTGTACAACCTGGCCTATGAACTGGGTTGCAAGGGGGTCACGATTTATCGCGATGGTAGCAAGGAAAATCAGGTTCTGTCCCTTGCACAGAAGGGAGACAGTGACAGTAGCTTCATGACGGCGGTGAAGGAAAGGCCAGAGACTCTAGAGGGATTCACCACCAAGATGGTTACTGGATATGGAAATCTCTATGTAACGGTTACAGAATATGAAGGTAGACCATTTGAGGTGTTTGCCACCATAGGAAAATCGGGAAGATCAACCACCGCTAAGACAGAGGCAATAGGCAGACTGGTGTCTTTGGCATTGAGGTCCGGAGTGCATGTTAAGGACATTGTTGATCAATTGAAGGGAATTGGTGGTGAACATCCGGTGTTCCAGAAAGATGGTCTGGTGCTCTCCATCCCTGATGCGATTGCACGCGTGCTGGAGAGAAGATACCTCAAGGGCAAGGATGGCAAACAAAAGGGCAAGAGGGAATACAGCCTCATGGGGGAGACGTGCCCTGAATGTGGTGAGACCATAAGCTTTGAAGAAGGGTGCATGACGTGTCACTTCTGTGGCTACACTAAGTGCGGATAAGCTCCAACCGAATGTCTTGCCTTTTAATCTCTCATCACCTATATAAGAATCAGGTCACCAGGTTTTAGGCCGAAGGGTACAAGATATCCTTTTAGTAGTCGTTTAGATAACCGTTTACTACAAACAAGCTTGTACCACGGCCTCGTCATCCCTAACCATTATTACTCTTTTTGGTCTATGGAGGGTGATGCAGTGAAACGGATCGGGTTTGTTTCCACACGAATAGCAGGCACAGATGGTGTGTCTCTGGAGACGTTCAAGTGGTATCAGGTGCTGGAGAGAAATGGCTACGAGTGTTTTTTCTTTGCCGGGCAGTTGGACACCCCGCCTGAAAAGTCCTTACTTGAACCAAAGGCACACTTTGAAGATCCCGAGATCCTTGAAATGCACAAGGCCTTTTTTGGAACATGCAAGCGAGAGGCTTCTCTTACGAAGCGTGTGCATGAGATTAAGGCCTATCTTAAGGACAGGCTCTATGAATTTTGCAAAGAGTTCAAGATTGATGTGCTCATACCAGAAAACGCTCTGGCCATACCAATGAATATTCCCCTTGGAATGGCCATAACAGAACTAATTGCTGAGACTTGCATTCCGGCCATAGCACATCACCATGATTTTGCATGGGAGCGAAAAAGATTCCTCATCAATGCTGTTCGGGATTTCATATCCTATTCCTTCCCACCCAATTTACACACAATCAGGCACGTGGTCATCAATTCGGCGGCGTCTCGCCAGCTCAGCTATAGGCGCGGCATAAGCAATGTTATAATACCGAATGTCTTTGATTTTAAAAACCCACCACCAGAAGAGAATCCAAAAAGCAGGCAACTTAGGAAGGAACTAGGATTTACTGAGGAAGATCTCTTCGTATTGCAACCCACTAGGGTTGTGCCACGGAAATGGATTGAGAGGGCAGTCGAGTTGGTGAGCCTTCTAGGAATGGAAAGGCCAAGGTTGGTGGTCTCTCATTCTCTCGGGGATGAGGGAGATCAATATGCGGCCAGGATAGTCGAATATGCGGAACGGCTTGGAGTGGAGGTGCTCTACATAGGCGACAAAATTGGTCCTGCTAGGTGCTTTAGCGCTGGGAATGCCGATGGTTATACCATGGATGATGTTTACCAGGCTGCTGACGTAGTTACCTATCCATCAGGATACGAAGGATTCGGAAATGCCTTTTTGGAGGCCATCTATTTCAAGAAGCCGGTGGTGGTGAACAGATATTCCATATTTATTGAAGATATTGAGCCTTGTGGGTTTGAGGCGATCGTCTTTGAATCCTTTGTTAGCAGGGACGTGGTGGAAAGGCTAAGATACTTTCTAGAGCCCAGAAATCTTAAACCGGCTCTAGAGAAAAACTATGAATTGGGAAGGACATATTTCTCCTATGAGGTCTTGGAAAAGAAGCTGCTTCATATCATGGAGTCATTCTTGGAGCCCCAAGGGTCTGTGGTTTTTGGCAAATAGGAGGTTTTAGGAAGGACGTTGTCGATGGAGCGAGCACTTCGAATTGGGATAATGCACTATTCTTGCCCGCCTGTTGTTGGCGGAGTGGAGGAGCTCCTAAAGCAACATGCCTTTAATCTTGTACGCCTGGGCCACAAAGTATCTGTTCTTGCGGGCATGGGGGAGGTGTTTTCTGAGCAATTTTCAGTACGCATAGAGCCTGTGCTTGGCTCCAAGTACCCTCAGGTGCTCAAGGCCCACTCGGAAGCAGGTAATGGAAATTACAAGTTGCTCAAGAGACTAACCGAACGCATATTGGGAATCCTTCAGACCTGGGCCGAAGAACTGGATGTCATAATTGCCCACAATGTGCTGCAGATGCCTTTTAATTTGCCTTTTACGCTTGCCCTAAGGCGCTTTGCAGCGAGCAATGCTGTGCCGGTTGTAAGCTGGGCACATGATTCCCCATATTTCCAAGAGGTGGTGCCTGAATATTTGGAGGAATTCCCCTGGAACGTGCTCCGCCGACCCCATCCCAGTATCAACTATGTTACCATTTCTGAGTCAAGAAGAGATTTGTTCCTTTCTCATGAGCCAAAGCTCCATTGGGAGGTAATTCCCAATGGTATTGATCCTGTTACTTTTTTCTATTTGGATCCCAGATCCGTAAGACTGGCAGAGGAACTGGATCTCTTTTCTCGAGACCTGGTAATAGTGCAACCCTCAAGGATCACGCCGCGGAAGAATCTGGAGCTTTCCATCCATATAGTAAGGGGCATAAAGCTGCTGGGCTACAATGTGCTTTTTATTCTCACTGGAGCCTATGATCCGCACGAGGCTAGGGCAGTATCATATTACAGACGACTAAGGTACTGGATAAACGAGCTCAACCTGAAGGACAACATAGCCATTCTGGCTGAATATCGTTTCAAGGATAAGACCAAGCTGATTCCTGATCGCATATTCATCAGGGATATGTATATGATGGCGGATCTGCTGCTTATGACTAGCAAGGATGAGGGCTTTGGGCTGCCGCTTCTTGAGGCGGGGATGATCAAGCTTCCCATAGCCTGCTCTGATATTCCTCCCTTTAAGGAGATTGGGGAAGAGGTGTGCTTTTTCAAGCCAACGGATCCCCCACTTTTTACCGCGGGCAGGATAATGGAGTACCTGGGAAGGACCAATACCCACAAGATGTTCCGCAAGGTGATGAGGCAATATGTGCTGGATACGGTGTGTAAGAAGACGCTGGTGCCATACTTG
>CAZDVV010000085.1:0-8629 GCA_964508875.1 uncultured Desulfobacteraceae bacterium | reverse complement strand
GAAACCCACCCAACGGGTCCGCCGTACCTTCCTCATTTGTCCTGATGGGGAACTTAAATCTCTTAATGCTTCCGTCACGGAACTTCACCGTCCACATAATGTCTTGTGAACCCCTCAAAGGAATAACGTTTGCCCCGAGAGGAATAAAGTCTGCATAACCCCTCACATCCATTGCCTGCTGGGGGCAAATCTTTACACAGCACTGGCATTCCCAGCACATGGAAGGATCACGGTTATATGCCTTCATCTTCTCCATGTCCAATACCATCAGGTCATTAGGGCAAATATACATGCAGGCGGTTTTATCCTGCCCTTTGCAACCATCGCATTTTTCTACCATTACGAAACTTGGCATTATTACACCTCCTGATTTCAACAGATTTATAGTTCTTGTGCTTCTGATGGTTATTTACCTAAATTTATCTTAATTACACCTCCTTTCTACTCCTGGCTTTTATGATTTTCTTCACCAACAGAGGGTCTCACGCGTGTGAGGCCCCACATCATTAATCTTTCTTCACTTCGCCAGTGGCTGCACCATGAAGCTTGATCTCCACCTTCTCCTCCAGGCTCTGGTAGTACTCTTTGAGTATCTCCAGGACCTCTGGGCGGGAGAATTGAGGAGGCAGTTCGCCGCCCTCTGATAGGGTCTTGCGAACCATGGTGCCAGAAAGAAGCAGTCTATCCTCTTTTCCATGGGGGCAAGTCCTCATGGATGCCATGCCTTCACATTTGAAACAATAAAAGGTCCAGTCGATATTCAGGTTTTGGCACTTGAGGGCACCTTTAGGAATCTCATCAAATATCTTCTGGGCATCAAATGGACCATAATAGTCGCCCACTCCGGCATGGTCTCTACCTATGATCATATGGCTGCATCCGTAGTTCTGTCTAAAGGTGGCATGTAGCAAGGCCTCACGCGGGCCAGCATAGCGCATCTCCATTGGATAGCCACCCTGTACCACCGTATCCTTGGCGAAATAATTGTCCACCAGGGCTTGAATGGCCCGGACCCTCACATCGGCAGGAATATCACCCGGTTTCAGCTTGCCCACTAGCTGGTGGATATACACACCGTCCATAATCTCAACCGCGATCTTTGCCAGGTATTCATGGGAGCGGTGCATGGGATTTCGAAGCTGTAGGGCCGCAACTCGTTTCCAGCCCTTCTCCTCAAAAATATTGCGGCTATCCTCAGGCCTGTGGTAAATCCCCTTGAACTTTTCGGGGTAATAGCTCTCGCTCAAGACCTTTACCGGTCCTCCCAGGTTATACTTTCCCTGAGCCATTACCTTCTGAACTCCGGGATGTTCCGTGTCCGTAGTCCTGAATACCGCCTTACACTCATACTCCTTATCAACTGTGTATTTTTCCGATACTTGCATGGTGGCCATCAGGGTGCCCGTCTCGTCGTCGACCAGGGCTATTTCGTCGCCCTCCTTTATCTCTTCATCGTCCGTGGACACCGTTATGGGAATTGGCCAGAAGGTTCCGTCTGCCATCGTGAAGTTGTCACAGACTCCCTTCCAGTCCGCCTCACCCATGAACCCAGTGAGGGGTGTAAACGCCCCAATACCCATCATGATCAGGTCAGAGGTCTCACGGGATGTGATCCGGATGGATTTGAGCCCCTCGGCCTTTTTGATCTCTGCTTGAAGTTCTTCACCCTTAAGCAACAGGGGTATTAGTCTCTCTTCTTTACCATGAGGTGGGATCAAATTTGACATACGCAGTCCTCCTTCTCTGTAATAGTTTCTGTCTTAGAGACTCTGGTCTAAACGGAGAGGGTTGTTGGCAGTTCCGCTTTGATTGTTCCTTAACCCAACTCCGTCAATAATTGCACCCAGCCATGAACACTTTGTGCTTTTTTGCACAAGCACTCTTATTCTAATATCTTCAAGGTGTCAAGAAAAAAGATGAATAAAAATATTGACTGAATGATTTTTTTTGTTTTTCATTGTTGTATGCCAAGTCGTTCACATCATTACTCTTTTTCGAAATCCGCTCTCGCGTTCTAAGGCTCTGCTCAATTCGTGTTATGGCTCCCGTTGCGGTGATATCCTGTATGTTATAATTTATGTAAACTGCTGCGTGAGGCTAATGGTATCTATATAGAATGCTAATGCATTCTTAAGTTATTGAAACATTTGCAATTTGCTTCATAATTGTACAGGAGAGTTAAAAATGGCTCTAAATGACGAAATTTATATAACTATAGTAGGATCAGGTACTTGTATGCCATCTGCCCATAGAGGCTCCCCATGCATAGCGATACGCTTCCAAACACATTATTTTCTATTTGATATAGGACCTGGGAGCCTTAGATCATTATCGGGCTTGGGCATTAACTTTCATCTACTTGAAGGTATATGGATTACCCACTTTCACCCAGATCACACAGCAGACCTCGTCCATTTCCTTTTTGCCACAAGATATCCCAAGATTCTTCAGACTCGCCGGCCTTTTAGTATTATGGGTCCACCTGGGTTAAAAAGATTCTTGAATCAATTGCAATCTGCTTACTCACCTTATCTGGATCTGCCCAAGGGCCTGCTGAGAGTACAAGAAGTGCCTCCTAATGACAAGATCCCTATTTCATGGAAAGATCTTAGTTTTAAGGTTGCCTCAAGCAATCATACGGAGGAAAGCATCGCAATAAGGATGGAAACTCCTGCTGGAAAGGCTATCGTGTATACTGGCGATACGGATTTTTCGCAAGACATCATAAGACTTTCTGACTCTGCGGATGTGCTAATAGTAGAAGCATCCTTCCCAGAAGAGGAAAAGGTTAAAGGGCACCTAACTCCCGTTGAGGCTGGGACCATAGCAAGGGAGGCAGGGGTGAAAAAGGTTGTGCTCATGCACTTTTACCCCGAATGTCTGGGAACAGATATTGGAGGTGCGTGCAGGAAAAACTTTGAGGGCGAAATAGTGGTTGCGTCAGATTCCTTGAATCTGATAATTTAGAAGGATCTCTCCACTATGTATTGGCTTAGCTCGAGAAGGTTATCCCTAGCCTCGGAACTGGGAAAGGTCTCCAATTGACGTCCCGCCTTTCTAACGTATGCCCCTGCTTCTCTTCTCACTCGCTCAAGGGCTCCACTTTTTCTGACCAGCTCCACCACCTTCTTACGGCTGTCTTCATTTTCACCAATCTCACTTAACATGGATGCAACTCTTTGTCGTTCGGGTCCACTCGTGCTCTGCAAGGCATAGATGAGAGGCAAGGTGACCTTTCCCTCACTCAAATCTTTTCCAACAGGTTTGCCAAAGACCTTTTCCGTTGATGTATAATCCAAGATGTCGTCCACCAGCTGAAAAGCCACACCCATATTCATTCCGAAACTCTCTAACCGCGCCACCTCATCATCGTCAGCGCCTGAAATGATCCCGCCACATGCGCATGCAGCAGAGATCAAAACAGCCGTTTTCGCGACGATAATATTAAAGTAAGTATCTACGTCCAGGTTCCAATCTCCGGTATGTAAAAGCTCAAGCACCTGACCTTCGGCCATAATTGTTGTTGTGCGAGTAAGTTTTCTGAAGAATTGCAGATTCGCCAGGTCTATAGCGCGCACAAAGGCCTTAGAATAAAGAAAATCTCCCACCAGCACCGCAGCATGGTTCCCCCAAAGGGTGTTAGCAGAGGGCTTTTTTCTCCTAACTTCTGCGTTGTCAAGGACATCATCATGAAGCAAAGAGGCAGTATGAATATACTCAAAAACGACTGAAAGCCTGTACAAGTCCTCAGCCTCATTGCCAAACAGATTCGCACATAGTACAAAAAGCAAAGGCCTGAGTCTCTTTCCCTGGCCTAGCAACGTGTGCCTAGCCATCTTCTCTATAGCGGAAACCTTGGAGGAAAGGGCACTTTCCAGTTCGTCTTCGATGGACCTGAAGTGATAAGCATATTTTGCCAGCACCTCCCGGTCTCTTGTCTGTTCTATTTTGTTTCTCACCTGCTCCATTTGATTTGCGGCGGTTTACCTAGTGCCCCTAGTGCCTAACTTGAATTGACCACAATGGCCCTATTACCGGGGGCAATATTATACGAATTTCCTGTCATCGTCCATCCAAAACCTCTCCTGCACTACAATTGCCTAGCCCACTATTTCTCCCACCAAATCATAATGGTATGCCTCAGTGATCCTCACGGGCATTATCGCTCCTTCTCTGCCCTGTCCCCGGTTTATGAGCACCTGTCCGTCGATCTCAGGGGCCATCTGTTGTGTTCTTCCTTTTAGCAACAAATCAGTCTCATCACTTATTCCTTCTATCAATACTGGTAAACAAGCTCCCACCTTTTCCTGATTCTTCTTGAAGGAAATTTCGCTCTGAAGCCGCATAATCTCTTCCTTCCGCTCCTCTGCTACCTTCTTGGACACCTCACCATCCAATCGCTGAGCCCTTGTACCATTCTCTTTACTGAATACGAACACCCCCACATGATCCAGCTCTGCCCATTGGACAAACTCCCTGAGTTCCTTGAATTCCCTTTCTCCCTCACCAGGAAACCCTACCATTAAGGTGGTCCTTATGGCTATTTCGCGGTTACACGCTTCAATCCTGTCAACCAATCGCTTTGGTTCCTCATCCCCCTGGCGTCCCATGGCGGCCAGAAGCTTCTTGTTTACATGTTGAAAAGGGATGTCAAGATAAGGACAGACCTTGTCTACTGTTTCCATGATCCGCAACAGTCTTTCAGAAACACCATTAGGATGAGCATATAGTAACCTTATCCACTGAATACCTTCCACACTTGCGAGCTTCTCCACAAGACTTTCGAGGCCCCACTTCATTCCCAAATCTCTTCCATATGCGGTTATATCCTGTGCAATGACATTTAGTTCCCTAACCCCTTGCTCAGCCAATTGTTTAGCCTCAAAAAGGATTGATTCAATTGTCCTACTTCTCAGTGGCCCACGCAGCTTTGGGATAAGACAGAAAGAACATCTGTGAGAGCATCCCTCTGCAATCCGTAAATACGAGGTATAGAAGGGCGTGCACCTAACCCTAGGGGAATCTATTCCAGGTAGCGAAGAGGGTCTGCTAAGATAGACCTTTTTTTCCGACCTCTTCAAGCAGTCCACCACACTTCCCACTTCTCCAGTCCCCAGCCACAGGTCTACCTCGGGGATATTCTTGCCTAATTTATAACCATACCTCTGAACCAAGCAGCCCGTCACTACCAAGCACGAAATCGCTCCTCGTGCCCGAAGATCTGCCAGCTCTAAGATCGTGTCAATACTCTCCTTTACCGCATCCTCAATGAAGGCACAGGTATTTACAAGGGCCAGATCTGCACTCTCGACTGTAGTGCTGGGCTCATATCCTTCTCTAACCAGCAGTCCCAGCATATGCTCGGTATCCACAAGGTTCTTGGGGCAGCCAAGGCTCACTAAGTATACCTGTTTTTTGCGACTCATCGGAATTGACCTCTCAGGGCTCGAAATTGAAAAATTTATCCAATTTGGCACCACTGGGTTGCCAATACCTTATTCAAGCGCTTCAGAGGAAATTCATCAACCTTTTTGTTGATTGCTCTTTGCAAGGCGTTTTAGAAGGGTCATTGCAAATTGTTTGAGGAAAAGGAGCTGGATTTCCGTGGGAGACCTATCCAATAATGTGGCGCTAATTTTCATTAGAATAGAATCTGTAGTGGCTACTACGGTGGCGGCCCTAGTCTGCCCGCTGAGGTACGCCATCTCACCAAAGCACTCACCTCGGTCTATAGTGGCAAGGGTTTTACCGTCCTTTCGGACTGCAGCACCGCCACTTAATATTATATAAAAGGAATCATCAATCTCTCCTTCACTAACCACAACCTTGCCTTTGGGTACCTTGACAAGATTGCTCGCCATGAGGATTTCCCGCACGTGTTCCCTGGTGAAATTCTCAAAGAAAGGAACTTGGTGCACATAATCCACTACGTCCTCGGCCTTGGGTGTCTTTATTCCTCCTTTCAAACCCCTTAATGCCACCCTTAAGTCATACGCAAAATCAAGGCATGTTTGGTAGCGTTGCTCGGGATCTTTTGCCAAGGCCTTTAATACTATTTTCTGAAGAATCTCGGGCAAATCAGGTCGTATATGCCTCAAAGGTTTGGGGTCTTCGTGGGTAATTTTATAGAGTATGGAAAAGTAATTTTCACCTGAGAAGGCCTTCTCACCGGTAAGTAATTCATAGAGCACACAACCTAAAGAGAAAATATCGCTCTTTTCAATTATTGGCTCTTCCCTTACCTGTTCAGGAGACATATACGAAGGAGAGCCCACAAGGCCGGTTGGTGAGCTCTGGCTGGAATCAACATGAGCTATGCCAAAATCGGTTATCTTTACTGCCCCAGAGCTGTTTAGCATTATATTTGAAGGCTTTATGTCCCGATGCACTATCCCTTTTCTATGGGCATAATCCAGGGCCCTGCATACGACAAAGATGATTTCGATTACCTTACTCACAGGCAAGAGGCCATTCTTTTTGCAGAAGCGGTGTAGGGTGGGCCCATCAATATATTCCATGGTGATGTAACAAAACTCATCTTGAATACCTGCGTCATAAATGGCCACGATATTCGGATGAGTGAGCCTGCCCGCAGACTGGGCCTCGGTAAAGAATCTTTCTTTATACTTTTCTGCCTCCTGTCGTGCCAGGCCCCTGGAAGGCCTTGATATCTTGATGGCCACATCTCTTTTTATGTATGGGTCATTGCCCAGATAGACTATTCCCATGCTGCCCTGGCCCAATTTAGCAACGATCTCGTAGCGGCCCACTTGGCTCACATTTGCCAGCTCAGCCTCCAATTCCTTTCTTTGTTCTGCGGCTTCCGCTTTCGGCCCAAAGAATTTCGCCTTTAACCAACTGGTAAGGCCGTGACTTCTAGGTTCTTCTTTCACACCCGCATTCGCTGCCATCTCTGTAGCCATAGCTCCCTCACCAAAATATGTTTTAGATTCACCACCACCCTTGGGTCTTGGTGGCACTGACCAAGTAGTGGTCTCATTTTAATGCCCAATTCCAAACTGTGGACCTCCCCACACCTCTCCCTTATGGGGGAGGCCATTTATGGACGGGGCATGGCTTAACTCTATTGAGATTTATCGGCAAAATAGAAGAAAAACAAAAACTTCAAGAGGGAGGGACAAAGGCTATAGCAGGTTTGCATCTTTGAATAGTCTCACAAGATCAAGCCTGTTGAGTGTGTCGGTAAATATATCCCCCACTGCCATATCGGCTCCCTTTTTGCGTATGACCTTAAATCTCTCAGCACTACCCGATACGGATTGGCTCGCACGAACTTGTCCATCTACCTTCAGCCTTGCTTCATAGCTCATGGAAGCAACCCATTTTCGATCAAGGAAATCAAGTGAAAAATCCTTTAATACTATCTCCAGTTCTGGCACGCCTTGGCCCGATGTTCTAGCCAGTACTATACCTTCAGATTCAAGTCGCCGCTTAAATGCCTCCTTTATCACCTCCAAAGGAGGATAAGGTCCGATCTTAAATCCTGCCTCGTTGTATTTTGCCACGGCAAATGAGACATTATTGGAAAAGTGTTTCAGCTCCCTTTTTGCCCCCGGCTTTAGAAATTCCTTAATCTGCCTCTCATCAACCAGAGTAAGCTTCAGGCTCTTGCCCTGCAGTATCCCGCTAGGCGCTGGCAGCTTGTAGAGCACCTGAACTTCATTTATCGACGCACAAGATGTCAAAATAAAGCACAATATCAGTAGCCCCCACAGACTTCCCTTGGCCTTAACATATTTTTCTGTCATGACTGCCCCCTTGAAAATGGCGGTATTTCTAGTTAATCTTTTTGTTCTTAAGGTACCCTTATGCAACGAAAAGTCAAGCAAAACACGGGGAGATAGTATTCCCACAATCATAATTAATTTTGTCTTGACCTTTGGGGCAACAGGAGCTATAAACAAAAATTAAAGTATTTGGTAATTAGCTAATATTATTATGCGCATAATAGAGCCCAAGTAGGAAGGCCGTGATATTGGCGAAGGGAAAGAGCTGTTTGTTGATTCAGAGTGTCTTTTGAGACCCGGGCGCAGGGAAAGGGCTTATTCTATTTGCCATGCTCCGGCCTTGGGCAGGCAGATGTTTGTCTGGCCGTAATTGAAATTGGATTTTAGGCAAGATTTCACATGGTTCGGTTTAGCTGGCCTAATACACCTTTGCTTCTAATTTGCTTCTAAGTGGAATTACCTGTGGCGACCGATCCAATATGCGATCGGAATTGAGTCACATACTACAACTAAAGATAACGGAGGTAGCTGTTCTATGAATCAAGAATTGATAAAATCCGTGGCCAAAAGGTATCAGTTTCTCTCAACTCTTTATCGCGATGAAATATCCCTCGACCTGATCGCTGCCATGCAGAAGGATGAGTTCCTGAACACCCTTGATAAAGCCGTAAAAGGATGTGGATTTGAGGAGCTGATATGCGGGTCAGAGATGATAACCGCATATTTGAGAAGTGGACCGGCTGAGGAGCTTTACAAAGAGCTACGCTTCGATTACGCGGATCTTTTTCTTAACGCCGGGCCAACCCCTATATTTCCTTACGAATCTCCCATCAGGAGTGGCGAACCAATCGTCATGCAAAAACCTGTCTTCGAGCTGAGGG
>CAZDVV010000084.1:7133-8660 GCA_964508875.1 uncultured Desulfobacteraceae bacterium | reverse complement strand
GCCCTACGAGAAAAAGCAAGCTTCGAAGATGAAAAAGAGAAAGATTACCCCAATTTTAGGTGAGGCCTTGTCTACGGTTAGTGTCCCCCAGGAGTTAGAGCCTGTTTTCCTCAGGGCGCAAAGGTATGTCCGCAAGTACTTCCAGGAGAAGAAAGAGGCCCCCAGCAAGGCGCAGATAGAGGTCTCTGGGGAAAGGTATATTCTTGTCCGAGCAGCCTCCATGTCCAAGGAATTTTTTGACCTGGTTACCTCTTTGTATCAAGACAGGGGAGAGGACGAGGCCCGAAGGGTCGCCATGGGTTTCCTGTTTGACATGGCCCATGCAATAGGAAAGGCTGATGCTAGAAGTTTCTACCTGAAAATGAAGGTGGAAAAGCCGGTAGAAAAGCTCTCCGCAGGCCCTGTCCACTTTGCATATGCTGGATGGGCGTTTGTAAAAATATTGCCCGAATCCCACCCAAGTCCTGATGACGACTATTTCTTGATCTATGATCACCCGTTTTCTTTTGAGGCTGATACCTGGATCAAGAGTGGGGAGAAGCCAGATTTTCCCGTGTGTATTATGAATGCCGGGTATTCCTCTGGTTGGTGCGAGGAAAGTTTCGGCATTCCCCTGGTGGCCGTAGAGATAGAGTGCCAGGCAAGAAGGGATAAGCATTGTAGATTCATCATGGCCCCTCCAGGAAGGATTGAAGAGTATCTGAAGAAATATTGTCCCGATGGGTATACTAAGTCTTGCTCTGGCAGCCCAATAGCCATTCCTGAGTTCTTCCAGAGAAAACGGCTTGAGGAGGAGTTAATTAGACATAGGGATCATCTTGAGGATCTGGTCAGAGAAAGAACCGAGCGCCTAACTAAAACAAATGAACAGCTCCAGCGAGAGATTGCAGTGCGGGCAGAGGCTGAGAAGGCCTTGCAGAAAAGCGAGACAATGCTGAGGGCCATATTTGACCAGACCTTTCAATTCATCGCAGTGCTAAAGCTGGATGGGAGCGTGATTAAGGTTAACAAGACCGCTATGGACTTTGTAGAGGCCAAGCAGGAGAAAATAGACTGTAAGCCCTTCTGGAAAACCCCTTGGTGGGCCCACTCCCCAGAGGAACAGGAAAGATTGAAACGGGCCATAAAGGAGGCTGCCTCTGGAAAACTTGTAAGGTTTGAGACGAAATACAGCCGGTCCAATGGGCACAAAATGAGCTTTGATTTTTCAGTCAAGCCAGTACGGGACAGCAAAGGGAATATTGTTCTCCTTATAGCTGAGGGAAGAGATATAACAGCCCTAAAGTCCGCAGTAGAAGACCTGCGCAACAGAGAACTGGAACTTCAAGTCCAGTCACGACGCCTTGAAGAGGCCAATGTTGCGCTGAAGGTACTTCTAAAACAAATGGAAAACAAGAAACGGGAAGACGAGGAAAGCATTCTTTCCAATGTAAGGCAACTGGTATCCCCATACCTTCAGAGATTGAAAAGGAGCAATTTGGACAAAGACCAAAAGATCCTGGTGGACATGATAGAGAACAATCTGGG
>CAZDVV010000084.1:0-7033 GCA_964508875.1 uncultured Desulfobacteraceae bacterium | reverse complement strand
GTTACAGCAGATATCATAGCAGCAGCGGACAAACTTAAGGTAATTGGGAGGGCTGGCATAGGGCTTGACAACGTGGATATTCCAGCCGCTACCCAGCGCGGAATCGTGGTGATGAACACTCCCGAGGGGAATACCATCACCACAGCAGAACATGCCATCGCCATGATAATGGCATTGTCCAGAAACATTCCTCAGGCCACTGCATCGCTCAAAGCAGGTAAATGGGAGAAGAAGCAGCTTCAGGGAAAAGAGCTCTATAATAAGACCCTTGGCATTATTGGCGCGGGGCATATAGGACGCATTGTGGCAGATCGGGCCAAGGGACTTAAGATGAATGTCATAGTCTACGATCCCTACGTGAAGCCTGAGGTTTTGAGTGAGCTTGGGGCAGAGGGAGTTGATTTTGATGAACTATTGAGGCGCTCTGATTATGTCACAATACACACTCCGAGGACACCTGAGACTATGAATCTCATAAACAAGGACACCCTGTCCAAGATGAAAAAGGGTGCCATGCTTATCAACTGCGCGAGGGGTGGCATTGTAAATGAAGACGATTTGTATGATGCGCTCGCATCAGGGCACCTGGCAGGAGCGGCCCTTGACGTGTTCTCACAGGAGCCTCCAGGGAAGATCAAGCTGATGGAGCTAGACAACTTTATCTGCACCCCTCACCTTGGAGCTTCCACCAAGGAAGCACAGGACAACGTCGCTAGGGATGTGGCCAATCAAATTGTTGCGTACCTGCTGGAAGGTACTGTGACCAATGCCGTGAATGTGCCCAGTATCAGTGGTGATCTTGTGAAGATCTTGAGGCCGTTTGCGCTTTTGGCTGAAAAGATGGGTCTACTTCAGGTTCAAGTGGGTGAGGGTGGAATTCGAGAGATAGAGATCAAGTATGCAGGTGCGGTATCGCAGTATGACTCCCGTCCCCTTACTGCTGCGCTGCTCAAAGGTGTGCTGACTCCTGCTCTGAAGGATGAGGTGAATTTTGTAAATGCTCCGGTCATAGCTTCGGAACGGGGTATCAAAGTGGTGGAGTCCAAGACTGAGACATCGGAGGATTTTGCCAGCCTAGTTGTTACAAGGGTGAAGACAGATGAGGGAGAGAACATAGTTTCAGGAACGGTGTTTGGGAAAAACATCCCCAGGATACTGAGAATAGATGACTTCTATCTTGAGGCATTTCCAGAGGGACACAATCTCCTCATCAAGAATAGAGATGTGCCAGGGGTCATTGGAGCGATTACTTCAACGCTGGGAAGCAAGGGCTATAACATAGCTCGGATGCATGTGGGTCAAGATAGAGAGAAGGGCGAAAATGGTGTTTTTCTGGCCACTGACTCTCCTGTGAATGATGAGGTATTGTCACAGTTAAACTCTATTGATGATGTATTGTCGATCCGGAGGATCGAGCTATAGTTTTGGGTTTGGGGCTGCCTGCATTGCAGGCATAGATACAAAACTAATTTTTATTAGAAGGAGGAGTCATGGAACCGAAAAAGATTGTACTGCCCGAATCTGAAATTCCACGCCAATGGTACAACATCCTGCCAGACATGCCAACGCCATTAGAGCCAACGCTCCACCCTGGAACCGGTCAGCCGGTAGGCCCTGAGGACTTGTCACCCATTTTTCCTATGCCACTTATTGAGCAGGAGGTGAGCCAAGAAAGATGGATTGACATACCTGAAGAGATCTTGGAAAAATACCTTATTTGGCGACCTACCCCTCTGTACAGGGCCTACAACCTGGAAAGGTACCTGGATACGCCGGCCAAGATCTACTTCAAAAATGAGGGAGTGAGCCCGGCAGGTAGCCACAAACCCAACACGGCCCTTGCCCAGGCATACTACAACAAGATCTCAGGCACCAAACGGATTACAACGGAAACAGGAGCTGGACAGTGGGGCAGCGCTCTGTCGTTTTGCTGCACTCTGTTCGGAATACAGTGCAAGGTCTTCATGGTAAAGGTAAGCTACAATCAAAAACCATATCGCAGGATTATGATGGAGACCTGGGGGGCCACTTGTGTACCGAGCCCCAGTAACGAAACAGAGGCAGGCCGCAAAATCCTCGCAGAAAATCCAGATTCTCCCGGGAGCTTGGGTATTGCCATTAGTGAAGCAGTTGAAGCTGCAGTAATGGATGAGAATACCAAATACTCGCTAGGAAGCGTGTTAAACCATGTGCTTTTGCACCAGACGATCAACGGACTTGAGACCCAGAAACAAATGGCCATTGCAGGGGATTATCCCGATGTCATTATCGGCTGCGCTGGTGGTGGGAGTAATTTCGCTGGAAATGCCTTACCGTTTGTCCGAGACAAGATTAATGGCAAGGATATCGATATCATAGCAGTGGAGCCTGCTTCCTGTCCTACCATGACAAAGGGACCGTTTGCATACGATTTTGGGGATACTGTGCAGATGACACCTCTGCTGCCGATGCATACCCTAGGTCACAGCTTCGTGCCGGAACCCATTCACGCTGGTGGCTTGAGATATCATGGTATGGCCCCGATAATCAGCCAGTTGGTGTTGGATGGATTAATCAGGCCCGTTGCCGTTCCACAGCTTGAGACATTTAAAGCAGGGATCATTTTTGCGAGGACCGAAGGGTTCATCAGCGCTCCCGAGACGGACCACGCGATAGCCGTTGTTATACGGGAGGCACTCAAGGCAAAGGAGGAAGGGAAGGAAAAGGCCATCCTGTTTAACTGGAGCGGTCACGGGCTCGTAGATATGGCAGCGTACGAGGCGTATCTACACGGTAAACTTGCTGATCACGAGCTGCCCGAGGAAGAAATTCAAAGGGCACTGCAGGATATTGAACCTCTTCCCAAGCCCAAACAGGCAAGCAAGTAGTGAGTATACCTTTTTGAATATTATCAGTGCCGGAGGCCCATTCGGGCCCCCGGCCCTTCGTATTTGAGGAAAACATGGGCAAACCAATAAATCCGCCGGGGGAAGATTTTACCATCAGGTGTCCCAGGCTAGGACACCAGATATTCTTTTCGTATTGTGTCGTGGAAAATTACGGAGAACCATGCTTCAAGATCATCGATTGCTGGTATCGCCATTTTGATGTTGAGACGTATTTAAAAGAACATTTGAGTCCCGAGCAGTGGGATAAGCTAGTGAATCGACCGCCTAAGCCTAAGGTGTTGTCGTTACTTGAGTTAATTGAACAGGCAAAAAAAAGGAAGAAAGAAGCGGAATGATGAAAAAACAGATATTATTGGGAAACGAAGCCATCGCACTGGGGTTGTTGGAAGGGGGGTGCCAAATTCTCACTTCGTATCCAGGCACCCCTAGTTCAGAGATACTCCCAGGAGCGGTTAAGCTCATAAAGGCCGAGGGGTTAAACACCTATACAGAATGGTCTACCAATGAGAAG
This sequence comes from uncultured Desulfobacteraceae bacterium, assembly GCA_964508875.1. Taxonomy (GTDB): domain Bacteria; phylum Desulfobacterota; class DSM-4660; order Desulfatiglandales; family Desulfatiglandaceae; genus B111-G9. The sequence goes on along the minus strand of CAZDVV010000084.1, from coordinate 3,634 downwards.
GTGGCATTGGACAACGCCTTTGCCGCGGCCATAGCAGGCAAAAGGGCTGCGTGTTGTATGAAGCAGGTGGGTTTGAATGTGGCAGCCGATTCATTGATGAGTGCGGCCTATTTGGGCACTGTTGGGGCACTTGTAATAATATCATGTGATGACCCTGGCCCCCATTCGTCTCAAACTGAACAAGACAGCCGCCTTATGGCCCGTTTGGCCAAGGTTCCGGTATTAGATCCCTCCACTGCGCAGGAGGGAAGAATGATGGCCAAATTTGCCTTGGACTTGAGCGAAGAGTACAAGATACCGGTAGTTCTACGCCCTGCCATCAGGGTTTGTCACGCGAGGCAAGATATATCCTGGGACAATCTAAAGAGCAATGAGACCAAAGCCGCCTTTGAAAAAGACCCTACACATTGGGCAGCCACGCCGCGGTTTCGATATCTTCTTCACAAAGAGCTAAACAAGAAACTCAAGGACATATCACGGCGTTTTGATACTCTTAAGCAATTCAATTTCCACACTCTAAAAGAAGGAAAAGCCTATCCATTGGGGATAATAGCGGGTGGAGTCCCGTATGCGGTGGTTACGGATTTGCTTGCAGAAGAAGGGAGGGATGATATTCCGGTGCTGAAGATAGGAACGCCTTACCCTTTCCCCGAGAGACTGGCTCAAGAATTTGTAAATGCTTGTGATAATGTCCTGGTACTTGAAGAGACCGATACGGTCATCGAATATTTTTTGAGGGATAAAAACAAGGTATTGGGAAGATTGACAGGCCATGTCCCGTCAGAAGGCGAATTGGTGCCGGATGTCATTTACGGGATTGTCAACCGTGCTCTTGAGGAAAAAGGCCTTCCCCATCTTTCAGGTGAAATGGATAGTTCGGCTTCTGATCTCGTTGCGACCCTGGATCTTCCTGTTCGCCGACCAACCCTTTGCCCTGGTTGCCCTCACAGAGCCTCTTTTTTCTCTATACGAAAGGTAAAGCCCAAGGCCATCTTTACCTCTGACATTGGGTGCTATACATTGGGACTGAACCTTGGGGGAGTTGATACTTGCCTTGACATGGGGGCTGCCATAACAATGGCGTCGGGCTTTTACCATGCCTTTGCTCAGGATGGCGTGGATCAACCGGTGATTGCCACTATCGGGGATTCAACCTTTTATCACTCGGGTACCGCAGGCCTTTTAAACGCTGTTTATAATGGCTCCAGGTTTGTGCTGGTTATTTTGGACAATGAAATTACGGCCATGACGGGTATGCAGCCCACACCCGGACTTGGGATCAAAGCCGATGGGTCCAAGGGCAAGGCTATATCCCTAGAGCAGGTTGTCAAGGGGTGTGGAGTGGATTTTCTTGAAGTGGTAGATCCTTACGATATCAAAGCGACCGTAAATGTCTTAAAGAAGGCCGTGCAGTACGCGAGTGACCCACAAGGGGGTATAGCGGTTATCATAGCAAGACATCCCTGTGTGATTGCTTACAGGGAACAGGCGATTCCAGAGCGCAAGAATGTTACGATTACCGAGGATTGCGTGGAATGCAACCTGTGTATTGAAAAATTCGAATGCCCAGCCCTTTACAGGGATGAGGAACTGGGACGCACGGCCATAAATCCTGTTCTTTGTACTGGCTGTGGTGTTTGCATTGAAGTTTGTCCAAAAGGCGCAATAGTGGAGGCTTAGGAGTTATATGGAAACGGTGAATATTATTCTTTGCGGGCTGGGCGGGCAGGGGGTCCTGTTCATGACTAAAATTCTGGCTGAGACAGCAATGAGCAGGGGGCAAAAGGTAATTGGAGCAGAGACCCACGGCATGGCCCAAAGAGGTGGATCGGTTATTTCCCATTTGCGTATCGGTGAGGCGGAAGGTAGCCTGATTCGCTCTGGTACAGCCCATTTTATGCTTGCTCTTGATGAAAATGAGGCTTATAGATATTTGCCATTCTTGGCCATAGGGGGGCTCTTGTATGCAAATGCTGAGCCTGAATCATTTCCGAGGACTGAAGTGCGTCCTTACCTCGAATCCAGAAAGATTGTAGCAAGATGCATTGCTGCCACAAAGGTGGCCATGGAATTGGGAGCGCCCATGTCCTCCAATTTGGCAATGCTCGGATATTTTGCAGCATTTGATGATGGCCCATTTTCGGATGTGGAGCTCAGAGGTATCATAGAAAAGGTTAGTCCTGACAAATTTAAGGATTTGAATCTACGGGTATTTGATGCTAGCCTTGAGATAGGCAAGAAGAATTCAAAATAGGAGGAACAAATGGAAGGGAACAGAATATATAATTTTAATGCAGGGCCTGCCGCGCTACCTCTTCCTGTCCTGGAAGAGATAAGAGATGAATTTTTGAACTACAAGGGCTGTGGCATGTCCGTAACGGAGATAAGCCATAGGTCCAAGTGGTTTGATGAGATAATAAATGGGGCGGTTGAAAGAACCAAGAGGCTTCTCAACCTGGGTGATGATTTCCATGTGCTTTTTATTCAGGGCGGGGCAAGTCTTCAGTTTTGCATGATACCCATGAATCTTGCTCTTGAGGGTAAGCCTGTTGACTATATTAATACAGGCACCTGGTCCACCAAGGCCATCAAGGAGGCCAAGATTCAGGGCAAGGATGTTCGTGTAATAGCCTCCTCAGAAGACAAGAACTTTTCTTATATACCAAAAGACTATCGCGTGGACCCGGATGCGTCCTACTTGCATTTTACCTCGAATAACACCATCAAAGGCACACAATGGGCAGAGTTTCCCAATGCGGGAGACGTTCCTCTGGTCTGCGACATGTCTTCAGATATGATGAGCAGACCATTTGATGTTCGGCCTTTTGGTCTAATTTATGCCGGTGCCCAGAAAAACATCGGCCCTGCTGGAGCTGCCATGGTTATCCTACGAAAAGACATGCTGGAAAGGGTGCCAGACAGCCTTCCTACCATGTTAAAGTACACCACCTTTGCCGAGAAGAACTCCCTGTTCAATACTCCACCATGCTTTGTGATATATGTTATCAGTCTTGTACTTAAATGGTTGGAGGAGACCATAGGCGGTCTCGAAAAGATGGATGAGATAAACAGGAACAAAGCGGCTCTCTTGTATGACTTGATTGACCAGTCTGATTTTTATAGAGGAACGGCTGAGAAGGACAGTCGCTCCCTTATGAATGTTACTTTCCGCTTACCTAATGAAGAGCTGGAGGCAAAGTTTGTTCAAGATGCCCTGGACCAAGGATTGGGCGGACTCAAGGGCCATCGCTCAGTAGGCGGATGTAGGGCATCCATATATAATGCCGTTTCCTTGGAAGCGGTTACAGCCCTTGTTGATTTCATGAAGGAATTCGAAAGAAAGAACGGTTAATGTCTACTCTTGGCGCCGATGAGGGATCACCTCGCGGCGCCAATGAACTTTTGGGGGACATCCTTAAATAACTCCCGATCTCAAGGCCCTTTATCTTCGCCACCTTCTCCCCCTTTTCACGGCGTACCCAATGCCCAGTACGCTCAACCTAAGTCTTTTCGCAATATCAGTCAAAGAGTACCCCAATTCCCCTTTTGGCACACAATAGATTTATGTCGGTTCTGGATCAGGGGCCCGTGGCAGCCGTATCTGTAATGCAAGCGGCTAACCAGCCCATCTTTT
>CAZDVV010000083.1:0-8683 GCA_964508875.1 uncultured Desulfobacteraceae bacterium | reverse complement strand
ATTATTTCTTCCTCTATTTACCCTTCTATCCTCATCGCAGTGGGCATTATCTCAGTGTTGATTATTATGGGCTTTGTTGTCCCAAAATTTGCAGGGATTTTTCGGGATCTGGGTGTTGAGGTGCCTTTGTCTACCAGGATTTTGATTCAGGTGAGTGCTATTGTCCGCGCATGGTGGTGGCTGATTCCTGTGGTGGGCGGGCTGCTGTTGCTGTTTGTAAGAAGACTTCTGAGGAGTCGAATAGCAAGAGAGAAGATCGACTCTATCATGCTTAAGGTGCCAATTTTTGGGCCTTTCATTTGTGAGGTAGAAGTGAGCCGCTTCGCAAGAACCCTGGGGACACTAATTTTGAACGGTGTGCCGTTATTAAAGGCCTTGTCCATAGTCAAAGAGGTGGCAGCCAATCAGGTGGTCAGAAAGGCTGTTGATCAAATCCACGAGAGGGTGAGAGAAGGGAAACGAATAAGCCTTATCATGAATGAACAAGATGTGTTTCCTGCTATTGCCGTGCAGATGGCAGCAGTGGGGGAGGAGACTGGTAGTATTGGTGAGATGCTAGTAAGGGCGTCAGAGGAACTGGAGAGAAAGATTCAAACCCGGCTCAAGACATATCTTTCTCTTGTAGAACCTGTGGCCATTTTGTTTATGGGACTGTTGATAGGCGGGATCGTTGTTTCAATGCTTACGGCCATATTCGGTATCAATGAGATTCAATTCTAAGGGTTTCACATTTCTGGAGCTTATTGTTGTGCTGGTGATTCTGGGCATTGCGGGGTCCCTTGTGTTTGTGAGTGTTGGGAGGTCGGTAACGGGAAAGAGGTCTAGAATATTTGTCCAAGATTTGGCAAGTCTGTGTAGAAAAGCTAGGACAAGGGCCGTCTCCCATGGGCTCGTCTCCACACTCTACATTTCCTCAGAGCAAAGAAAATGCTGGGTTGATAACCGGAGTCCACTGAATGTACCGGAGGAGATAAAAATCGAAGGTGAAAGGATCGCAGAGATTAAGCAAGGCATATATGGGATACGGTTTTACCCTGACGGGAGCTCAAGTGGTGGAGATCTCTATGTGTCAAGGAATGATCATGTCATATATGCCTTTCGAATTGATGTGTTAACCGGTAGTGTCACTGCATTGGAAAAAGAGGAATAGAAGGTGAGCCTGGTCAAAAGAAGGGGGGGATTTACACTCCTGGAAGTGCTTGTTTCCCTCGTGATCCTGGGAATTTCATTTGGGGTGTTGTTTGAAACATTATCCCAGTCCAAGAGGCTCTCTTGGAAATCCACAGATGCTGCCGAGGCGGCTAGGGTTGCGCATAATCTGTTGGAAGATATCGAATTTGTAAATGACCTTCTCGACAAAGGGAACTTTGAGGATAGTGTCAAGGGTGAACAGGACTGGAGATATTCGGCAGCCGTCTCTGAGCTCAAGATAGAGGGGGAGGAAGGAGAAATCTTCGAGATACCTTCAATGGTGGAACTCAAACTTTGTTTATGGCGTATGGATGGCAACAGCGGAAAAAAGTTTTGCATAAAGAGGTGGTACAGGAGATGACAAGACCGCCTTTGTGTTCTAATGAAAAGGGGTTTACGCTTCTTGAATTAGTGGTGACTGTGACGCTCGTGGCAATGGTTGTCCTTTTGCTGTCCATGGCCTTGAAACTTACAATAGGAGCATGGGAAAAGGGCCAGGAACAGGGTAGCAGCTTTGACGTAATGACTTCTCTGCCTAGGCTATTGGAGAGGCAGCTAGAGTGTGTGATGATGACCACAAGCGTTCCACCCAAGGCCAGAAGGGGTCTTTATTCCATATGTGGCGACACTCATTCGCTGACATTTTTCAGCTCTTTTGCCCCAATGGGTTCGCCTCTTCAAGGTGTTTTGAGGGTCACGTACCTTTATGACGAGGAAAAGAAAAGCCTGGTTCTTTATGAGCAGGTGGTTACAAAGGCCGATGACTTAAAGGAAGAGACTAGTCCGTTATCCGAATATGGGCCTAAGGACCTCAGGCCCATAAGTGAAGTGGACGGACTTGAAAGATTTGAACTGGCCTACAGCGGTAAGAATCGAATTGACGAGCAAGACGAAGATCAGTGGGAAGAGGAGTGGAAATGTAATTCTTCAGTGCCACCAAAGCTTATACGACTTACTCTTGGTCTGGGTGACAAAGAGGCAAGCAGGTCTTTTGTTTGGTATTTCAGAGTTGGCAGGCACTGAGGCCTTCTGAGGGAAGGAGATGATCGTAGGTTCCCGTAGTCAAGGCACTATCTTGATCCTTGTTCTTTGGATCCTTGCCCTGCTGGCCTTCATGGTGGGCGACTATCTTGCATACAGTCGGGAAAGGGCCATGGTTGGGACTAGCTCGTGGATTACTGAAAGGGAAAACCAGGCTATTGAATCTGTGGTGGAACTCTTTTCTTCCAATACGTCTCCCATCTCAGGGACAGAAGAGCAGAGAGAGTGGGTGAGGCTGTCCCCTGGTGGAGTCGAGGTATGGGTAAAGGTGGAAAAGGAGGAGGGCCGATTAAACCTGAATAGCGCGACTGATCCAGAGATTAGAGAAAAGGTATTTGAAATCATGGCCAATGGGGACCAAGACAAGGCAGAGCTGATTGCCGAGGCGATACTGGATTGGCGGGACAAAGATGACCTCACTAGACTGGGGGGGGCAGAGTCCAATTACTACGAGAGGCAAGGGTTGTCATATGTTCCGGGAAACGGGCCCTTCCAGGCCCTTACAGAGCTGCTTCTTGTCAGGGGGATGAGCCCGGAGCTTTTTTGGGGAGATCAAGCTGCTTCAATACCCAAGGACAAAAAAGAGGGTGAGGAAGAGGAGACAGGCAATGAGTCCCTATCGTTTTCCGAGGCATTCACCATTTTTGGAGAGAATGTAAAGAGGCTAACAATATTGATTCCAAGCAGTGGTGATGCTTACAAGTTGGTTCTGGCTTTCATGAAAAACAGAGGAAATCGATGGCAGGTGTTTCAAGTGTATCGGACTATGCTTGTGGGCAATGAAAAGGTGGAGAAATCTGAGGGCTAGAGGGATGGGAATCATTCCCGGCGACATAGTAGGGCTTTACGTCGAAAAAGACAGGCTGCTGTATTGTTGTATAAGGAAAGGCCTATTCGGTGTAAGTCTAAAGGAACCAGGGCCCGATCTTGCTCCCCATGGGACAATTACAGGCACTGATTACTCGGGATTGAGGAAGTTCTTAGACGGCTTATACCCCAGCAAATTTGAGATGTTTCTGGCATTGCCTAGGAGCACGTTCTTTGCCAGAGACATGAGCCTACCGGCCATGGACCTTGAAGAGGCCTGGGCCTCTGTACAGAACAATCTCTCAGTGTATTGTCACTTGCCTTTAGACGAGATATACCACGATGTTCTTCTGTCACAATACGATGATGGCCGTATAAATGCGCTCGTGTTTTATGCTCATCGAAAGGAAATAGACAGAATTCTGAGTGTATTTGATGAAGCCGGCAAACGCCATTTGCTCAAGCGTGTCGTTCCTTTTTCTATGGGAGTATACCATTGGCTTAATATGCAAGGATACCGGATGCCCTTAACGCTGGTATTGCCCTCCCAGGAAGGTAGTTATGAGCTAGGGTTGTATTCGGACGAGGGATTCTTGTACTCTGCATCCTGGCCACAGTCTGAAGGTGCAACCGTGGGAGAACTTGTGTTAGAGGGTTTGGCCGCAAAGTTTGGCAATGTAAATGGTGAACCATATTTCCTCGATGGCCATAACACACCTGGCCTTCCCCCGCCAAAGCCCAACAGGCTAAACGGTTTGCCATTAATTAATGAAAACCCGAGTGTGGCAGCAATTGCAGGGGCTTTGTCCCGTGGCAGGCAGATCTCGCTCGACGGCAGGCCTGTGAAGGTGAGGCAGCTCAGGCCATGGCATGTGCTATTGCCCTTGTGCGTGATTCTCTTCTTGCTTCTGGGATACCTGACATTGTCCTCTTATAAGGAAGTTAGAGGCGTGGGGGAAGAGGTGAAGTTGGTTGGGGCCAGGGTCCAACGCCTCAGGGAAAAGATCAAACCGCTGGAAAAAGAGATCAACAGACTGGAGGAGTCGGAGAAGTTATTTAGAGATATTGAGAGCTATGTGAAGGGCAAACCAGATTTATACAAAGTGATCAACGAAATTGCCACTGTTGTGCCTGAGGGGACATGGTTTTCTCACCTTTCCTATGACAAGGGCAAGTTAACCCTAAGAGGCACGAGTAATGATGCCCTTCAGGTGCTAAAGTCGCTCAGGAAATCGGAGATGTTCGGAGAAGTAAGATTGGTAGGGTCTGTCAGCAGGAACAGATTTGACAATGAGCGATTCAGGATTGTGTTGCATTTAGTAGAGTCCAAAGGACAGGAGTCTAAGAGACCATAGATCATGCCCGTGAAGCTAAAGGACAAGAGAATACGTCGAACTGCTCTGGCCCTAGCACTGCTCGCCACGCTCGTGCTTGTATGGTGGGCAAAAGTTTATGCGCCTTTAAAGGAGCGCAAGTATAGCCTACAGACAGAGTTAACACGCCTTTCCGTAGAGCACCGTAAGCTGCAGAAACAGCTCAAGAGGCTGTCCAAGGCCATAAGTGAACAGGGTATGGCGCAGAGACGATTGCGGCAATTGTCTAGAATGACGGTCAAGGCTGCAAGCATTGAAGAGGCCAATGCAATGATTCAGGCCAAGATGCAGCACTTCTTTGAAGGCCATGATATACAGCTCAATGCATATAAAGAACTGCCACCAGGTAAATGGGGGCCTTACCAGGTTGGTAGAGTCGAGTTTCGTCTGTACTGTACAACCAAAAGGTTGGCCGAGTTACTGCAGTATGTAAACAGGTTGGAGGCCGGGATTCGGGTGGACAAACTCGAGATAAGTAGCAGAATACGTGTGCGGAGACGCACTGACAGGTTGAGGGTAACGCTTCGATTGGCGTCACTGTTCGCCCAGGGCAACGAGAAGAGTGCTCAATCATGAAGAGAGGAAGCTAAATCCTATGAACAAAGGAAGTCAGGAAAAGGCAAAAGGCAGGGTGCTCCTAGGGCTTATTGTACTGTTGTTGGTGCTGGTGTCCTGGACCTGGGGTTGTTCGATTATTAATGGCCACGGAACAAAGGGTTTCCCAGAGACTGGAGAGCTCAAGGCGCTCACGCAAGCAGAATCTCAGGGCAAACAGCCTAGCAAATTATCCCAGGCTACAAAGAAAAAGGAGACCGAAGAGCAACAAGCAAAAAGGCACCCTGAGAAAAAAGCAGGGCTATTGACTCAGGAGGCCCCAGTACAATCAACAACTCCCACCACAGCCAGCGTTGGGGCTATTGCTGAGCATAGCTCAATGCAACCTTCGAGTCATGTCAGGACAAAGCCCGAATCCGGAAATGAACCTGCGGTTCACGTGGAGTTAGCATTTGATAATGCAGATCTTTATGAAGTATTGGACGCGACCCTTTATGAGTTATTCAAGGTCAACTATATGGTTGATCCAAGCCTAAGAACAAAGGTGACCTTTCATCTAACAGGAAACTATACCAGGGCACAGTTCATAAACATATTTAATAATATCTTGCAGCTCAACAACCTGGCAATCGTAAAAGGACCGGGGAACATCTATAAGGTTGTTCGAAGGCCCGCGAGTGCGGGGGTCTCAAATGCCCCGCTGCGGACTGAGGCAGTAGAGGGGGAGATTGGTGATATTACAAGGCTAATTCGCCTAAGGTATCTGTCTGCGGCAAGTGCTGCAAAGAACATTAAGCCGTTCCTTTCAAAAGGAGCTACCACTGTCCAGGACACCATGACCAATTCCATCATAATAACCGACACACCAGACAACATCGCCAAGGTGGCCAGTATACTGGGGGCACTGGATGTTCCCTATTTCAAGGACATTTCCTGGCGTTTGTTCCCATTGAGAGAGGTGGAGGCGGGTGAGATAGCAAAGGATCTTGATAAGATGCTCAAAAGCGGGGGGCTGTTCAAAAGACCTGGTGTCAATGAAGGCTCATTTCAAATCCTGCCCATTAAGACCATGAATGCCATTTTGGTTGTTACCCGGTGGCCCTCCATACTGGAGCTTGTGGAGCAATGGGCCGAAGCGCTTGATCACGCAGATGAGTCGGGAACCAATGTCTATGTATATTTTGTGCAAAACGGTAGTGCCGCTGAGCTCTCTGATCTGCTAAAGCAGGTCTTTGGGGGGACTACCTCTAAGAAAACTACGGAGAGAAAGACAATAGTCAAACCAAAGACAAAGGTGGGCGTAGAGCGCATCTCTGCAGAGGTCACCGGTGAGGTCCAGATAATTGCGGATGAGACAAACAATGCCATAGTGATCAAGGCCAATAATCGTGACTATATGCTTATCAAGAGAGTTCTTGAGAAGCTCGATATCGTGCCAAGGCAGGTCTTGATAGATGTTTTGGTGGCCGAGGTTTCCCTTACGGGGGCGCTCAAATATGGAATCGAATGGTTCCTTCAGGGGCATAGGGCAAATTACACTATCCAGGGCGCGCTGGATAACAATGTTACTAGGGCCATTAATACCCCTTTGGGCAGTACAACAGGATTTTCCTTGGGAGTCTATGATCCTATCAGCTTCATGCGAGGCCTTATCACGGCCCTTGGTTCTGAGTCTGATGTGAATATTCTTTCTGCTCCTAGCATACTGGCCATAGATAACAAGGAGGCAACCATTGAGGTGGGCGAGGAGGTGCCCACAGTCACAGGGCAGACCACTAGTGCCACAACTGGCACTACCATTACTAATACCATTCAATATCGATCTACAGGTATCATCTTGAAGGTGACTCCTCACATTAACTCCAGTGGTCTGGTGAAGATGGAGGTGTCCCAGGAGGTAAGCGAGAAGGGAGAATTCAACACTGCGCTGTCCAGCTATAGCTTTTTAAACAGGAAGGCTAACACCACACTGGTTGCCGAAGATGGCCAAACAATCGCCATCGGCGGGCTGATGAAGACCAATAGATCCACATCGGAGGCAGGAATCCCTTGGCTTAGAAAGATACCCGTGCTCGGATATCTTTTTGGCGGAATAGAGAAGGAAACCAGAAAGACCGAGCTCATTATACTCATCACGCCCCATGTGATAAAGAATAGGGCTGAGGCTGATGCGATCACCAGGGAGTTTTCAAGGAAGGTCCAAGGCCTTAAGGAGCTTCTTAGGAGGCCCAAGCAGGAGAAGAAATCATGATATTGAAAAGGATTTCTTTGGGAATGGGGGCCATTGTTTGGGTTTGTTCTCTGGCATCTCCTTGTGTTGCAGAGGACGCTCCAATGATAGAGAAACATATATTCTCGCCGGACCAACAGGTTGAGGAGCCAAGGAAGCCGGGAGAGTCGCCCAAGACCGAAAGGCTGGAAAGAGAGATATCCTTTACGGGCGTGATCATTTCCCCTAAAGGAAGGCTAGCAATGATCAAAGAGAGGAGAAGTCTCAGAATAAAGGAAAAAGGGAGCAACAGGAGCGGCCTGTACAAGGAGGGGGATGAGATTGATGGAATGACGCTCAAGGAAATAGGGCCTAATTATATTGTTTTGCTTAGGGAGGGGAAGGAAGTCAGGATAAAGCTTTACAAAGAGGGAAAAAAGAGGCCTTCACCTCCTGCTCAACCTCGGCTGGGAAAAACTCACCAAGAAATGCGACGTATTCCTAAAAGGGTGACCCCACCTTCCAGCGCAAAAAAGAGACACGTATCAAGGCCTATCTTGAGGAAAAGGCCAACCCAGAGTCCCGCCTTTCCAAAGGGCAAATAGGGACCTCAGGACTCGGCATTTGCACTGGGCCAACCTTTTACCTGACATTTTGAGGTCTAGTTTGGGGCCCGTTGAGGGCTGTGCGGTATATTCTCCTTTTACGGAGCCTCCTTGATAAGCTACCTTGCCCTGGTAACGGGTTTTCTGGCCCCCAATGTCTGTGGTTATATCAAATGTTACAGAACAACCACTTATCTCTTTCTTCGTTATCTTGCAACTCGGCAAATCTGCTCCAGGGATGGGAATAACGTTCTTTTCGCTTATGCACATTTCCCAATCGCCCATGTCCACTGGTTTCTTCAAGCCTGGCATTACCATAAACTGCTCCACTTTCCAAAGGCCGAATCTTATGGGCCCTAACCCTGCTTACGCCCTTTTATCAGAGACCTTTTTCAAACCTCAAGGGAAACCGGAATGGTAAAGAGCTACTATCTTAAAAAGCCAGGGCTGATAACCCATACAACCAATGGCTATTGTGCTTTAAAGACAAAATGATAGGAGTCCATATTCATGATATCGTAGGACTGAAGGATCACTGTCTTCCAGGAGTAGGGGAAATGGATTGGGATTCAATTGGTCAATATGTCAAGGATTGTCCAATAAAGGTTTGCGAAGTAGGGGGCTGGAATGACAAGTACAAAATGGCTGAAATAATACCTTTTCTCAAAAGGTACATCTAGTACGTTAACAACATATCATACTCCGCTTAGGGATGTTAATAGAGGTTTTTCTACTCTCCGCTACGCTGTCTCAGTCCAACACAGTCTCTTGTGAGATATTAGGCTTGCGCAGGATAGCAAAATACGGCAGCTACGCAATGTGAAAGGCGCAAGGAATGATTGTTTATCGAGGTATTGGTGGTCCCAACGGGACTCGAACCCGTGTCTTCGGCGTGAGAGGCC